>JAEUHA010000645.1 GCA_016793535.1 Opitutaceae bacterium | reverse complement strand
GGTCACGCACCAGCGGGCGGTGTGGTTGAAGCGGCCGACGAGCTCGACGCGGGAGAGGATGCGTTCGCCGCGCAGCACGCGTTCGTCGTCGATCCGGTATTGGTTGGCCAGCACCTCGCCGCAGAAATCGTAATCCGTGCGGCCGATCAGCTCGGCGCGCGTCTTCACGCCGAAGTTCAGCAGCAGCGCGACGTTAGCCCACTCGTAGTGCCCGGCCTCGTCCTTCATCCACATCGGCGTGTCCTCGAGGTAGTCGAACAGCTCGATGACCTCCGGCGGCGCAGCGCCGATGCGGCCGAGCGTCGCGAGCATGTTGTCGTCGGGCGAGGTCATGGCGGCGTGGTGCGAGAAGCGCGACCGCGGTAGGTCGGAAAGGCAAGTCCGCAAGGGAGTGCCGGGGGCTGGCCCTGACCCTCATGCGTCCGCGCGCTGCAGGATTCTTGGCGGAGGGTGGGAGGGGCTTCACGCCCCGACGCGAAGCGTGCGCGGCGGTCGGTCGGGGCGTAAAGCCCCTCCCACAGGGTTCGTTAGTCGAACGCCATCCGCCCATTCGTCGTCAGGTACTCCGCGATGGCCGCGGCGAAGACCTCGCCGAACTCCGCCCGCTTCTTCTCGCCCAGGCCGGGAATGCCCTCCATCTGGGCGGGGGATTCCGGATAGTAGCGCGCCATGGCGCGCAGCGTGTTGTCGCCGAAAACAATGTAGGCGGGCACCCGGCGCTCGTCCGCGAGCTGCTTCCGGAGGACGCGCAGCCGCGCGAACAGGATCTCGTCGCAGGCGATGTCGCCCTCCCGCCGGGCGGGGGCGCGTTTCGCCTTCGGCAGGTCCAGCGGCTTGGTCAGCGTGACGGGCTGACGGGTCCGCAGGAGGTTCATGCCCTCCGTGGTCAGCTCCAGCGTGGCGAACTCCCCCTCGGCGACCGTGACGTAGCCGAGCCGCATCAGCTCGCGCCCCACGGCGGCCCACTGCGGCCGCGACAGCTCGCCGCCGATGCCGTAGGTGGTGAGCCGGTCGTGGCCCCAGCGGCGGATCTTCTCCGTGTCGGCACCGGTGAGGACCTCGATGATGTGGTTGAGGCCGACGCCGAAGCGGCTGTTCTGCGCGATCCGGTAGATGCACGAGAGGAATTTCTGCGCGACGATCGTGCCGTCGTAGGTCTCGCGCGGCTCGAGGCAGTTGTCGCACGCGCCGCAGTTGTCCAGGGGGAAGGTCTCGCCGAAGTACGCGAGCAGTTCCGCCCGGCGGCAGCCCGAGCTTTCGGCGTAGTGCACGATCTGGCGCAGCTGGGCGCGGGCGACGTCGCGTTCCCGCGCGTCCGTCATCTCGTCGAGGAAGTGCGTCTGCTTCGCGATATCGCCCGCGCTGAAGAGCAGCAGGCAGTCGCCCGGCAGCCCGTCCCGGCCCGCGCGCCCCGTTTCCTGGTAGTAACCCTCGATGTTCTTCGGCAGGTCGTGATGGATGATCCAGCGGACGTTCGGCTTGTTGATGCCCATGCCGAACGCGATCGTCGCGCAGATGATGCGGGTGTCGTCGCGGAGAAACTGCTCCTGGTTGCGGCCGCGCTCCGCGGCGTCCAAGCCGGCATGATACGGCCGCGCCGGGAAGCCCCGGCCCGCCAGCGCCTCGGCCACCCGCTCGGCGGCGGCGCGGCTGGCGCAGTAGATGATCCCGCTGTCCTGCTCCCGGCGGCCGACGAAGGTGATGATCTGCTTCAGCGGCTGGTCCTTGGGCACCACGCGGTAAGTGAGGTTGGGCCGGTTGAAGCTGGCGACGAACACCGCCGGTTCGCGCAGCTTCAGGTGGGTCACGATGTCCGTGCGCACCCGCGCCGTCGCCGTGGCGGTCAGCGCCATCATCGGCACCTCGGGGAGGGATTCGCGCAGCTTCGCGAGCTGCCGGTACTCCGGGCGGAAATCATGGCCCCACTCGGAGACGCAGTGGGCCTCGTCGATCGCGATGCACGTGACGTTCCACTGCTTCAGGTTCTCGACCCAGCCCTCGAGCATCAGGCGTTCCGGGGCCACGTAGAGCAGCCGGTACTCGTGGCGGTGCAGCCCGCGGAGCCGCGACCGGGCCTCGTCGGCGTCGAGGGTGGAATTGAGGAACGTCGCCGCCACGCCGCTCGCCTGCAGCTGGTCGACCTGGTCCTTCATCAACGCGATCAGCGGCGAGACCACGACCGTGAGGCCGCCGCGGGCGAGGGCGGGAATCTGGAAGCAAAGGGACTTGCCGCCGCCCGTCGGCAGCAGCGCGAAGACGTCCCGGCCGGCGAGCGTCGCCTCGCAAATCTCGCGCTGCAGCGGCCGGAAGCTGGCGTACCCGAAGGTGCGCCGGAGCAGGAGTTCGAGATCGGAGACGGCCGCGGGCATGGAGGCGGGCGAGTTAGGCGCGCGCGGCCGGACAGGGCACGGAAATTCGCTGCGCCCGGTTCACCTTGGCACGGGCGGGTCCGCGTGCGAGACGTGGACGAGCATGAGCGTGGGCAAACTGTTTCTCGGCTGTCCGGTCTGGGCGCATGAGCCGTGGCGGGGGAAATTTTTCACCGCCGCGGCCCGGCGCGAGGAGTTTCTGCCCCAATACGCGGGGGTGTTCGACACGAGCGAGGGCAACTCGACGTTCTACGGTTTGCCGGCCCCCGGCACCGTCGCCCGCTGGGCGGCCGAGGCGCCGGACACGTTTCGCTTCTGCCTGAAGTTTCCCCGCACGATCACGCATGACCTGCAATTGGTCGGCGCGGAGGCCGCCACGCGCGAATTCCTCGCCCGGGTTGCGCCGCTGGGCGCGCGGCTGGGGCCGTTTTTCCTGCAACTGCATCCGAGTTTTGGCGCCCGGCGGCTGCGCGAGCTGGAGGCCTACCTGCGTTCGCTGCCGCGGGAGTTCAGCTATGCGGTCGAGGTGCGGAGTCCGGAGTTTTTCGACGGTGCGGCGGAGGAGCGGGCGCTCGACGAGATGCTGGCGCAACGGGGGATGGAGCGGGTGGTCTTCGACACGCGGGGGCTGTTTGCGTCGGTGGCGACCGACCCGGCGACGCTCGATGCGAAACGGAAGAAACCGCGCGTGCCGGTGCGACGCACGGCGCTCGGGGCGCGGCCCTTCGTGCGGTTTGTCGGCGACCCGGTTCTGGAGCGGAATCACGCCCTGCTCGAGGAATGGGCGACGACCGTGGCGGGCTGGGTGGGGGAGGGGCGGACGCCTTTCTTTTTCACGCATCATCCGGACGACGCGCTGGCGCCGGAGCTCGCGCGGTCGTTTCAGGCCCGGGTGCATGCCCGGGCTCCGGCGGTGCCGGCGCCGGCCGCGTGGCCGGCGGAGCGGGAGAGCCGTCCGACCCAGCTGAGTCTGCTGTAAAGTTCTGACCGGCGCGGCCGATATAAAGGTCCGTGCGACTCTACGTCCTCGGTTGCCTCGGGCTGTTCAGCCTGATCGGCGGCGGGCCTGGCCTTTGGGGGGCTGAGCCGCCGCCTGCCATTGGCGTGGGTACGACGAAGGCGGCGCTCCTGGCGGCTTACGGGGAACCGATCCTCCATTCCCGGCTCGGCCCGCGGGAGATTTTCAAATATCCGCAGGGACAGGTCATTTTGGAGGAGGGCCGGGTTGTCCGGCTCGAATTCAAGGCAGGGGAGCCGCCGCGGTTGCCTCCGGCGGCGGTCAAAGCGGCGCCCCCGGTGGCGCGCGTGACGGAGATTGCCGGCTGGACGGGCGACGTTGCCCTGGCCTCGCAGGCGGCGATACAGCGATCGGCACCGCTGCTCGTGTGGTTTTCCGGCTCCGACTGGTCGGGTCCCAGCCGTCAGTTTCGCGAGGAGGTGGCGCTGCAGGGGGACTTCGTCGCCGCGTTTCAATCGCGGTACGTGCTCCTGCGGGTGGACCTGCCGGATCACAACGGGACGCCGCGCGACCCCCACGTCCGCCTGCGGGAACGGCTGGGAGTGACCGTTTATCCGACGCTGCTGGTGCTTTCCCCGGCCGGCGAGAGCCTGGCGAAGATCGACCTCTCGCGTCCGACGGCGGGCGAGACCTATGCCGCGCGGGTGATTGCGGCGGTGCGTGAAATGCACGACCTCCTGGGCTTTGCCCCGTTGCCGCCGGCGCCGGGCGCGAGCGACGCGCCTCCCGCCACCACGGCGCATCGTCCGGTCCGGGCGGTGACGCCCGGGCAGGTGGCGGACAGCCTGCTCTCGGCCGGCTGGGGCCTCGTGTCGGCGGTGGGCACGGGCCTCGTGGTCACGCTCACGCTGCTCTGGCTGCTGTGGCGAACCGGGAGCCGGCCGGGAACCATGCGGCGCCCCGTTCCCATGGCCGAACGGATTGCCGAGGCGGCGAGCGGCGTGCCGACGCTGGATCAAATCACGGCGTGGTCCAAGGAACGCGTCGTGGTGGTGGCGGCGGGCCTGGCGGAGGCGGAGGGATTTCTGACCGAACTGTGTGCGAATGCGACGGACGGCGACGCGGACATCCGGCTGCGGAAGGCGGGTGAACCCGACGTGCAGGGACTCGTTTGCTGCATGGGGGCCAAGGCCGGCGTGATTACCGCCAAGCGCGTGCGGGAACTTTTCGGCGTGATGACAGCCGAAGGCGCCCCGCAGGGCTGGTTCGTCGCGCCGATGGGATTTTCGACCGAGGCGCGGATGTTTGCCGACTCCCACCGGATCCGGTTGAGCGACGGGCCGCGACTGCTCGCGCAACTGCAGGAGCTGCCGCCCGTGGAGCTGCCCAAGGTGGTCACGCGCACCCCGTGGGTGACCGCGTGAGGCCGCGGCGTCGGGTTTCAGCGCAGACGCAGCCCCAGCCACCGGGCGAGGTCGCGCAGCGCGGGCGTCATGGCGCGGCCGCGGCGTATCCGGCGTGACACTACGACCAGGCGGCCGCGGGTCCGGTCGGCCCGGGGTTCGATGTGCCCGACCAGACGGGTGTCCGTCAGCACGGGCAGGGCATAATAGCCGCGAACTCGCCGGGCCGGCGGCGTGTAGGCCTCCCACGTATACGGGAAATCCCACAACGTTCGCGTCAGGGCGCGGTCGTAGATGAGCGGGTCGAGCGGAGCCAGCAGCAGGGGGAACGAATCGGCCCGGGCGGTGGCATCGGCGCGGGCGGCGGCGTCGACGAGCGGGAGGTCGGAACGCAGGCAGTAGAGCGGCGGGCAACCAGTGACGGCCAGCGGCTGCACCAGGTCGGCGATCGCGGGCAGTTCGTCGCGCTTCAGGGTCGTGAGCCGGCGCTGGCGCAGCTTGAGCAGGGCCGCCCAGCGGCGGGTTGCGTCGGCGGCCGCGGCCGGCTGGGACAACACCGCCGCGGGCAGCACGCGTGCCGGCAGATCGTATCGACGCCGGTTGCCCGACCGGCCCGCGATGAGCAGGCGACCGTGGAAGAAGAGCTTTTGTAGCGTGGCTTTCACCAGGTTGGCGGCGCCCCAGACGGCCCGGGCGCGCCGGTCGTCGTCGAAGTCCTCGGCGCCGAGCGGTCCGCGTGCGGCGATTTCGGCCAGCACGTGAGTGGCGACCTCGCGTTCCCGCGGGGTCAGCCGGCCGGCCCACGCGCCCGGCCGCCGCGATCGCTGCGCCATGGCGTCCTGAAGATACGGCCAGGCGTCCAGCGGAAAGGCGGCCAGGATGCCGGTGTCGGGCACATGATGTTCGAAGGCGACCCGCGCCGCCGCAGCCAGCGGCCGGTCGGGCTCGCCGTGCAGGTGCCGCATGAGGTCGCCCTCGCGGTAGCCATGGACGCGATTGCGCAGGATGAGGTCGTGCATCCGGCCACAGACATTGATCGGGTCGATCTGCACGTAACCGTGGTGCGCGAGCGCGTCGGCCGGGGAGGGGAAGCCTGACTCCAGGCCGAGCGCGAGCCGGGCGAAGCGCCGGGCGACGGAGGGCGGGAGCGACAGCGGCGGTGGCACGCCGCGAGGTCAGCGCAGCGACCGGGAAAAAACAAGGCCCCGGTGCCGGACGTTGCGCCGCGGCGTGGCCGGGAACCCGGCCGCGCGGTCACGCGGCGGCCACCGCGAGCCGGCCGCCGTTGCGCACGGGTTCGAACCAGTCGGACGGCTCGGCGTCGGCGGCGAACTCGGGGCAAGTCTCGGCGATCAAGGCGCGCAGGCTGCCGCGGGCGCGGGCGATCCGGCTCTTGACCGTCCCGACGTTGATGCCGAGCGCGGCGGCGATCTCCTGGTAGGAATGGTTGAGCAGGTTGCGCAGCGTGAGGATCTCGCGGTGGCGTGCATCCAGTTTTTCCATACACGTGCTGACCAGGCTGGAGAACTCGGACGCCACCGCGGCGCGGGCCGGTTCCGCGGCATCGGTCGCGACGAGGTCCGCGAGCGTCGCGTTGCCGCCCGGCTCGAGCTCGCTGTCGAGCGACAGCGTGGCGTGGCGGCGGCGGCGGAAAAAGTACCAGTAACGGTTCCGGGCGAGGTTGAGTGCGATCCGGTGCAGCCAGGTGGCGAGCGATGAATCGCCGCGGAAGCGCGCGAGGCCGCGGTGGGCGCGGACAAACGCGTCCTGCGCGATCTCCTCGGCATCCGCCCGGTTGCGCAGCAGCGCGAACGCGACGGAGAAGATCCGGTCCCGGTAGCGGTTCATGATCTCGACGAACGCGGACTCGTCCCCCGCGTTGAAGCGCTGCACGAGCTCGGCGTCGTACGCGGCCTCGAGTTTCGATGCCTCGCGCCGCGCATGCGGGCCGATCGCGGCGCCGGAGGCGGTGTTGCGGCTGGAGCCACGGTCAGCGGACGGGACGGACGGGGCGGCAGGGAGCGGTGATGTGATCATGGTGGAACGTGGGTCGAGGGCTGAGTTGCCTTGGTTTGCCGTCCCTTTACCTCGACTCGTGCCAATCGGGATCAGTTATGCGTCAACTCACGTGTGAAGAATCGCTTGAGTAACCGACTGCCGCGGCCCGGGCGGGCTTGGGCCGCGATTGTCGTGCAGGTTGCACGGCGCGCCTGCAGGGGGTCGTGCAGCTTGCGGGGCCGGCCGCGCCGACGGTTGTGCTTATGTGCGGTATGCAGCCGGGTTACGACTGCATGACGCCGCCCGGTCCGGGGGTGCGCTGAACTTGACTGCGAATTTTGCCCCGGTCTTCCTCGCTCGTTCAAGCTGACGTCGGTGCTTTCGCCGGCCAGCCCGCCTAGCCACACACACCATGAAACCACACCCAATGTTCACACGATTGCTCGTCGCGCTGCTGTTCGCGCTCGGGTTGGCGCTTCCGCTGCACGCCCAGGTCACGACGTCCGGCATCACCGGCGTCGTTCGCGGCTCCGACGGCCGCACCGTTGCCGGGGCCGCCGTGAAGGCCGTGCACCAGCCGACGAACGCCCAGTTTACTGCGACCTCGAATGCCGAGGGCCGTTTCTACTTCCGCAGCCTGCCGGTCGGCGGCCCGTACAGCATCACGGTCACGGCGGCGAATTTCGGAACGGAGACGACGACGGATGTGACGACGCAGCTGGGCACCGATATCGACGTGAACTTCTCGCTGACGTCGGGTGTCACGACGATGGAGAAATTCGTGGTGTCGGGCGAACGTTCGACCCTCGATTCGAACGCCCAGGGCGCGGGGACGTTCCTCACGAGCGAGCGGCTCGGGGCGAAGCCGACGACGCAGCGATCGCTGGCGGACGTGATCAGCGCGTCGTCCTTCGTGACCCTGCGCGCGCTGTCGGGCGACCGCGAGGAGGCGCAGATTTCGGCGGTGGGCCAGAATGCGCGCTACAACTCGATCATGATCGACGGGGCGCGGATCAACGACCAGTTCGGCCTCAACATGACGGGCCTGGCGTCGTTCTTTAACCCGCTCTCGCTCGACACCATCGAGCAGCTTTCGGTCTCGGTCTCCCCCTATGACGTGCGCCAGTCCGGCTTCACGGGCGCCGCGGTCAACGCCGTGACAAAGAGCGGGACGAATCGCTTCAGCGGCAGTGCGTATTACATTTTCAGCGGCAACGAGTGGCTCGGCTACCAGATGCAGGGCGAGGATGTGCAGACCCGCGCCGTGCAGGGCCGCAAGGTCGTGCCCGTCACCGAGCGCACGACGTGGGGCGCCACGCTGGGCGGCCCGATCCTGAAGAACCGGCTGTTCTTCTTCGCGTCCTACGAGAAGTTCGAGCGGCTCACGCCGCCCAACAATCCCGGCTTCACGCCGCTCGCCTCCGAAATTGCCGCGATCCAGTCGCGGTTTGCCGCGATCAACGCGGGCGCGGGGCGCACCATCGACTGGGGTCAGCCCGGCGGGTCGGCCATCAATCTGACCGACGATGAGAAGATCATGGCCAAGCTGGACTGGCAGGTGACCAAGGACCACCGGCTGAGCGTCCGCTATTCGACCACCGAGGGCCAGCTGCCGCAGTACGGCGGCTTCACCGCCACGTCCGGCGCCCGCGGCGTCAACCCGACGCCGACCGGCCCCGGCTTCGCCTTCGACTCGTACTTCTATGCCCAGGAGCGCCGCGAGAAGGTCACGGCGGGCCAGTTCGTCAGCCAGTGGACGCCGAACCTGAAGACGGAGTTCAAGTACTCCACCACGAAGCAGGACCAGCTCACGCCGACCAAGTCGGCTCTGCCGCTGATCAACATCCTCAACGTGAATGGTATCAGCCAATCGGGTACGCCGACGACCGGCATTCTCTTCCTCGGCACCGAGTTCAGCCGCCACGGCAACCAGATCTTCGTCGACACGAAGAGCTACAGCGGGACGGCCGAGTATTTCCGCGGCAACTTCGTCTTCACCGGCGGCTTTGACCGCGAGGAGAGCGATTTCGTCAACCTGTTCCGCTCGGGCTCCTACGGCCAGTTCGACTTCAACGGCACGGCCGGCTTCACCGCCGGCACCGTCGCGGCTTTCAACCGCTCGATGTACGACCCGTCCGTCCGGCCCGCCGCCGACCTCTCCAACTTCGCCGTGACCGGCTTGTTCGGCCAGGTGAAGTGGGACGTGTCCCGCCGGCTTTCGCTGGTGGGCGGCGTCCGTTTCGACATGACGGAAAGCGGCAATCCCCCGCTCTTCAACCAGAAGCTTTTTGGCCAGACCGGATTCCGGAACACCGGCACGATCGACGGCGTGACGACCGTGTCCCCGCGCGTCGGTGTCAACTGGAGCGTGGACGAGGAGCGCAAGCTCCAGGTGCGCGGCGGCGTCGGCCGCTTCCTGGGCCGCTCCCCCTGGGTGTTCTTCTCGAACTCCTACAACCAGCTCGGCGTGGGCACGTTCACGATCACGACGGCGCCGGCGAGCCTCGAGGCCTACCTGCGCAGCGGCTTTGATCCGGCCAACCCGATCGGCAGCGGCCCCGACACCGGCACGAACGACCGCGAGGTCGACTGGACCGACGACAAGATCAAGCTGCCGTCCGTCTGGCGCGGCAACGCCGCGGTGGACTACCGTCTCCCCTTCTTGGATACGGTCGCGACCGTCGAGCTCGTGCAGACGTACAACGACAAGACGTTCTTCATCCGGAACGAGAACCTGCGGCCGGCCGGCACCGGCGCCGACGGGCGGCCGCGCTTCTCCGGCAGCCCCTCGCTGGCGAACAACGCCACCACCGCGCTGTATCCGGATTTCCTGAACCTCTATCGCATCCGCAACATCTCCACCGGCGAGTCGCGCTACGTCTCGCTCACGCTCGACCGCCCGATGAAGAACCGCTGGGCGTACAACTTCTCGTACACGCGCGGCCGCGCCACCGACGCGCAGATCTTCGGCTCGACCACGGCCGGCAGCCAGTTCGGCCGTAATCCGGTCTTCTATCAGAACGAGGTGGTCGAGGCCCGCTCCGACTTCGAGGTGCGCGACCGCTTCCAGCTGACCTACACCCGCGAGTTCAACCTGCTCGGCCGCGCCCTCAAGCGCGACGCGCGGGACCGCGGCGCCCGCACCCTCGTCTCGCTCTACTACGAGGGCCGCACGGGCAGCCCGTACAGCTGGGTCTACTCGAACGACATGAACGGCGACGGCATCAGCCAGAACGACCTCGTCGCCGTGCCGTCCAATGCCAGCGATCCGCGCTTCAACTTCACCGGCATGTCGGCCGACGCGATCGCGAGCTACTTCGCGTTCCTCAACGAGTCCGGGCTCTCGCGCTACGCCGGCGGCTTCGCCCCGCGCAACGCCTACTCGCAGCCCTGGGTCAACCGGCTCGACCTGAAGATCTCGCAGCACATCCCGCTGTTCAGTCCCGCGCAGCTCGAGGTGTTCCTCGACTTCACCAACTTCGGGTCGTTCGTCAGCCAGAAGCTGTTCAACTACTACGAGCGCACCACGCTCGTGGAAAGTGATACCTTCTGGCGCCGCTCGCTCGGCACGGCGACGTACGATGCGACCGGGCGCATCCAACTTGCATCGAACAACGCGCTGTCGCCGACGGGCTTCGTCTACGACAACCCGCAGTCGCGCTGGCGCATCCAGGTCGGCGCGCGCCTGAAGTTCTGAGCCGGAGCGCGGGTCCCCGCGACCCGCCTGCCGCCTCTCACGGCCGCCCCCTGCGGGCGGCCTTTTTGTTGCCCCGCCGCCGCGGCGTGTCCACCCCGCGGATACGTATCCAAAGGATGGAGTCGGCGGTCGTAAGGGCCAGCCGCCGCGTGGCTTCCCAAGCCGTTTTCCGGGTCGTTTCCGAGGGGAAAGCGCGCCCCGAATTCGGGCCAGCCGGGGCAGGAAAATCCTCCCGGGCCGGCAAGCAAAACTTTGCAGAAAATTAACGACCGGTGGGACACAAACTCATTGACGGAGAAAATAGGGGGTACCATGGGTTGTGGTTGCCGCGGCTGATGACCACATCCTGTAGTGGTCAGCAACTCGTGCATAACTGGTAACAACTTTGGTTCGCCTCAGGCCTTTTTGCCCCAACAAAGCCCCGTTCTTCCGTCCCTTTCTCCGTTCCTTCCGCCGACCCTTTCCTCCCGCCACCTCCGTTCCATGTACAAGACGTTTCAGATCGGTTCCAAGACGTTCGTCCTCGATCAAGCGAAAGCCGAAGCCGCTTTTGCCGCCAAGAAGGTCATCAACGGTCGCGAGACCATGACCTTCAACCTCCTGCCCCTCAAGTATCAGTGGGCGTATGACCTCTATCGCACGATGAAGGCGAACCATTGGGAGCCGGAGGACATCCCCATGGGCAAGGACATCGAGCAGTGGCGGGACGAGAAGGTGGTTTCGGAGGTCGAGCGCTGGATCATCCGCATGGGCATCGGCTACTTTTCGGCCGCCGAGGGCATCGTGGGCGACAACATCCAGCACGTGGTGCGGGAGCTGGTGACCGCCCCGGAGCTCAAGCTCGTGCTGGGCCGTCACGCCCACGAGGAGAACATCCATGCCGACTCGCTGCTGTACATGATCGCGTCGCTGGGGATCAATCCGCACGAGTGCGAGGCGATGTTCGAGGATGTGCCGACGATCGTGCGCAAGAACGAGTTTGTCACCAAGGTCTCGAAGCAGCTGCGGCGCGATCTCGACCTCACGCTCCCGGAGAACAAGAAGCTGCTGGCGCGAAACATCTTCGTCTTCGGCCAGTGCATGGAGGGCACGCAGTTCTACGGCCTCTTCGGCATGATTCTTTCGCTCTACCGGCAGAACAAGTTCCCCGGGATCGGCCAGATGTTCCGGTACACCCTGCGCGACGAATCCAACCACATCGAGGTGTTCCGGAATCTGTTTATGGACCTCGTCGAGGAGAACCGCGAGATCTGGACGACCGACTTCAAGGAAGAGCTGCGCGAGCTGATGCGCGAGGCGATCACGCTTGAGAAGGAGTTCATCCGCGACTGCCTGCCCGTGAACGCGGTCGGCCTCGCGGCTGATGAATTCCTCACCTACATCGATTACATCGCGGACCGCCGGCTCGAGGGCTGCGGCCTTACGCCGCTCGCCGCCGGCGTGAAGAACCCGCTCCCTTGGCTGGCGGAGATGATGGACATCAAGAAGGAGCAGAACTTCTTCGAGGGTCGCGTCACCGAATACCAGAAGGCTTCCTCCCTGAACCAGGTTCACGACGACGAGCTCTGATCAACGGCTCACCGGATCGCTCCGCCTCCCGCC
>JAEUHA010000629.1 GCA_016793535.1 Opitutaceae bacterium | reverse complement strand
TGGCGTCCTTCCAGTTCAGGGTGATCGGCTTCTCGAGGATGATGTGCTTGCCCGCCTTGGCCGCCGCAATCACGTGCTGGGCATGCTGCGACGGGTAGCTGCAGATCGACACCGCGTGGATGTCGGGTCGCTTGAGCAGGGCGGTCAGGTCCGTGAATGCCTCGATCGGACTGCCGTGGCGCGCGCTCAGCGTGGCGTTGTCCTGCGGACGGGAGGAATAGATGGCCGTGACCTGCGCGTTCGACGTGGCGTTGATCGCCTGGATGTGCGCGGTGGCGACCCAACCGTAACCGATGACTGCGACGTTATATTTTTTCATGGAGTAAACGGGGAGAGGGAAACGAGCACGGCTCCGGCCGGCGCGACCGGATTGGACGCGCCGGCGGCAGCCGCAGGGACCGGACGAACCTCAGAACGATCCCTTGAGGCCGAGCGCAAGCGCAATGCCGAACTCGGAGGTGCGGTTCTGACGGGCGTAACCCGGGGTTTCGTCGGCGTAGCGCAGGAGGGTCTGCGGGACGTTGAAGACGTTGTTCACGCTGCCGACGACCGACAGGTTTTTCGTGAGCTGGTAGGATCCGTTGATGTCGAGCGCGGTGCGGGCGCCGATGTATTGGAAGCCATTCGTGCCCACCGCCGGCTGGGCCGTGCGCTTGTCGAGACCGCGGTAGTTCCAGCGGGCCATGAGCGTCACGCGCTTGTAGTTGAACGACACGCCCCAGTTGCCCGTCTTGGGAATAAAGCTCGTGAAGTCGGCCTGCCGGTCGCCCTCGAGCTTCAGCTTGGTCGCGTTGGCGAAGATGGTGAAGTGGCTGCCCCACCTGCCGAGGCGGCGCAGCGACTGGCGGAAGTTGAACTCGCCGCCGGTGATCCGGGCGTCGCCCGAGTTGAACTTCGTGTTCACGTTCCAGCCGACGTAGCCGGGATCGAGGCCGAGTTCGTCGAGGATCTCCGGCGTGGCCAGGCGCACCTGGGTGCCGAAGAAATTCCTGATGTCCTTCATGAACACGCCGGCGCTGAAGATGCCGCCGTCGTTCGTGTAGTACTCGGCCGAGAGGTCGAAGTTGTCGGCGGTCCACGGCTTCAACGCCGTATTGCGGACCGTGATCGTGCCCTTGACGATGGCGGGATTGTTCTGGTCCTGCTCGTTGAGGTCGTTCTCCGAGAACTGCGCGTTGGGGATGACGTCGATCAGGTTGGGCCGGCCGTAGGTGTTGGCGTAGGCGGCCCGGACGAGGAAGTTCTCCGTCGCCTCGTAGTTGAAATGCAGGCTCGGGTAGGCGCCGTCGTAGGAACGCGCGACATTGTAGCCGCGTTCCTTCCGCTGGAGCCGGAGTTCCTCCATCGAACCCGCGGCACCGGCCTCGGGCTTGCGGATGCGCTGGCCGGCCGCGTTGCGCGCGAAGGTGCCGTTGGGATTGCGGACAAACACCGCCGCCAGGTCGACGAACGGTCCCTGGCCCTCGTCTTCGGTCTTCTCGAAGCGGACGCCCGTCACGACGTTCAGCTTGTTGCGAAGCAGCCGCGCCTCGGCCTGCACGTAGGCGGCGGAGACGGTCTCCTTGATGTACTCGGAGCCCGTGATGCGCGACTGCTCGGACGCGACGAGATTCGCCGGCGTCTGGGTGAACAGGTTCAGCTTGTCGAAGGCACGGTTGACCGAGACCCAGGGGACGTTGGAGAAGCCGTAGTGGGAATCCTGATTCCGGTAGGACTGCATCTGATACGGCGCCGCGGAGTCGGGCGTGGCCGTGTTGCCATCCGGACCCGCGTACGTCCACGTGATCGTCTGCACGCGCGCATCGATCTTCATCACGCTCTGGAGCGCGCCCACCTGCAGCGCCGTCGGGAACGGCAGGAGGTTGAACCGGCGGCGCAGGTTGGCGTGGGCCGAGCGGTGGTCCGACTTGTTGTCGTAGGGCTGCTGGGTCGCGGTGGTCAGCGTGTAGTTGTTGATGTCGTAGTAGTCGATCGGGCGATTGTTGTTGTCGAACGCCTCGATGATCCACGGCCGGTCGAGCACGATGTCGCGCAGGGAAACCCGCACCGGTCCGTTCAGCGTGGTGGTCATGCCGCCGAAGTGGCCCGGATTGGGCCGCGAGCGGTTCGAACGCGAGAGACTCGCTCCGCCATCGATCCGCCACTGCCCGTCATCGTAGCGATACTTGGCCGTGTACTGGTCCGTGGCCCCTTCGAAGGTCTGGGCGCCACCCGAAAGCGTCACCGCGCCACGACCCGTCGCGCCAATGGTCTCCTTCGGGGAAAAACTGAACGGGACGCCGGTCGCCGGGAGCGGCGTCGCGACCGTGCCCGCGTTGAACGCCCAGCTCTGCGTGCCGATGTACGTCTTGTACGAGTTGTGCTGGACGTTGAACGAAAGGACGGAATTCCGCTGGACCCGCCAGTCGACCTTGAGTCCGTAGTTGCGCCGCGACTGGCTGCGCGGTCCGTCCTGGAGGGTGAACTGCTGCAGGTACGGATTGCTGAACGACGACCCGGTGCCGGTGGCGTTGGCGGTGAAGAGCGTCGTCGCAAGGTGCTGCTCGTTGTACTTATTGCTCTGCATCCCGGTCACGACGATGCCGAAATCCTTGTTCACTGGCAGCGTGTAGTCGAATTCCCACCCGAGGTGCACCTTACGCGTCGGATGGTCGCCATTGGTGTGCGGCGTCTTGCTGAAGGTGAGGTTCTCGCTGTTGCCGATCAGCGTCAGCCCGTAGTTGAGCCGGGCCTTGCTGCGTTCGAACGCGCTCTTCGTCACGAGATTCACCGAGCCCGCGAGCGAGTCGGACGGCGTCGACGGCGTCGGCACCTTGGTCACCTCGATGCGTGAAATATTGTTCAGCGCGAGGGTGTTCATGTTGAAGTTGCGGTCAGGCGACGCGTTGGCGCTCACCAGGGCCGCACCGTCGGACGTGAACGACGTCATGGCGCCACCGATGCCGCGCACCGAGATGCCGACGATCTCGACCTCGGAATACTCCGCCGTCAGGCCGGGGATGAACTTCAGGAACTCGCCGACGTTGCTGCCGAGCACGTCGCCGAGCTCGTCGGTCGCCATCACGTTCTTGATGTTCGAGGCGAAGCGCTGCTCGTTCGTCGCGATGGCGCGGGCATCGGTCTCCTTGTCCGTCGTGACGCGAAAGCTGTCGAGCTTCACCACGCTGCCGGCGGAGCCGTAGCGCGCCTGGCTCGTCATCTCGACATTGCGCTCGACCGCCGCACCCGGAACCAGGTTCAGCGTGATCTGCTGCGTGTCGAGGTCGGTGTAGAAGACTTCGAGCGTCACGTTGCCGCCGGGTACGCCGACCAGCCGGTACGTGCCGGACTCATCGGTGTACGCGACGATGTCCGTGCCCTTCACCACCACGCGGGCGTTGTTGAGAAAGTTGCCGGTCACGACGTTCTGCACCCGGCCGGAAATCGTTCCGGTCGACTGCGTCGCGGCCGTCGGGGCCGCCGTTTGCGCCCGGGCGATCGGCGCGGTCAGGGCGCCGAGGGCGAGAGCGAGGACTACCAATCGTTCTGTTTGCTTCATGTTTTGCCTTGGGACCAATCAACAGGATGTGGGGCTATGGAAAGGACGGACCGAAAACGAAAAAGCAGGAGCCGCGCGTGGAGCAAGAGTGATGCCGCGGCCGGCGGCGACTCCAAGGGGCGATCCAACGCCGGTCCTCCCCGGTCCACCAACGACGCCTGGGGTGGGACGAAGGAGACGCATAAGCACCCGGAGAACGTCGCGGCAAAACGCACCGCACGTCCAGACGCGAATGTTCATATTGTGCAGCCCGTGCACGTTCGCTCACCGGCCCGCTCGTTATCCGGACCGACGGCCCC
>JAEUHA010000626.1 GCA_016793535.1 Opitutaceae bacterium | reverse complement strand
CAACACGCGCGCCTTCGACTTCAAGGGCGTCAACATCAACAGCATCGCCCGGGTCGAGATCACCAAGGTGCCGCTGCCGTCCTCGCCCGCCGACTCGCTCGGCGGCTCCGTGAACATGGTCAGCAAGAGCGCGTTCGAACTGAACCGGGCCGAGTTCCGCTACCGCACGTACCTCTCGATGAACGGCGAGGACTTCACGCTGAAGCAGACGCCGTTTCCGTTCGAGAACCGGACCTACAAGGCCGTCCCCGGCTTCGACGTCACCTACACCAAGCCGGTGAGCGAGAACTTTGGCTTCGTCGTCAATGCCGCCAGCAACATCGCGTACAATGTCCAGGATCTGGATACGATGACCTGGAGCGGCGCGGGCACCGGCACCGGTGCGACACCCGACCGGCCGTACCTGCAGTCGTACGGCTTCGTCGACGCGCCGAAGTACATCTGGCGCCAGGCCGGCTCGGCCAAGCTCGACTGGCGCGTGACGCCCAACTCGGTCCTGTCCCTCAACGTGCTCTACAGCCGCTTCCGCGACGACAACGCCAACTACAGCTGGACGTTCAACGCCGGCACGACGGGCACGCCGACGCCCGCTACCGGCACGCCGCTGACGTTCACGCCGGACTCGACCAACGGTGCGACCGGCCGCGGCGCGGTGACGTTCGGCGGCGGGCACCACCACATTACGCAGACGCTCCTCAGTGAGAACCTGCGCTACCGCTTCGAGGATGGTACCTGGCGCATCCTCGCCGGCGCCTCGTACTCGAAGTCGCACGGCTACAACAACGCCATGGCCTCCCGCACCAACGAGCGCGGCCAGTACGGTCATTTCAACAACCTCGCCCGCACGCTGCGGGAGCCGGTGCGGCTGGTGTTCAACGGCCTCGGCGGCAACCGGCCGCAGGCGATCCGCGCTTTCAACAACGCCAACCAGGAGGTCGATCTGCACGACATCAACAACTACGTGGTGAACACGGCGAGTTCGGGTCAGATCCGCAACACGACGGACATCGTCTCGAACGGCGACCTCGGCGTCCGCCGCGCGCTCGGTTTCCTGCCCATCCCGGCCTCGCTTGAACTCGGCGGCTCCTACCGCAACCAGGAACGCGACAGCCGGCGGCCGACCTACACCTACACGTACAACGGCCCCGGCGGAAACCAGTCCTCCGCACCGTTCGCGACCAAGGTCTTCACCACGTCGTCGCCCTTCGCCAGCGGACGTAACATCCCCTGGGCCTCGCCGCGCATCGCCTACCAGATGTGGGAGCAGAATCCGTCGCTCTTCACGTTTACCCCCGCCCAGGTCGTCGCCAACCGCACCTCTGACATCACCAATTCCGAAGCGATCGAGGAAAGCGTCTCCGCCCTCTACGCCCAGGGCACACTCCGGCTCTGGCGCAACCGCCTGCAGTTGCTCGGCGGAGTGCGTTACGAGAAGACCGAGACCGAGGGCATCGGGCCGCTCGTCGATCCCGCCGCCGTCTGGGTGCGCAACGCCAACGGGTCCTTCGCGCGCACCGCCACCGGCGCCCGCATCCGCAAACCCGAGGCCGGCGCGGTGGGTTCGCTGGAACAACTCGCCCTCACGCACAAGGAGCGCGGCTATCGCGCCGCCCGCTCCTACGACGACGTCTATCCGAGCCTGCACGTCACGTTCAACGCGACCGACAACTTCCTCGCCCGCTTCGCGTACGCAAAGACCTACGGCCGGCCGAATTTCTCGGAGATCATTCCCAACTCGACGATCGACGAGGCCGACGTCGACCTCGAGTCCAACCCGCTCGCCAACCCCGGCCGGATCAATATCCGCAACACCGGCCTGCGGCCGTGGTCGGCCGACAACTACGACCTGTCGTTCGAATATTACACCGACGCCGGAGGTCTCTTCAGCATCGGCGGGTTCCGCAAGGATCTCACCGATTTCTTCGGCGCGATCGCCCGAGTCGCCACGGCGGCCGACATCGAGGCCTTCGGACTCGATCCGCGCTACGTTGGATGGACACTGTCAACGAAGGTCAACGCCGGCGACGCCCGCGTCTCGGGCCTGGAATTCAACGTCCGCCACTCGCTCGCCTTCGCGGGCAACTGGGGCCGGATGTTCCAGGTCTTCGCCAACGGCACGCGGCTCCGGCTCGAGGGCAACAGCGAGGCCGACTGGCGGGGATTCATGCCGAAGTCGCTCAACTGGGGCTTCACCTTCTCGCGCCGCCCCTTCACGGTCATGGCGCAGTGGACGCACCAGGGAGAATCGCAACGCGCCCCCGTGGCCACCATGGGCACCGGAGCGTTCACCTTTCGCCAGCCGCGCACGTCGATGGACCTGAACGTCGAATTCCTCGTCAGCCGGAAGTTCAGCGTCTTCACCAACGTCCGGAACGTCTTCAACGAGTACTTCACCGAGCACATCTACGGGCCGCAGACGCCGGGCTACGCCCGCTTCCAGCGCGACACGAACAACGGCACGCAGTTTGCGATCGGCGTGAAAGGGACGTTCTGAGCTTTACGCCCAACCCCGCCCCGACCGCGTCTCTCATGTCCCTCGTCCCGCCCGATCTCCGGCTCCGCGCGCGCGTGTACCTCGCCCTCCTGCTCCTGGCCGGCGGCGTGTCGGCCGATCTGCGCGCCGCGCCCGCGGCGGCGGACGGAGTGCTCGTGTACCGCACGATGCTGCCAGACTGCGGCCCTTCTTCCTTCGCCGTCGCGCTCGGACCCAACCTCGGGTTCAGCTATGATCCCGGCCGCGGCGGCGTGAACTACGTCTGGCAGGGCGCGTTCGTCGACCTCGGTCCCACCTGGAAGGCGAAGATCAACCAGCCCGCCGAGATGAAGGGCGCGATCGTGTACCGCGAGCACGTGCGCTTCCCGCTCCGGCTGAAGCCGGGCGCCGGCGAACCGGCGTACGTGTTCAAGGGCTACGTGCTCCTGCCCGACGCGGTGGAGTTCCACTACACGCTCGACGGCATCCCGGTGCGCGAAGAGATCCGCGCCGCCCCGGGCGGCCGCGGGTTGGTGCGTCATTTCCGGGCGGATACGCCGGTCGAGGGCTGGTCGTACGCGGTCGAGCCGCAACCGACGGCGAGAATCGCCAGTCCCGGGGGCGCGTGGAACGAGGCCCGCACCGCGCTGACGGCGCCGGGCAGCCGCGCGTTCTCCCTGCAGATCGACCTCAGCCCGCGCCAGCCATGAGCCTGCGGATGCCCTTCAAGTCTCTGCGCGGAAGGCGCCGCGACGGCGGTGCGGCGACGGCCGCTCCGGCGGCGACGATGCGGCAGCCTCCGGGGGGAAAACTCTTCCAATCGGCGCTGAGTGCCCTGGTGGCCAGCCTGACCGCGGTCACCGCCACCGCCAACGACGCCTACCGGCTGGAGGACATCCCGCTGCCGCCGGCGCTGTCGCCGGAGATTTCCGCGGTGGAGTTCTCCCCCACCGGCAGGCTCGTCGTCGCGAATCGTCACGGCGAAGTCTGGACCTGCGATCCGGCGAAGCGCGACTGGCGCCGCTTCGCCTACGGCCTGCACGAGCCGATGGGACTGTTCGTGGCCGCCGACAACGACATCTACGTCGCGCAGCGGCCGGAGCTCACGCGGGTGCGCGACACCGACGGCAACGGCGTGGCCGAGCGCTATGAGGCCGTGAACGCCGAGTGGGGCGTCACGGACAACTGGCACGAGTTTCTCTTCGGGCCGAAACGCGACCACGCAGGAAACTTCGTGCTCGCGATCGGGCTGCCGGACGTCGCCGGCGCCTTCAACTTCCGGAACGCGCGCACCCCCACCAGCCTCGACAAGATCGCGCGCGAGGCCAAGCCGTCCGCGGCGCGCTGGCAGGGCTGGGTCTTCAAGATTACGCCCGAGGGAAAACTGCTGCCCTGGGCGTCCGGCTTCCGCCAGGCCGCTGGCGTCGGGGTGAGCCCGGACGGCGAGGTCTTCATCACCGACCAGCAGGGTGACTACATCGCCTCGAGTCCGCTGATTCACGTGCAGCGCGGGCGGTTCTACGGCCACCCCGCGAGCCTGAAATGGGACGAGTCGCTCGGCGGCCGCAAGCCGTCGGCCGAGGAACTCGAACGGCTGCGCACGCCACCCAGCGTGGTGCTGCCGCACGGTTCGATCGGCGGTTCACCGGGCGATCCGGTCTGGGACACCACCGGCGGCAAGTTCGGGCCGTTCGCCGGCCAGGTCTTCATCGGTGATTTCACGAAGCTCATCAGCCGCGTCGACCTGGAGAAAGTGGCCGGCGAGTACCAGGGGGCGGTGTTTCCATTCCTGCGCGATGCCACCGGGGTCGACGCGATCCTGAAGAACAGCGGCGCCAACAACCTCACGATCCCCGCCGGCGGCGACGGCAAGAAGTACTTCCGCGACGCGCCGCCGCTGAAGGGCACGCGGCTGCGGCAGGGCAACAACCGGCTCGCCTTCGCGCCCGACGGCAGCCTTTACCTCGGCCAGACGACGCGCGGCTGGGGCCAGGGCGACGGCCTGCAGCGGCTGGTGTGGACCGGTGAAACGCCCGTCGAGATCCGGACGATGCGGCTCACCGATCGCGGCTTCGCCCTCGAGTTCACGACTCCGATGGATCCGGCGCTGCTCCGCCGGGCGGCGAACTACCGGCTCGAACGATTCCGCTACCTGTATCAGCCGGCCGCCGGTTCGCCGCGGGTGGATCTCACCCCGATCGCCGTGACCGACCTGGTCGTCAGCGCCGACGGACGCCGGGTGGAACTCGTCCTTTCCGCACTGGATCCCGGGTACATCTACAAGCTGGAGGTCGACGCGCTGCGCGACGGTCAAGGCCGCCCGCTCGCCCACCCGCTCGCCTACTACACCGTGAACCGGCTGCGTTCGGGCCGGGCGTTCGAGGGTCCGATCAGCAAGGCGCTGCTCACCACGAAACCGGCGCGCGCGCGCGACGCGGCACCCGATGTCGAGGAGGGCCGCCGCGTGTACCTCACCTACTGCGTCGCCTGTCACCAGGCCGACGGCCGCGGGGGTGGCATTCCGGGCTTCGCCGCCGCGGACTTCGTTGGCGACCCGACCCGGCTCGGCAAGAGCGACGAGGTGCTGCTCGCCACCATTGCGGCCGGCATCGACGGCAAGGGCATGCCGCCGTTTGCGCAGGTCATCTCCGCCGACGAGCGGCGCGACGTCCTGGCGTTCATTCGCGAGGCGTTCGGTGGAAAAGCACCGCGCGCACCGTGACGCGGCGCACCGCATCGAAGGTCACATGATCCGTTCCCCTGCTCTCCATCCTGTTTATCCTGTCATCCTGTCTTCTTGTTCAGGGCAGGACAGGATGACCGCGGAACGCGTCACGCGCGACCGCGGTTACGACGTTCAGATCCTTCCCCTATCACCTGCCCGCCGCCCCGTCTCCATGCCTTTCATGCCCTCCTCCTTCGTTCGCCTCCTCCTCCTCCTCCTCGCCGGCGCGCTCCTGATTCCGGTCCTGTCCGCCGCCGACGCCCCCGCCGGCAAGGACGTCCGGCTCAACCGCGTGATCGAGCGAACGGAGAAAAAGGAGCCGGTCTTCGGCGTGTTCTCGGCCAACGTTTCTGTCCGCACCGGCGCCGCGATCGGCTCGAGTAGCATCGACTTCGTCATCATCGACCTCGAGCACTCGCCCTATGACGTCACTCGGCTCGAGGGCTATCTGCTCGGCATGATCGACAAGCGGCAGATCGCGCAGAAGGGCAACCTGCAGTCCAACGTAGTGCCGATCGTGCGCGTGCCGTCGGCCGGGCGCGAGCAACTGCTATTCGTGATCAAGCAGGTGCTCGACCTCGGCGTATTCGGAGTGCTGGTACCGCACATCGACACCGCGGAAGACGCCCTCGCCGCGGTCCGCGCCGTGCGCTATCCTCAACGCCGCGGCGTACCCGACTTCAAGCCCGAGGGCCTGCGCGGCGTCGGCTACGGCTGGCCGGCGCGCTACTGGGGCCTGACCGGCGCGGAGTACGGTGAACGCGCCGATGTGTGGCCGCTCGATCCCAAGGGCGAGTTGCTGCTCTGGCTCATGATCGAGACCAAGGCGTCGATCGACAACATCGACGCGATTGCACGCACGCCGGGCGTGAGCGGGTTGTTTGTCGGGCCGTCGGACCTGGCATTTTCCATGGGACTCCCCTTCAACGACCCCGAGGTGGAAGCCGCCATCCTGAAGGTCGCCCAGGCCGGCAAGGCGGCCGGCGTGCCCGTCGGCACGCTCACAGGCGGCGCGGGTGTGAAGCAGCGGCTCGAACAGGGCTTTCAGTTTCTCGCCGTCGGGAGCGATTCCAGCGTCGGCGCGAGCGTGCAGGAAGCACGGCGGGCGAACGCGGAACTGCAGAAGCAGAAGAAACGCTGAGGTGGGACCACGAAACACACGAACGACACGAAAGCTGCCGGGCGCTCGTCGTTTTCGTGTGGTTCGTGTGTTTTGTGGTTTACCCCTCCGTCACTGCCCCGCCGGCGGCACCTGCTTCGTGGTGCGCAGGTAGGCGATGAGGTCCCGGACTTCGTCGTTGGAAAGCGTCTTCAGCAGGCCTTCGGGCATGAGCGAGACGGCGGACTTCTCGCGCGACTGGATCTCGGACTTCGCCACCGTCGTATCCTGTCCCACCATACGCAGCGTGACCTGCTGGTCGTCCTCGGCGGCCAGGTTGCCGGCCAGCGTGCGGCCGTCACGCGTGGTGATCGTCACGAGATGATAACCGTCCTGCATCACTTCGCTCGGGTTGATGATTTCCGTCAGGATGTAGTCGAGGTTGGCGCGATTCGAGCCGGTGAGGTCGGGACCCAGGTTGCCGCCGGTGCCGTAAAGGGTGTGGCACGGCGCGCACGTGCGCTCGAAGACACCACGGCCGTTCGCCAGGCTGGCACGGGCCAGCACCTCGTCGGAAAGCCGCCGCTTCAGGGCGGCCATCTCCGTCTGCTTCGCCTGGTCGGGCTGGGCGATCGGGCCCCAGAAGTCGATGAAGGCGGGTCCCAGCACGCGCTGCAACTGCCGGGCGGCAAAGGCGGAGACCTCCGCCTTCGGAATCGTCTGCTGCCGGAGGGCGGCGAACAGCCGCTCGGCCGTGGGGCGGCGGGCCGCAAGGGTCAGGATCGCCTCGGCCTTGTCCGCCGCCGGCCACGTCGCATATCGCCGCAGGATTTCCGCCGGGAGCCGGTTGTCTTCGAACGCCGCCGCGGCACGCAGGGCATCGCGCCGCAGCGGCGCCTCGTCGAGCAGGGCGATCACGGCCGGCACGGCCGGCGCATAGCCATCGCGGGCGAACTCCGCGAGAATCTCGCGCCGGCGCGCCACGTCGGCGGACTTGTCCCGCAAGGTCGCGAGTTGCGCCGCGGACGCCTTCGCGTCCCCGAACCGCTGGCCGAGCTGGAGCACGAGTTCGCGCGTCCGGTCGTTGGCGCCGGCGAGCACCGCCGCCTCCGCCGCGGCCCAGTTGGCGGGTGCGGTGATCTCCCGGCGGCCGACGCCGCTCAGGCCGTCCCGCACGCCCTGCAGCAAACCCTCGCGCACCGCGAGCGGCGGTGCGGACGCGAGCACGCGGGCGACCGCCTCGAGCTGCTTGGCCGCCGTCGCCCGACGGGCGATGAACTGCGTGAGCAGCGGGATCTCGGCGCGCACCGCGAGATCGAGGGCGCGCGCCGGGTCGGCTGCGACCAGCGGCTCGACGCCAAACCAGACCAGCTTCGGCACATTGTGATCGTCGGCATCCTCGCCCCGCCGCGACAGCCCCTGCGCGACCGCCCAGCGCTGATCGAGCGGCAGGCGTTGCAGCACCGACGCGAGGAACCGCCGGACCACCGGCGAGGCATCCGTCGCCGCCATCTGCGCAAACGTGTTCACGACCGCCGGACCCGGCGAACCGTCCTCGCCGAGGAGCTCGATCGCCCACCCGCGCACGTACGGCGCCGGATCGCCGAGGAGCGGCTGCAGTTTCTCGGGCGGAAGATTCTTCGTGACGTGCAGCGCCCAGAGCGCGCGCAGCTTCCGGGCCGGTGATTCGCCGCGGCGGAAAAGCTCCCACAACCGCTCCGCGACGCGGCCGTCGAGCCGGCCCGCGGCGGCGCGCTGCTGCAGCTGCAGGCGGGCGCGCCGGACATACCAGTCGTTGCGATGGGTCTGCAGCTCGACGAGCTCGAGGTCGTTCAGCGCGGCGAGGTTCAGGCCGGCCTTGCCCGGCAGGCCGCGCGGGGCGAAGCGGAAAATGCGGCCGGTGCCCTTGTCGTTGACGGAATTGCCGCAGATGTCGGCGTCATGCCAGTCGAGGATGTACACCGCGCCGTCGGGCCCGACCTCGGTGCTGAAACCGATCCACATCGGGTCGTTGGCCAGGACGGCGTCGTCACCGTGCCTGCCGACGAACCCCGAGCCGCGCGGCTCGAGAATGTCGGTGAGCAGCGCGTGCTCGTGCAGGTTGGCCATGAAGATCCGGTCGCGGTAATGGCGGGGAAACTCGTCCGCGAGATAGATGCGCGCGCCGCCATGCGCGGAGCGGTGCCGGTGGTCGGCGATCGTCTTGATGTCGTCGTAGACGTACGGGTTGATGTGCCGGCCACCCTGCCGGTGATAGATGCCGCCGGGGATCACGTGCCAGAGGTGCGGGATGACGCAGGCAGTGATGAACATCTGGCCATGGTCGTCGAAATCGAGACCCCACGGGTTGCTGAAGCCGTGCGCGACGATCTCGAACCGGTCCTTCGTGGGATGGTAGCGCCAGACGCCGCCGTCGATGTACTGCGGGTCACGCACGGCGATGTTCTCGGGGAAGGGCTCGCCCTTCTTGTAGAGGCGGCCGCCGTCGGCGGGTTTGCCGACATTCGAGCGCGTGGCGTATCCCTGGCAGCCATACAGCCAGCCGTCGGGGCCCCAGGTCAGGCTGTTGAGGGTCTCGTGGCGGTCCTGGATGCCCCACCCGGTGAGCCGGATCTCGACCTTGTCCATGTCCGCCCGGTCGTCCCGGTCGCGGTCGGGCACGAAGAGGAGGTTGGGCGGGGCGCCGAGCCAAAGGCCGTCGAAGCCCACGGCGATGGCGGCGGGAAACGGGATGCCCTCGAGGAACACCTTTCGCGTATCCATCTTTCCATCACCATCGGTGTCCTCGAGGATCAGGATCCGGCTGTCGCCCGCGTTGGCGAAGCCGGCGCGGCGGTTCTCGTAGTCGCGGTTCTCGGCGATCCAGAGCCGGCCGCGGTCGTCCCAGCAGAAGGCCATCGGCTGGGTGATCATCGGCTCGGCCGCGGTGAGCTTCACCTCGAAGCCGTCGACGACGGTCATCTTCGCGACGGCCTCCTCGCCGGTGAGGAACTTCGCACGCTTTCCCTCCTCGCGGGCCAGGTTCCACATCACGTTGTCGAGCCGCTCGCCGGTGTAGTCGCGCCAGGCCTGGTCGACCTGCAGGTCGTTGAACTCGCCGGTGTAAACGACGAACTGGTGACGGAAGGTTGCCGACTGGCCCCGGGCGATCTTCCACGCTCCCTGGATTGAGCGACTCGGGCCGACACCGAGCTGGCCGTCGACGCGCCAGGCCGACGGGTACCCGGGGTTGAGCGGATGATCGAGGATGGCGACGTGCGCGAGATCGGTGCGGCCTTCCACCTGAAGCCCGACATCGACCCACACGGCCCGCTGGCCGTTCGCCCGCTCGTTGCGCTGCCGGTTGCTGTTGACCACGCCGCCGGGCATCCCGGAACGCCATGGCATGCGCAGGAAGAGGCCGCCGTAGGCGTATTCGTCGATCGTGAGATCGGCGAGCGCGGCGCCGGTCCACTCCAGTTCGATCAGGTAACGCGTCCCGAGGTCGCGCATCGACCAGCGCTGGGTTTCGAGCATGACCGGCTGGCCGTCGGCGCCGAGCAGGTGGTACTCCGTGACCCACGTGACCTCCTCGCCCTGGCCGGCGATGATCCGGCTGCCCACGCGGCGCCAGTAATCGGCCCCGGAGTTGTGGAAATAGTCGCGACCGTTCAGCCGGGTGAGGCCCCAGTAAAGGCCCGTCTGGTGCCGGTGGTGGCTGGGCGCGAGTTCGGTGAGCAGGCCGTTGCCGTCGGGGGCGACGAGGGGGTGCACATACGGGCGCATGCCGGCGCCGGCGTTCTGCGTGAGCAGCGGCGTCGCTTCTCCCGCGCGCAGGACGGAGATCGTCTGCGCGGCGGGGTCTTCACGCAGCACGAGGGGACGGCCGGGCGCGGCGGCGGCGAGGGTGCAGGCGGCGACAATGAACAGGGCCAGGGGGAAGTACCGATTCACCCGCGCACGCTGAGGCCACGGGCGGAGAAAATCAGCCAGATTCGCGAGGGCGAGGGACGGGAGGGTGGAACAGGAAGATCGGCAAGGGCGGGAGGACGAGCCCCAACCCTGCGCGCTCTTGCCGGCCTTCCGGTTCCGCTCCGTTTGGGACGACGAGGGAGTCAGCCCTCAAACTCCCAGCAGCGCGCCCTTCGGCCCGATCTGACGGAGCTGTTTCGCCGCGAGGGCGCGGTAACAATCCGGGAGATCGAAGTGCTTCAGGATGTCAGGCACGAAGGCGGAGAGCGGCCAGTCGTAGTCGGTCGCCTCGGCCACGTCGCTGTAGCTGGTGAGCGCGTGCTTCAGCGTCACCTGCTTCACCGCGGGCGCCAGCAGCGCCGCAAACGTCCCGGGGATCGCACCCCAGCCTTTCGCGACGAGATGTACCTCCTGGTGGCCGTGCGCCTGCAGCCAGTCGATCACGCGCAGCAGGTCGAACGTCCGCTGGCCCGGATAGGGCTGGTCGAACATGATCCCGTAGATCGCGTAGAAGTAGTCGCTGCCGTAGGGGTCGGTGAAGGACTTGTTCGTGGTGGACGGCTGCGAGTCGCCCAGGCCGCGCACGTCGCAGGCGAAGACCGGCACCCCGGGTTCGGCGGCCATGACGTCGCGGATCAACGGCTCGTCGCGCAGCTCGGCGTCGGCCGAACGGTGCGCGACGTAGAGGATGGCGCGCTTGAAGCCGCGCGGCACGCGGTAGGACTGCGAGGCGTCGGCGAGCCGCAGCACCAGTGCGTGGATGCCGGGCTCCGTCTCGACCGCATAGTGGCCGGCGAAGCGCTTGGGGTAGCCGCGATTTGGCACGGACGGCAGTATCCGGTAGTCGGGTACACCCGAGCGCGGCGGGAGGCGCAGCACGTCGGTCACCGCGCGGGCGAGCGCCTCGCCGGCCAGGGGCTTGCGCCCCGCGCGCAGCCGTTGCGACGCCTCGCGGGTGAACGACAGCACCGTGTTGGGCCGGAGCTCGGCCACCTGGCCCTGTTGCGTGCACTGCAGCACCTCGTCCTTCTCGATCGTCAAGGCGGGCTCGGCGTTCGTGGCGGCGACGCCCGTGACCCGGTTGAACCACCCGTACATCGCCTCGCGGTTCTTCTGAAAATAGCCGTGGTAATCCGGTCCGATGAAGAGCTCCACGT
Organism: Opitutaceae bacterium; assembly: GCA_016793535.1. Classification (GTDB taxonomy): domain Bacteria; phylum Verrucomicrobiota; class Verrucomicrobiia; order Opitutales; family Opitutaceae; genus ER46. Next base: position 1,168 of record JAEUHA010000626.1, on the reverse strand, counting down.
TGTCCGGCACACCCAGCAGCGTGTAGAGGTGTTTCAGCCGGGCGTACGACTGCTCGAGGCCGCGGGCATCGAACAGGTCCTTTTCCTGGCCCAGCAGGATCAGGTGCCGCGGAAGGTAGGGCAGCAACAGCTCCGCGTGATCGAGCCCGTGCGCGAGCGCCCGGGGCGGACACTGTTCGGTGTCGGCCGGCTGCTCGCTCTCGAACATCCGGCGGAACGTGTTGATGAAACAGCTCGGCGCCGCGGCGAAGAAGCGCGGCTCGAGCGCGCAGCACCACGACGTGATCGTGCCGCCGCCCGAGTTGCCCGTCACCATGATCCGTTCGCCGTCCACCTCCGGCCGGGTGAGCAGGTAGTCGAGCGCGCGGATCGCGTCCCACGCCTGCCAGGTGCCGAAGAACTCGCCGACGAGGAACTGCGGGTTGCCCACGTAGAGGTGCTCGCGGACATTGCCGCCCTGGACCGGCTTGAGGCCGGCATCCACGTACTGGAAGCGTTCGCCCTGCCCGATCGGGTCGATGATCAGCACGATGTAGCCGAGCCGGGCGAGGCCCTGGGCGAACGACTGGTAGGAACCGCCCGCCTTGCCGTTGAGGGCGTGGCCGCAGACGCCGACGACGGCGGGGGTCCGGCCCGGCCGCTTCTTCGGCAGGTAGAGATTTCCGGTGACCGGAAAATTCGGCCGGCTGTCGAAGATGACGTTCTCGATCGTGTACGCGTCGCGTTCCACGGTCCGGGTCACGCGCGGATTGAGCGGCGTCTTCGGCGGCAGCGGGCCGAAGCAGTCGCGCACCTTCGCCGTGACATCGCGCACGTGCGCCTCCGCCCCCTCGCGGCTGCGGATCCGGGCGAGGTGCGCCTCGGCCGCCTCGCGAGTGCGGATCGCCGCCAGGTGCGCCTCGGCGGCCTGTTCGCGCTCGACCATGCGGCGGCCGAAGTAGTCCTGCATCATCCGCGGGAAGCGGTTGAGCGGGGCCAGATCCGCCGGTGGCTCGGCCGCGGCCTTTTTCGTCGTGTTGGCAGGTGACTTGGCTGAAGCCGCGGCGAGCCGGGACGGCGCGGCCGCACCAAGCTAGGTGGCGCCTGCGAGGCCGAGGCCGGCCTGGCGCAGCAGGCCGCGGCGGGTGAGGGGTGCGGGCGGAGGCGTATCCTGATCTTTCATACGATG
>JAEUHA010000606.1 GCA_016793535.1 Opitutaceae bacterium | reverse complement strand
CCGCCCGAACTCCTCGCGATGAAAAACCGCCATTTGCTGTCCCGTGTCGTGCTGTTGGTGCTGCTCTTGCCACTCGTGGCGTGGGCCCACGGGGCCGAAGGTGGCCGACGGCTGGGCGTGGGGCTTTACGGTTCGAACGGCCATCAACTTCGGCCCGACGGACTCGCGAAGCACCCTCACGCGCGACTCGTCGCGGTGGCAAACGTGCGGGCGGCGACGCTGCCCGACGGCGTGAAGCGTCACGACAGCCTCGCGGCGCTGCTCGCGGATCCGGCCGTCGAACTCGTCTCGCTGTGTTCGCCGCGCCGGGCGGACCAGGCGGCCGACGCGATCCGTTGTCTGGAAGCGGGAAAGCACGTCTACGCGGAGAAACCGGTGGCGCTGACCGAAGCGGAACTCGACCGCGTGCTGGCGGTGGCACAACGGACGGGGAAGCGGTTTCACGAAATGGCGGGCACGGCCTTTGCCCAGCCGTACCTCACGATGCGGCAGCTCGTGCGGGAGGGAGCGGTGGGCGACGTGATTCAGGTTCTGGTGCAGAAGTCCTATCGCTACGGTCAGGCCCGGGCGCAGGACGAGGCGATCGACGGCGGCATGTTCCTGCAGGCGGGAATCCATGCGGCGCGGCTGGTCGAGCACGTCGGGGGCGTGCGCATCCAGACGATCGCGGGCTGGGAAACGAAGTTCGGCAAGCCCGAGACCGGCGACGGCAAGATCGCGGGCGCGGTGCAGATCGGCCTGGAGAACGGCGGCCTGGCCACGATCATCATCAATTACCTGAACCCGCCGAACACCGGCCTGCCGCACGGCAACGAAACGCTGCGGATCTTCGGGACCAAGGGCTTCATCGAATCCGTCGACGGCGGCCAGCGCACGCGGCTCGCGACGCCCGGCAAGATGACCGAGCCGCTCGAGCGCAACGGCCCGGCGCAGGACTATTTTGATTTCATGGCGGCGAGCCTCGTGACCGGCGCCGCCATGCCGCTCACCCTGGATCAGGAGTTTCACCCGCTGCGGATGCTGCTGCGGGCCAAGGAGCGGATTCGCGCGGAGGAAGCGGCGGCGGCCCGGCGATGACCACGCCCGCTGTCGCGGCGCCGGCCGCTCCCGCTCCGTCCCGCCTGGCCTCCATCGACGCCTACCGCGGCTTCGTGATGTTCCTGATGATGGCCGAGGTGCTGCGCCTTGCGCGCGTGGCGCAGGCGGTGCCGGAGAGCGGAGTCTGGAAATTCCTCGCGTGGCACCAGACGCACGTGCCCTGGGTGGGGTGCACGCTGCACGACCTCATCCAGCCGTCGTTTTCGTTTCTTGTCGGAGTGGCCCTGCCGTTCTCGATCGCGAGTCGCGCGGCGCGGGGGCAGTCGCAGGCCGCGATGACCTGGCACGCGGTGGGGCGCGCGCTGCTGCTCGTGCTGCTCGGGGTTTTCCTGCGCTCGACCGGAACCACGCACACGAACTGGACGTTTGAGGACACGCTGTCGCAGATCGGGCTCGGCTACGGCTTCTTGTTCGCGCTCGGGTTCCAGTCGCGGCGCGTGCAGTGGGGGGCGTTGGCGGCGATCCTGGTCGGCTACTGGGCGGTGTTCGCGCTGTATCCGCTGCCGGCGGCCGATTTCGACTATGCCCGGGTCGGCGTCACGCAGGCGTGGCTCGAGACGAACGGCCTGCAGGGGTTCGCGGCCCACTGGCAGAAGAACAGCAACGCGGCGTGGGCGTTCGACACCTGGTTCATGAACCTCTTCGAGCGCGAGCGGCCGTTCGTGTCCAATCGGGGCGGATACGTGACGCTGAGCTTCATCCCCACGCTGGCCACGATGATCCTCGGCCTGCTGGCCGGCGGCGTGCTGCGGTCGGCGCGCTTCCCCGCCGAACGAATGCGCTGGTTTGCCGTTGCCGGGCTCGCCGCGCTCGCGGCGGGCTGGCTGCTCGGCGTGACCGGCGTGTGCCCGGTCGTGAAACGCATCTGGACGCCCGCGTGGACCCTTTTCAGCGGCGGCTGGTGCCTGCTGCTCCTGGCGGCGTTTTACGGAGTGGTCGATGTCTGGCAGCGGCAGCGCTGGGCGTTTCCGCTGATCGTGATCGGAGCCAATTCCATCGCGGCCTACCTCATCGCCCACCTCTTCGAGCCCTTCATCCTGAAGAACCTCCTCACGCACCTCGGGGCCGGGCCATTCAAGGTGTTCGGCGAGGCGTATCAGCCGTTCACGCACGGGGCCGTGGCGCTCGCCGTCATGTGGCTGCTGCTTTACTGGATGTACCGGAGGAAAGTGTGGCTGAAGATCTGAGCCCGGCCGGACGGTCCAGCGGTCAGCGCGGGGCGCCGAGCGAGCGACTGCCGCGTTCACTTGCCCGGCGGCATGCCGGTTTCGTTGTTTCGCTGCGCTTGGTTCGCTCCCCATCGTCCACTTTCATCTCCCGCCTGACGTGTTTCAGCCCGAACGCATGACTGCAACGTCCCCGGTCCCCGACTTCACCGCTCTCGTCCGCGCCTTTCCCCTGGCGGGACGCTTGGTGTCCGCGACGCCCCACGGCAGCGGCCACATCAACGACACCTACGCGGTGGCGTTCGAGGAGTCGGGCCGCGGGGTCCGCTACCTGCTGCAGCGGGTGAATCCGCGGGTGTTCGCCGACATCCCGGCGCTCATGGACAACATCGCGCGCGTGACCCGGCACGCGGCGGCGCGGGCCGCGGGCCATCCGGATGGGGCGCGGCGGGCGCTGGCCCTGGTGCCGGCGACGGACGGTCGGCCGTATCATCGGGATCCCGACGGTGGGTGGTGGCGGTGCTATCACTTCATCGAGCGTGCACGAAGCTACGACGTCGTGGAGACCCCGGCGCACGCCGCGGCGGCGGCGCGGGCGTTCGGCGAGTTTCAGCGCCTGCTGGTGGACCTGCCGGGGACGCGGCTCCACGAGACGATTCCGGGTTTTCACGACACCCGGCGGCGGTTCCTCGCCTTTCAGCGGTCGCTGGCGGCCGACGCCCACGGCCGGGCCGCGGGCGCGCGCGCCGAGATCGCGTTTGCGCTGCAGCGCGAGCCGCTGGTGGACGTGCTCCTCGACCTGCAGGCGAGCGGCGCCGTGCCCGAGCGCGTGACCCACAACGATGCGAAATTCAACAACGTCATGCTCGATACGTCGACGCACGAGGCGCTGTGTGTGGTCGATCTGGATACGGTCATGCCCGGACTGGCGCTGAATGATTTCGGCGACCTAGTGCGCTCGGCCACGAACGCGGCGGCGGAGGACGAACGCGCCCTCGGCCGGGTCCGGGCCCGGCCGGAGATCTTCGCCGCGCTGGCCGAGGGCTACCTCGCCTCGGCGGGCGCCTTTCTCACCGCGGCCGAGGTCGAACACCTCGCGGTCAGCGGCCAGGTGATCACGTTTGAGCAGGGACTACGCTTCCTGACCGATCACCTGGCCGGCGACACCTACTACAAGATCCGGCGTCCCGGCCACAATCTCGAGCGGGCGGCGAACCAGTTCGCCCTCGTGCGCAGCCTGGAGGCGCAGCGCGCCGCGATGGAGTCACTGGTGCGGCGACTGGCTTCGTTGCGGACCTGAGCGACGCGCCAGTCGTTTGCGGGCGATTTCGCTTTCGCGCGGCTTGCGCCTTGCCAATTCTGCGGGACGAGCAGCAGAGTCCGCTCGTCCCGTCTCGAATCCCACCACCGCCGACTGTCGTGAGGATCGTAATCGTCGAAGATCACCTGATGTTTCGTGAAGTGCTGCGCAAAGTCTGTGCAGTGGAACTCGGGCACGAGGTCGTCGGAGAGGCGGACAACGGCGAGCGGGCGATCGAGCTCATCTGCCGAGTGACGCCGGAACTCGTGCTGCTCGACCTGCATTTGCCGGGCCTCGACGGCTTCGCGGTGGCGGAGGAAATCCGGCGGCGCGCGCCGCTGGTGAAGATCCTCGTGCTTTCGTCCCACTGCGATGAATACGCCGTGTTTCGCGCCGAGCAGCTGCGCGTGCAGGGCTTCGTGGACAAGAACACCAACAGCGTCGAAACCCTGAAGCAGGCGATCCGCGCCGTCGCGGAGGGCCGGCCATGGTTCTCGGAACTCTTCCAGCGGGCCAAGGCCGCGCGGCGGAGGGATCCGCTTTCATTCGACAAGATCCTCACGGAGCGGGAGCGGGCGATTCTCGTCCTGATCGGCGTGCCGCTCAGCGACGCGGAGATCGCACAGGAAATCGGCATCGCGGAGGACACGGCGGCGAAGCACCGCTTCAACCTCCTGCGCAAGCTGGAACTGCAGACGACGACGGAGCTCGTGCGCTACGCGCGCGAGCACGGCTTCACGCTTCCGGGGCGGCCGGGGAGCGGGCCAGAATCGCTGCCCTGAGGGCGGACACGGCGTCGTTGAGCCGGGTCAGCCATTCGTGGCAGCCCGCCGCGTCGCGGGACCGGGCCGCGACCTCGAGGCGGGACGAGGCGTCCGCCAGGTCCGCTCCCGCCACCATCCGCGCGAGTCCCAGCATCCGATGGGCAAGCTCCGCCAGCGTGGAGAACGCGGAGTCCGCGCTCGCCTGCTGCAGCCTTTCCTGCAGGTCCTCCAGCTCGACGAGAAAGCGGCGCGTCTGCTCCTCGAGGCTTTCCGCCGTTCCCGTGCCGAGGTACGCCAAGAGCTTGAGATCGGGGGCGGCCGTGACGGGGTCCGGCGCCACATGCAGGGGCGCTGACGTCGCCACGACGCGACGGCTGACCTCGCCGAGGACGCGACGCAGCTTTTCCGGCGTGAGCGGCTTGCCGACAAAGGCGTCCATGCCGGCCTGCAGGCACAATTGACGATCCTCCGCCGTGCAGTAGGCCGTCACGGCAAGCAGGATGGCCCGGCTGCCGTCGGCTTCCGTTTCCCGCATCCGGCGCGCGACCTCCGTCCCGTCCATGTCCGGCAGATTCCGGTCGAGCAGCACGAGCGTGAAGCGCCGGGCGGCGAAGAGTTGCAGGGCCTCCTCCCCGGTCCGGGCCCGCTTGCAGCCGAGGCCGAGTCGCGCCAGCACCGCGGTTGCGGCCACGGCGTTGTAGTCGGTATCCTCGACGAGCAGCACGGTGGAATCCGGCAGCTGAGCCGGGGGCGCCACGAGCGGGGCGGGGGCTGCGACGCGCGGCAGGCGGAGGAAAAAGCGCGCGCCGTGGCCGGGGCGGCTGGTGACACCGACGGACCCGCCCATGGCGTCGGCCAGCAGGCGGCAGGCGGCCAGGCCCAGTCCGGTGCCCGGAATTGCCTCACCGCCGTGCGATTTCTGCAGCCGCGTGAACTTGGTGAAGAGCACGGCGTGGTCCTGGCTCGCGATGCCCGGGCCATTGTCCTGCACCGCGAACTCCACCTCCTCGGGTGCATCGGCCGGCACCTGTGCACAGAGCCGGATGTGGCCGCCCGCGTACTTGAGGGCGTTGGAGACGAAGTTGACCAGGATCTGCTGGATGCGGCCGGCATCGCCCTGCAGGTGCGGGGGCAGATCGGGCGATGCCTCGACGCTCAGCACCGCACCGGCCTCGGTGGCGTTGGCCCGCAGCGTCTCGACGATCGAACGCAGCAACTCGGTGGGGGCGAACGGACCGGAGCGAAGTTCCAGCCGGCCCGCCTCGATGCTGGCGAAATCGAGCACGTCGTCGACGAGGGAGGAGAGGTACGTGGTGCACTCGCGCAGGGTCGCCACCATCTCGCGCTGCCGGGGTTCGAGCCGGGAGTCCTCCAGGGCGAGGGCGAGGCCGACGATGCCGTTGAGCGGATTCCGGATATCGTGACTCATGTTGGCCACGAATTCCGTCTTCGCCGCATTCGCGGCCACGAGCTCCTCGGTGCGCTGCCGGACTTTCGCCTCGAGTTCGAGGGTGCGGCGCTGGAGCGCCTGGCTGCGCAGGCGGCTCACGAAATAACCGAGCGGACCCAGCAGGAGCAGCGCGACGGCGATGGCCGGCCCCGAGCGCCACCAGGGGGGCAGCACCTCAAAATCGAAATAAGCCGGCGCACTGGCCGCGCCGGAACCAGCCACGGCACGAACCTCGAAGCGATACGTTCCGTCGCGCAAGGCGGACAGTTCACGCTGGCCGTGGGGCCCGGCGGCGACCCAGTCCGCATCGATGCCGACAATCCGCGTCTCCATCCGCACGGCCTGGCTGCGGGCGAATTGAGGCGACGTAAAGTCGAAGTGCACCGCCCGCGTCGAGTAGGGCAGCGGGGCGGTGACCGGTTGCAGGGAACTGACGCGGTCGGGCACGGCGCTGACGTGCAAAAGCGGGGTGGCGGGCGGGGGCGTCGAGGGCCCGGCCACCACGACATGCCGCAGGACGCTGCGGGTACCACCGATCCATAGTTCCGGTTGCGGGTTGGACTCGACCCACAGGCTCCGTGGCGTGCCGATCGCGGCCAGGCCGGAAATCTCGTGCGCCGTCCACTGCGCCGTGGCGCCGGAGAACGCCACCTGACCGGCGGTCGCGGCGTACTGCGCGGTGGCCGGATGCACGGTCCACGCGGTGGCGCCGGGACCAAAGGCGGAAACGGCGGCGACCTCCCGGGCCGGCCAGTTCTCCACCGGCCGGAAGCGCCGCTGACCGGGAGGTTTCGCCCAGGCTCCCCGTTCGCCGAAGACCACGATTCCACCCTCGGGCGTCGACCGGACGAATGCCTTGCCCGTCTCTGCGGGCAGTCCGTATTCGGTCGGAGGCGAGAACGCGTTCACCGGGCCATCGCTGCCCGGGCGGGCGAGCATCACGCCGGCGAACGTCAGTTCGATCCAGAGCATGCCGTCCGCATCGGTCTCGGCCCGCCGGGCGTTGTCCGGCAAATCCTGCACCAGGATCCGCGTGCCCCCGCGCCGGTCTTTCGCGAGGATGCTCTGGTGTTCGAACACGAGCATCTCGTCCGCGTTCTCGCGCGACGATTCCGTGCCGTAGATGTCGTGCACCGTGTGATGGAGGGTTTCAACCTGGTCCCGCTGCACGCGCACCAGGGATCTTGTCGCCGAGATGACAAGGCCGTCGTCGGTGCCTCGCACCTGATGCGCGAATTCGCCGCCGCGCGGAAGGCGTGCAAACCGGACCCCCGGTCGCGGGAGCTCGAAGATTCCCGTGTCACCGGCCACCGCGATCCGATCGCCGTAGCCGGTGATGCTGTGGTAGGGTTGTTCCGGCAAACCGGACCGGCGGTCGTAGAGACGGGTGCTTCCGACCAGATCGACGCGGGACACCGTCGACTGCGACATGATCCAGAGCAGGCCGTCCCGGTCGCCATACATCGAGCGCACGATCCGGGAGGGCAGACCCTCCTTCTCCGTCACCACCTCCGCGAACTGGCCCTGCTGGTCCAGGACGGCGACACCACCGTTGAAGGTACCCGCGGCGAGGCGTCCGTCCGCCAGGCGCACGAACGACGTCGGTCGGAGCGGCTTGATGTGGGCCGAGAACTCCGGCGCGTAAGGGGTCAGCCGCTCGCCGGCGTAGCGGAACAACCCCTCCGACGTGCCCAGCAGCCAGCCGTCGGACCGGGCCTCGACCCAGAGCACCGCCGCGGTGCCGAGGACCTCGGCGGCAATCACCGGCTCGAGCTGATCGCCGCGCAACGCGTGCAGGCCGGTGGGCAGGTGATGGACATGGATCGCGCCCCCGATCCGAAAGGCGGGCAGGCGCCGCTCGCCCGGAAGCGCCCAGATCCGGAACCGGGCGCCGTCCCACCGAAGTATGCGGTTGTCGGATACAAAGGTCGCGCGACCGCCGGGCTCCGCGAACACATGCCACAATTCACCCAGCGGCCCGAGATCGGCGGGCAGGTGCGGGCGAAGGGAGTGAAACTGCCACGCCCGGTTGGCGGTGCGTTCGAACCAGCCGAGCTCGCCGAACGCCGCGACCCAGAGCCGGCCGTCCGTGCCGAACTCGAGCCCGCGCACCGTGAACGCGCCCGGTACCGGCAGCGATTGCCAGGTGGCGCCGTCGAAGCGCAGGACCGTCTTGCCCCCCACGTACAGCACGCCTTCGGCGTCCTGGGTGGCCGTGAACGTCGCCGCATCGACGCCGAGTTCCTTGCCGTCGTACGACTGGAGCGGCGGGACGCCACTCTGCAGCGACGGCACCGCCGCCAAGCCGCGGACGATGCCAAAAAGCAGCCATGCGCCAAGGACTCGAAGGACGGACGGACAGAGGTTGGAACCGGACGAATTCAGCGTGTTCTTGGTGCGCGAAAAGTTTTCGCGTGGCGACTGCAATCTAAAAATCTACCGAGATTCCGGTAGTTTGCAGAATGGCGTGTCCAGACTCTTCGCCCCGAGCTGGGAGCGCCATGAAAACTACGCTTCGCTTCGCCCTCGGGCTCACCTCCACCGCCTTGCTCGCCATGGGTCTCACCCGGGCAGCCGATCGCCTCGATCCCATGAACCGCAGCCTGCCCGCCACCGGGACGGCGCTCACCGGCACCGCGCCAAACTGCACCACGGAGTGCTTCTTTACCGGGACGCGCGACTGATCCGCCATGCTGAGTCTCGCCAGCCTCAAGTTTCGCAGCGTGCTCGCGGAGCACGGCGGACCGGTACAGCGGATCGAGACCGGACCGTTTCCGGTCCGGGGTCGGCCGATGGTGCTGGCGAACGCGAGCCTCGTTCCGGGATTGGTGCGCAAGGGGCCGCTGCACCTCTATAGTGACGCCGACGGCACCGGCATGGATCCGGTGCCCGGCGTCGCCCGGCACAAGGCGGTTTCGGAGGCGCTCGAGCGTTGGGCGTGCGACACGGTCGCCCGCTCCGGGAATGGCGCCGAATTCGGTTTCGACGTCGATCCCTCCTCCAACGGCATGGCCGCCTTCCCCGGGTTGCTGGCCCGCCAGGCCCGGCGCTCGGCCGTGCTCGAGGCGATCGAGCGCTTCAGCCTGATCGCCTGGTGGGAGGGATTGGCCGAGGGCCGCCGTTTCGAGACCGACTGGCCGGGCGTGTCGGCCCTGGCCATCAATGGCCCGTTCGGCGGCGTCACGGTCGTCGCGTACGCGCGCACCGACTGGGGCGGCTACGTCTACGGCCACGCCGCTGAGGAATCGTTCGGCGCCGCCTGCGAGCGGGCCGTGATGGAGCTCGCGCGGCACGAATCGATCCTGCGCCGATGGTGGCTCCAGCGTCTCGCCGGCGAGGCCGCCGCGCCGTCGAATGTTTTTGAGCGACGCTGTCTCTTCTTCGCGACGGAGCAGGGCCATGCGTTGTTCCTCGCCCGCGCGACGTCGGCGACGGCCGGCGGTGCGCCGGCCCCGGAGGTGATTTGTGATCGGGAAGTTCCCGGGCCGTGGTCGCGCTACGCCACGGTGTGGCGTTTCGCCCTGCGGCCGCCGACCGACGGATATCTGCGGGGCGGCGAGTCTTATTTCTTCCTCTGAACGCCCGTTCGCCCGGTCCCGCCTCCCACCCATGCCCGCCTCCCGTCCGTCCTCCGTCCACGATCCGCGATCCCTTCGCAACAAGGGCACCGCGAAGCCCGCGACGGGCGGGCGGGCGCTCCGCATCCTCCACCTCGAGGACAATCCCACGGATGTCGGCGCGATCCGGGATGTCCTGCTGGCGGAATGGCCGGAGTGCCGCATCGCCTGCGTTTCCCGGCGGCAGGACTTCATCGACGAGCTCGAGCAGCGCGGGTGCGACGTGATCCTCTCCGATTT
>JAEUHA010000591.1 GCA_016793535.1 Opitutaceae bacterium | reverse complement strand
AGTTCGATCTCCGGCGTGAGCCGGAACTCGGCACGCACGCGGTTGAACACGTTCTCGGTCGTCGCGTAGTTATCGAGGATGTTGTAGTTGGTGCGGCGGGCGGCCGGGTCGACGCGCGGATTGATCATGCGATCGGTGGAGTTGTTGTAGGTGCGCACCTCGGGCTGGGCGTTGGCGACGGTGGTGTTGACCACGGCGTCGTAGATCACCGGGTTGCCGTAGTAGCTCTCGTTGCGGTCGTCGAGGAAGGTGCCCCACCAGGTCAGCGTGAAGCGGTCCGAGGCGCGCCAGCCGACGGACAGCGCCACGGCGTCATAGCGCTGGTAATTGCGATCCTGATACCCGTTGGTCTCGTTGTGGGAGTAGTCGGCGCGGTAGGTGAGGCGGGTGCCGCCGATCGGTCCGCCGATGCCCGCGCCCACGCGGTAGCTGCCCCAGGGCCCGAGGCTGGCGAGCGCGTCACCGCGGAAGGTCGCGCCCGGCGACTTGGAGATGTAGTTCACCGCGCCGCCGATGGCCCCTTCGCCGTACATCAGGCCGTCGGGCCCCTTCAGCACCTCGATGCGGTCGAGGATGAACGAGTCGACCGTGCGGGAGCTCTGCGAGGCGGTGTTCTGGCGGATGCCGTCGCGCAGGATCGAGACGTTGTTGCCGCCGAAGCCGCGCGTGGAGTAGCTCGGGATCGAGCCGAACTGCGTGCCGCCAGTCATGCCGACGGCGGCTTCGACCGCTTCGACGGCGGTGCGCAGGCCGCGTAGTTGCATCATCTCCTGCGTGATGATCGAAACGCTGGCCGGCAGGTCGCGGCTGCTGAGTCCGAGACGCGAGCCGGAACTGGCGATCGCGTCGAGCGGGAGGGAGAAATTGCGTTCCTTGTCGGCGGTGACGTCGAAGGCGTCGAGTTGGACGGGATCGTCCGACTTGGTGCTTGCCGGCTGGGCGGCGAAGGTGGTGCTCGCGAGCGCGAGCAAGCTGAAGGGAAGGGAGCGATGAAAGGCCATGATACGGGCGTGCGACGGAAGGAGACACGACGGCGGGCACGCGGCTGCGCGGACGTGGTTCGCCGGGGGCGAACAGGTGGGAGGAAGCCGCGCGCGGAATTCAGCGCGACGCGGACACGGCGGTGCAGGGGCGCGTCAGGCGCGCGGCGGAGGCACCGGCACGGACTTCGTCCGCTTGGGCGCCGCGCTCGCAAGCACGGCCGGCCATTCGGTGGCGGAGTTTTCGAATAGGATTCGCGCGGGGGCGTGAATCGCGAGGAAGAGTTTCTCCGCCGAGTGCTCGACGGCTTGGGGTAGTTGCTGTTTCGCCGTCTCCTTGGCGTTGGCCACTCCCAGACACAATTCGCAGGGCCTCTCCGGGTCGAAGGTCGCGCGCAGTGCCTCCGTCACACTCATCGTCTGCGCATACCCGGCAAACATCTTGCCCCAGGCGAACACCTGCGCCGCATCCCAGATCGCGCCATTGGCGCAGACCCAGGCGAAAAACAGCGAGAAGATGGCGACGCGACGACGCACGGGAAACTCCATGGAAGCCCGGCTGGCCGGTGGCAAGTGCTCAGTGCGTGGGCCCGCGTGGTCGGCAGCCCATTCAACCTGCCGCCAGGGTTGACCGCACTTTCCTTCTGCCTGTGAATGCGGCGCCGCCATGAAGCCCTTCCCGCGTGCCCTGCTCTGCGTCGCCGCGTGCGGCGTGTCGCTCTCCCTCGATGCCGGTGCGCAGACGCCGACGCCGCCGATGACGCCGGACATCCCGGCGAAGTTCGTCGCTCCGACCGACCGTCACGACTACGTGAAGCGCGAAGTGATGATCCCGATGCGGGATGGCGTGAAGCTCTTCACGGTGATGATCGTGCCGAAGGGCGTGAAGGACGCTCCGATCCTGCTCACGCGCACGCCGTACAACGCCAAGCGCAACGCGGAGCGGACCGTCTCGCCGCACGCCGTGGCCACGGGCGCGCAGATGGATGAGCCGTTTCTCGCCGACGGCTACATCCGCGCCTACCAGGACGTCCGGGGAAAATACGAATCCGAGGGTGAGTATGTCCTCACGCGACCGCTGCGCGGCCCGCTCAACTCCAGTCCCGTCGACCATGCCACCGACGCCTACGACACCATCGAGTGGCTGGTGAAGAACGTGCCGGAGTCCAACGGCCGGGTCGGGATGATCGGTTCCTCGTACCCCGGCTTCACCACCGCGATGGCGCTCATCCATCCGCACCCGGCGCTCAAGGCCGCCGTGCCGCAGAGCCCGATGGTCGATGGCTGGATCGGCGACGACTGGTTTCAGAACGGGGCGTTCCGGCAAGTGATGTTCGATTGGTTCGCCGGCCAGATGACCGCAAAGAAGGCGGGCAGCGCGATTGCACGGGAGAATTTCGACGACTACGACAATTTCCTCCGCGCCGGCACCGCGGGCGCCTTCGCCCGGGCCGCAGGACTCGATCAGATTCCGGCGTGGCGCAAGCTCACCGAGCATCCGGCCTACGACGCGTTCTGGCAGGAACAGGCGCTCGACAAGATCCTCGCGCGCGAGCCGCTCAAGGTGCCGACGCTCTGGATCGGCGCGCTCTGGGACCAGGAGGACATCTACGGGGCGATCGCGTGCTACCGCGCGACCGAACCGAAGGACACTGCCAACGACCTGAACTTCCTCGCGCTCGGCCCCTGGCGGCACTCCGGCGTGAATGTCGAGCAGCGCCAGCTCGGTCCGCATCTGAAGCTGCCCGGCGACACGGCATCCGACTTCCGGATACGTGTGATCAAGCCCTTCCTCGACCAGCGCCTGAAGACCAACGGACCCAGGGCCGACACGCCGCCGGTCATGATCTTCGAAACCGGCACGATGGAGTGGCGCCACTTTGCCAGGTGGCCGCTCGCCGCCGAACGCGGCGCCGACCGGCCGCTCCAGCCGCTCTTCCTCCAGCCGGGACTCAGGCTCTCGTTCACCCGCGCCGAGGCGGGCGCGGCCTTTGAGGAGTACGTGTCGGATCCCGCCAAGCCCGTACCCTATGTGCGCCGGCCGGTGCGGTGGGACGACAGCGACCAGTGGCGGTTCTGGCTCGTGTCCGACCAGCGGCACGTCGATGGCCGTCCCGATGTGCTCACCTACGTCACGGAGCCGTTGCGGGAGCCGCTCAAGATCTCCGGGCTCCCGATGGTAAACCTGTTCGCGTCCACGAGTGGCACGGATTCCGACTGGGTGGTGAAGCTCATCGACGTGTATCCCGACGTGGTGCCGTCCGACGTGGCCATGGGCGGCTACCAGCTCGGGATCGCGATGGAGATTTTCCGCGGCCGCTACCGCGAGAGCCTGGAACACCCCTCGCCGATCCCGGCCAACCAGGTGCAGCGCTACCGTTTCGAGCTGCCGCCGGTGAATCACGTGTTCCTGCCCGGCCACCGCATCATGGTGCAGATCCAGTCGAGCTGGTTCCCGCTCTACGACCGCAACCCGCAGACCTATGTGAAGAACATTTTCTTCGCCCAGCCGGCGGATTTCCGGAAGGCCACGCAACGGATCTACCAGACCGGCGCGACCGCCTCGGCGATCGAACTGCCGGTGGTGCCGTGAGCGGGCGCGGCGGCGGGGCGGAGTGACGGTCCTCGGACGGTGGGAGTGGCGTCGAAGCCGCAGTTTGCGCCCGCATGAACGCAAATTCATCTGCGGTTCAAGGCGGGTTCATGTTCGCCGGCTACAAGGGGGGATGAACAGACGCCTTGTTGCTCTCGCCCTCGCTCTCCCGCTGGGAGGGACGTGGGTTGACGCGGGTGAACGCCCGCTGGCCGTCGATTCCGCCCAGTCGCATGTCGACGTGGCGGTCCATGTCACGGTGGATTCCTTCATTGGCAAACTCACGCGCTTTGAACCGCGGGTGGTCGTGGACGACGACGGCCGGATCGTCTCGGCGAAGGTCACGTTCCACTTCCGCGATGTCGTCACGGGCAAGGACAGTCGCGATACGGCCATGCACAAGTGGCAGCACACGGATGAATTTCCCGATGGCACGTTCGTCCTGACGTCGTTCGAACCGGCGGTCGCGCCGGAGAAGGGCTACGTTGCGATGGGCCGCCTCACGTTTCACGGTGTGGTGCGCGACCTGCGGTTTCCGGTGTCGGTGCTGCGCGAGAACGGCCGCTACATCATCGATGGCGAGGCCACCCTGGATACGCGCGAATTCGGGCTGCCGGTCATCCGGATGCTCGCCGTGCTCAAAGTCGATCCGCAGGTGAAGGTGCGTTTCCACCTGGTGGGAAAGGTCGAACTGCCATGATCCCGCCGCTCCGCTCCTCCCTCACCGGCGCGCTCCTGCGCCATGCGCCCTCGGCCCCGGGCGTTGAACCTCATCTGCAGGCCGCGCTGGCCCAGCTCACGGGCCACCCGGGCAAGCTGCTGCGGGCGCAACTGGTCGCGCTGGCGGCCGTGCAGCACGGCCTGCGGCCGGCCGCGGCGGAGCAGCTTGCGTGCGCCGTGGAGTACTTTCATGTGGCCTCGCTGGCGCTCGACGACCTGCCCTGCATGGACGATGCCTCGCTCCGGCGCGGGCAACCCTGCGTGCACCGGCGGCACGGGGACGCCACGGCGATCCTCGCGGCGCTGGCGCTGATCAACCGGGCGTATGCGCTGATAGGCGACGCACTCGCGGCGCAGCCGCGGTCGGTGCGGCGGGCGGCGACCGCATGTCTCGACCGGTGCCTCGGGGTCGCGGGCCTGGTCGGCGGCCAGGCGTGGGATCTCGCGTTCGCCCAGACCGACCAGTCCGAGCGGACGGTGAGCCGCATCGCGGCAGCCAAGACCGGTGCCCTCTTCGAACTCGCGATCCTGCTGCCGGCGGCCCTGGCCCGTCCCAGCGCGGCGGAGTCGCGCGCGCTGCGCGCCCTGTGCGTGTATTGGGGCCAGCTATTCCAGATCACCGACGACCTGCGCGACGTGCTGTCGCCGAGCTATGCGGCCGGCAAGACGACCGGCCGCGACGCGCAGCTCACGCGGCCGAATCTTGCGCTCGCGCTGGGCGTGCCGCTGGCCCGACGGCGGGTGGCCCGCCTCGGCCGGATGTCCGAGCGCGTGCTGGCCCGGCTCACGTCGACAGGCGGTGGCCGCTGGGACTATCTGGCCGGCGCGGGGGCCGCGATGGCGCGCGGCCTGGCGATTGCGGAAGAGACGGAGAGCGCCGCGTGAGGTGCTGCCCGGTTGGAGGATCGGCTTCACGTCGCGACCGCAGGAACGCTGCACCTTGGTCGCGACATGAAGCCGCTCCGACCCGCGAGCAAGAGCCCTGATCCCCATGCACATCTTCTCCCTCATCTTCACGAATCTCCGCCGCCACCGCTGGCGGGCCCTGATCGGCATGGCCGGCATCGCCTTCGGCGTCGCGGCAATGCTCACGATCCTCGCCATCGTGACGGGCGCGATCGGGATGTTTCAGCGCATCCTGGCGAGCGACAGTCATTATCTCGTGTTCGAGCGCAATGTCTCCGACCTGTTCTTCAGCTCGGTCACGCGGGAGCAGGTGGACGCGATTCGCGCGCGCCCCGAAGTGGCGGCGGCGCATCCGGTGCTGTTCGGCATCGTCTCGGCGCCTGATCATCCGGTGATCACCTGCTTCGGCATCGAGGCCTCGGACCCGCGGCTGGCGAAGGCGGAATGGCGGGCCGGCAAGGTGGCGGATTTTGGCGCCCGGCCGGACGAGATTTTCCTCGGCGCCCGGGCGGCGGAATTCCTCGGCGCGCATGCCGGGCAGACGATCGCGGTCGGACGCGGGACCTTCCGCGTGGGGGGCGTGTTCAAGACCGAGAACGGCTTCGAGGACGGCGGTGTGTTTCTGCCGCTGAAGGCGGCGCAGGATTTCTTCCACCGCGGTGACGCCGCCTCCGTCGTCACGGTGCAACTGCGCGACGAACGCCGCGGGGTGGAGTTCAAGGGCGCGCTCGAGGCGGCGCAGCCCGGGGTGATCGCCCTCGAGAACCGGGAGTTCAATTCCACCTACAACAGCTTCAAGATTCTCAACTTCACCGCCTGGGCGGTGGGCGTCTGCGCGTTCTGTCTCGGCGGGCTAGGCGTGGCGAACACGATGCTGCTCTCCGTCTTCACCCGGATCCGCGAAATCGCCGTCCTGCGCGTCTGCGGCTTTTCCGGCCGCCAGGTGGCGGGACTGATCTTCGGCGAGGCCGCGGCGATCGCGGCGGTGGGCGTCGTCGTGGGCTTCACCCTCGGGTTCGTCCTACTCGCGGTGCTCGAGCGTGTGCCGCAGTTCCAAGGCTACGTTCAGGCATCGCTGCAGCCCCTGGTGCTGGTCGGCATCGTCGCCACGGCGTTCGTGACAGCGGCCGGCGGGGCGATCTATCCGGCGCGGTTTGCGTCCCGGATCCAGCCCGCGGAGGCGCTGCGCTATGAGTAAATCCCGCGAAATCATCGCCGAGGCCCGCGAGGTCTCGAAGAGCTACGACGGCGGCCGGATCGTG
Source organism: Opitutaceae bacterium (assembly GCA_016793535.1). Classification (GTDB taxonomy): domain Bacteria; phylum Verrucomicrobiota; class Verrucomicrobiia; order Opitutales; family Opitutaceae; genus ER46. Next base: position 4,385 of record JAEUHA010000591.1, on the reverse strand, counting down.
GTGCTGCGCGACGTCAGCCTCGCGGTGCGAACCGGCGAACTCGTGGCGCTGTGGGGGGCGTCGGGCTCGGGCAAGAGCACGCTGCTGCACCTGCTCGGCGGACTCGACGCGCCGGATCGCGGCCAGCTCACGGTGTGCGGGCTCAATCCCGTCGACGAGGCGAGCCGGCTCTCGCTGCGGCGGCACCGGCTCGGATTCATCTTTCAGCTGCACAACCTCATCCCCGACCTCACCGTCGAGGAGAACCTGCGCGTGCCGGCGCTGGCGGTGGGCGCCGCCCGCGCGGCGACGGCGGCGCGTATTCGCGAACTGGTGACGGAGGTGGGCATGGCGCACCGGCTCGGCCACCGGATCCAGGACCTCTCGGGCGGTGAACGGCAGCGGACCGCGATCTGCCGCGCGCTGATGAACCGGCCGCAGCTGCTGCTCGCCGACGAACCGACGGGGTCGCTCGACGAGACGACGGGGTCGACCGTGTTTGCGCTGCTCAAGCAGCTCGCGGAGCGCGACGGCATCACCGTCGTGCTCGCGACGCACGAGCGCCGGTTCGCGGAGGCGTGTCATCGCATCGTGCGGGTGCGGGACGGACGGCTGGAGGAGATCAGCACATGAACTCCGGCGGCGCGACGGTCCTCCGGCCGTTTGGGCGCACGGTGGCGTTGCACAGTCTCGGCTGGCTGGTGGCCGCGAACGTCATCGGGGTGTGGCTTGGGGTCACGCTGCTCTGGCCGGACATCGGTGACCGGCTCGCGCCGCTGACGTTCGGCCGGTGGGTGCCCCTGCACCTCGACTGGCAGCTCTACGGCTGGTGTGCGCTGCCGCTGGTCGGAGCGTTGCTGGCGTGGTGCTTCGATGTGCGGCACCCGGGCGCCGGCCGCCACGCCCAGCTGGCGCTCGGCGCGTGGTCGCTCGCACTCGTGTTGGGCGCGGTCGGCTGGCTCGGCGGGACCGTCAGCGGCAAGCTGTTTCTCGACTGGCACGGCTGGACGCGTCCGCTGTTGCCCGCCGCCATGCACGTGCTTTGGGCCCTGCTGGCGGCGCACACCTGGTGGCGGTGGCACGAGCTGTCCCGGGCCGGCCGCTGGAGCCGGCTCGCGGTGATGGCTGCGCTGCTCGTGGTGCCGTCGGTCCTGTTCTGGGCGGCGGACCGCGGCGGCCATCCGCCCGTCAACCCGGACAGCGGCGGCGCGACCGGGGCTTCGCTGCTCGGCTCGACGCTCGGCATCGTGACGATCTACCTGCTGCTGCCGGCGCTGCTGGGACTCGAGGGCAAGGGACGGCGCGCGGCGTTTGGCGGGACGCTGGCGCTGTCGTGGCTGGTCTTCGGAGTGATCGACCGCGGACACGCCTCGCACCACAGCGTGGCGCAGATCGCGGCCCTGGGCGTGCTGCTGGCGTGGATACCGCTGTTGCCGCTGGCGTGGCGGGACTGGAACTGGCCCGCGGCGACGCGTCCCTGGCTGCGGGCGGCGGCGGTCTGGTGGGCGCTCCTCGTGCTCACCGGCTGGCTCACGTTTCTGCCGGGGCTTTCGGAACGGCTAAAGTTCACGCATGCGCTGGTGGCGCACGCCCATCTCGCGATGGCAGGGCTAGTGACGAGCGTGAACGCGGCGATCGTCGTGACGCTCGCGGGGCGCGCCGCGCCACGCGGGGTGTTTGCCGCGTGGCAGGCGGGCTGCGGGGTTTTCGTGGCCTCGATGCTGGCGCTCGGCTGGGGCGAGACGGAGACGGCGGCGGAACTCTACCGCGGCGAGGGTGCGGCGCAGGGGTGGTTCGCGCTGCGGCTCGCGGGTGGGGTGGCGATGGCGGGTGCGTCGGTGCGTTGGCTGTGGGGGGCCTGGCGGCGCTGAGCGTATGAACCCGACCTATTTCAGAAGGGCGCGGAGGACCCAGAGATCGGTCCGGAGGACGACGAACTTCTCTGCACGGCTAGGTCGAAACGGGCTGCTCGGCTGCGAGCATCCTGGGCGCCGTGAATGTGAAGGCCTTCAAGCCGGTGGCCCACGGAACACACGGACTGCACGGAAGAGAACTTGGTGTCCGTGCGGTCCACGGGCCGTTTCCGCGACCTTCTCGGCGTGGAGCGTGGCCGGGATTTTACGCCGATGAAGAGACCGCATGCCGCATCCTGGATTCGCCTTTACGCCGTCGCCGTCGGCGCGATGGATTTTGCGACGGGGCTCGCGTTGCTGGCGGCACCGGCGTTCACGCTGGGCCTGATGGGCGCGGTGGTGCCCGGAGTTGAATCGCTGGGATTCATCCGTCTGATCGGAGTCTTTGTCGGGGCGGTCGGGGCGAGCTACTTCGTGGCCTGGCGTGGGACGCCGGCCGCGCTCCGGGCGGTGCTGGGCTTCACGCTCCTCGTGCGGGCGAGCGTCGGGACGTTCACCGGAGTGGCCGTGGCGGTCGGGTTGTTCGATCGCGGCTGGCTGATGGTGACGGTGACGGACCTCGGGTGCGCCGCGGTACAGGCGTGGCTGCTCTGGCGGAGGGATGACACCCATGCCTGAAGCCGGAGTCACGCGCCGCGGAGCCGGGTCGTCGCTCGCCACCGTCGCGGCGATCGCGGCGACGTATGTGTATTTCCTGATCTTCGCGGAGTTCGCGTTGCTCGAGCTCGTGCGTGCGCTCGCGCCGGACCGGTTGCGCTTCGTGATGGCCGGGCTGGGGGCCGGGGGTGTCGCGGGCGCGGTGCTGGCGGCGCGTTGTTTCCCGGCGGAGCGGCGACCGGCGCTGCTCGCCTGGTCGTTTCGCGCCTGCGCCCTGGCCGCCGGGCTGGCGTATGGCGCGGCCACGCTGGCGGCGATCGCGGCGGCGGCGGGGCTGGTCGGACTGGCGCTCGGCGCGCTGACGGTGACCCTGACCGCCAGCCTGCGCGGCGCGCTGCCGGCGCGGCGGCTGGGGCTGGGGGTGGGGGCGGGGACGGGCCTCGCCTACGCGCTCTGCAACGTGCCGGTGCTCTTTCAGGCCTCGCCCCGCGCGCAGACGCTGGCGGCGGCGGTCGTGGTGCTGCTGGCGTCCTGGCTCCCGCAGGTCATGGCGACGCGCGCGGTGGCGCGCGAGGCGGCGGGCGATTTTTCCCGGGCCGGCGTCAGCCGGTGGCTCGTGGTGCTGCTGGCCCTCGTCTGGATGGACTCGGCGGCCTTCTACATCGTGCAGCACACGCCCGACCTGCGCGCCGCGACGTGGGGCGGGACCTCGGCGCTGGTGGCAAACGCGTTCGTGCATCTCGGGGCCGCGCTCGCGGCGGGGGCGTTGCTCGACCGGGCGGGCCACGGCCGGGTCGCCGGGGTGGCGGCCGCGGCGCTGGCGGCGGCGTGCCTGGTGCTCAACGGCGTAGTGCCGGCGGTGATACCGGCGGCCTGGTGGTACACGGCCGGAGTCTCGCTCTACTCGACCGTGCTGGTCGACTACCCGGCCCGCAGCGGGCGTCCGGGGGTGGCGGCACTCGTGTTCGCCGTCGCGGGCTGGATCGGATCCGCGCTCGGCATCGGCATGGCGCAGGATCTGCAGGGCATTCCGCTGGCGTTTGTCGTCGTGGCCGTTGTTGCGGTGGCGGGGGCGCTGGCAGGGCGGGCACGCGCGGCGCGGACGGTGGTCGCGGTGGCCGCGGTCGCAGGGGCGCTGCCGGCGGGCCGCGCGGCCGCCGCTGACGCGGCCGAGGTGGTCCGGGGACGCGAAGTGTACATCGCCGAAGGCTGCCTGCACTGCCATTCGCAGTTCGTGCGGCCGAAGTCCGCGCTCGACGTGGAACGGTGGGGACCGGCGGTTCCGCTGGCGGAGACGTTGCGCGCGGCGCCGCCGCTGCTGGGCAACCGGCGGCAGGGCCCGGACCTGGCCAACGTCGGCAACCGCCGGTCGCCGGAATGGAACCGGCTGCACCTGCTCGATCCGCGCTCGATTTCGCCGGGTTCGCGGATGCCGCGCTATGCGCACCTCTTTGGGCCGGGTGACGGACGGGGCGACGCGCTGGTGGCGTACCTGGCTTCGCTCGGCGCGGACACCTACGCGGAACGCCAGGCGCAGATCGCCCGGTGGACGCCCTCGGCCGGAACCGTCTCGTCGCCGGCGGCCGCGCGAAGGCTCTTCGCGGCGTTGTGCGCACCCTGTCACGGGGTGGACGGTCGCGGCGACGGGCCCGTGGCGGCGAAGCTCAGCCTGCCGCCGCCCGACTGGACGCAGGCGGCGTGGCGGCACGTCCCCGCCGGGGCGGCCCGCGAGGCGGCGCTGAGCCGGATCATCAAGTTCGGTCTTCCCGGCCTGCCGATGGCGGGACACGAGTATTTGCCCGATGGAGACATTGTTGGGCTCGCCCGGCTGGTGCGGACGATGCACAAGGGGGACGACGCGGCGCGGGTGGCCGGGTCGTCCCCATGAAGATCCTG
>JAEUHA010000584.1 GCA_016793535.1 Opitutaceae bacterium | reverse complement strand
GTCGAATCCTGCTACCCGTGTCACAGCGTCGAAGCCGGCAAGTCGAAGGGCGACCTCCGCCTCGACACGCGCGACGCGCTGCGCAAGGGCGGCGCTTCCGGGCCGGCGATCGTGCCGGGCGACGTGGAAAAGAGCCTGCTCATCGAGGCGATCCGCTACCGGAAGGACGACCTGCAAATGCCGCCGCCGGACGACGGAGGGAAGCTCTCCGCGGAGAAGATCGCCCTGCTGGAGCAGTGGGTGAACCTCGGCGCGCCCGATCCGCGCACGGGCGGCAAGCCGCACCCGCTCGACATGGACGTGGCGCGCCGGCACTGGGCATTCCAGCCGGTCACCCTGCCCAAGGTGCCGCGGGTCCGGGACGCCGGCTGGGTGAGGACGCCCGTCGATGCGTTCGTGCTCGCGCTGCTCGAGGAGAAAAACCTGACGCCCGCGGCCCCCGCGGATCCACGCACGCTGCTCCGGCGCGTGACGTATGATCTCACCGGCCTGCCGCCGACGCCGGAGGAGATGGACGCGTTTCTCCGCGCGCCCGCCGGCGACGCGTACGAGCGGGCGGTCGAGCGGCTGTTGGCGTCGCCGCGCTACGGCGAGCGCTGGGGGCGTTTCTGGCTCGATGTCGCGCGCTACGCGGACACCCGCGGCTACCTGGTCGGCAACGCCGAACGGCGGTTTGCGTTCTCCCACACCTATCGCGACTACGTGATCCGCGCGTTCAACGACGACAAGCCGTTCGACCGTTTCGTGGTCGAGCAGCTCGCGGCGGACCGGCTGCCGCTGGGCGAGGACAAGTCGGCGCTCGCCGCCCTCGGCTTTCTCACGCTCGGCCGCCGCTTTCTCGGGAATCAGAACGACATCATCGATGACCGGATCGACGTCGTGACGCGCGGTTTCATGGGGCTCACGGTGACGTGCGCGCGGTGCCACGACCACAAGTTCGATCCCGTGCCGGCGAAAGACTACTATGCCCTGCACGGCGTGTTCGCCTCCTCGGAAGAGCCGATGGAGAAGCCGCTCCTCGGTCCGCTGGTTGATTCGCCCGCGTATCAGGAATACCTCCGCAAGACGGCCGCGGCGGAGGCGAAGGTGACCGAGCGGGCGCGATCGGAGGTCGACAAGTTCCTCGCGGGCATTCGCAGCAAGACCGGTGACTACCTGCATGGGGCGCACGACGCGGCGAAGCTCGGGCCGGAACAGAAATTCGACCTTTTCGCCGGCACGCGAAAGTTGAACGTGGACATCCTGAAGCGCTTTCAGCCCTGGCTGGCCGGACAGGCGTCGCAGCCCGACCCGGTGCTCGCGCCGTGGTTTGCGTTTGCGGCCCTGCCGGAAAAGGAATTCGCCACGGCAGCCGGTGAATTGGTGGCACGCTGGAAGGAGTCGCCCCCGGCGTTCAACGCGACGGTGCTTGCGGCGTTCACCACGGCGGAGACGTCGCCGCCCACGCTGGCGGCCGTGGCCGTGATCTACAACCGGGTGTTCGCCGACGCCGACAAGGCCTGGCGGGCCGCCGTCGACGCGGCGAAAAAGGGCGGTGCCGCCGCGCCGACCGCACTGGCGGATGCCGCGCTGGAGGCGGTGCGGCGGGTGAACCTGGACGGGAGCGCACCGGCCAACCTGGATTTCGAAGCGGCCTCCGCGCTGATCCGCCGCCAGATCAACGACCGTACGTCGGCCCTGAAGCGCGACGTCGAGGCGCTCAACTGGACCGAGCCCGGTGCGCCGTTGCGCGCGATGGCGCTCGTCGACAAGTCGAGTCCCGCCAATTCCCGCGTGTTCCTGCGGGGCAATCCGGCCAACCGCGGACCCGAGGTGCCGCGGCAGTTCCTGGAGATCCTGGCCGGGGAAAAACGCGTTCCGTTCACGGACGGCAGCGGGCGGCTCGAGCTGGCGCAGGCGATCGCCGACCCGGCGAATCCGCTCACCGCGCGCGTCTTCGTGAACCGGATCTGGGGCTGGCACTTTTCCGCCGGGCTGGTGCGGACCCCGAGCGATTTCGGCGTGCGCACCGAGGCGCCGGTGCACCGCGCGCTGCTGGACTGGCTCGCGGCTTCGTTCACCGCCGGCGGCTGGTCGGTGAAGCAGCTGCACCGCGCAATCGTGCTTTCGAACACGTATCGACAATCCAGTGACGAACGGCCCGCGTTCGCCTCCGTCGATCCGGACAACCAGCTTCTGCACCGCTACAACCGGCGCCGGCTCGAGTTCGAGGCGCTGCGCGACACGTTGCTCGCGGCGTCCGATGCGCTCGACCTGCGGGCCGGCGGCCTATCCGACGACCTCACGAAGCAGCCGTTCACGACCCGCCGCACGGTGTACGGCTTCATCGACCGGCAGAACCTGCCCGGGATGTTTCGCACGTTCGATTTTCCGAATCCCGACGTGAGCGCGGCCCAGCGGCTGGCGACCACCGTGCCCCAGCAGGCGCTGTTCATGCTGAACAGCCCGTTCGTGCAGGAACAGGCGCGGCGGCTGGCGAAGCGTCCGATTATCGCCGCGGCGGAATCGGACGAGGCGCGCATCCGCGCCCTCTATCGAATCATCCACCAGCGCTCCCCCGAGGTCGAGGAACTCGCCGCCGCCCGCCGCTTTCTGCAGCGCCCGGAGGAGGCCGGAACTTCGTCCGCTCCCGAGGCGCTCTCGCGGGTGGAGGAGTTGGTCCAGGTGCTCCTGGCTTCGAACGAACTCGCGTTCGTCGATTAGTTGTTTCCCCGGGAGCGCGGACGTCCCCGTCCGCACGGATTGAAAAATGCGGACGAGGACGTCCGCGCCCCCAGGGAGGGGAACATCGATTTTTTGTCTGCAACAAGAATACGATGTTGTAAACACGGGGCGCGAGGCCTTCAGTCGCGCTGCAGTCGGCGTCGTATCCCCTTTGCTGGCGTCGCCTGCGGCCGCGGACCGGTGTCGTCTGCGATCCGATCCTCCCGCTCGGCGTCCGCCTTACCGTTCCCTCATGAGACTGAACTCGCTTCGCTCCTTCGTTCTCTTGTTTGCCGCTGCTGGGTTTGCGTCGTCCGGGGTATTCCTGAGTGACAGTCTGGCGGCCGAGGCCGCCCCGGCCGGGGCGTCACAGTCGACCGGCATCATCACCGGCCGCGTCGGCAATGCCGCCACGAAGTCCTACTTGGAGGGCGCGGTCGTCGAGCTGGTCGGAACGGGACGCAGCGTCATCACCGATCGTGACGGCGTCTATCTTTTCACCGGCGTGACGGCGGGTGCGGCCACGCTGTCGTATTCGTTTACCGGCCTGGATGCGCAGCGGGTGACAGTAACAGTCGGTGGGGGCCAGCGCGTGGTGCGCGACGTGGAGCTGACGGCGGCGATATATCAGTTGGAGAAATTCACCGTGGCGGGCGAACGCGAGGGTACCGCCAAGGCGGAGACGCTCCAGCGCCAGGCGCCGAACGTGAAGGCGATCGTGTCCTCGGACACGTTTGGCAACGTCGCGGACGGCAATATCGGCGACATGCTGCAGCACATGGCCGGCATCACGGCCAACTACAACGGTCCCGACGTGCGCAGCGTGAGCATTCGCGGGGTCGGCGGTGACCTCAACGCCGTCACGATGGATGGCCAGCAGGTCGCGAGCTCGCAGTCGGCGGGCACGGGACGGCAGTTCGAGTTCGAGCAGGCGTCGCTCAACAATGTCGAATCGATCGAGGTGACGAAGGCGCCGACGCCGGACATGGACGGCGCCTCGATCGGGGGCAGCATCAATCTGGTCACGAAGAGCGCGTTCGACCGGGCCGCGGCGCGGGTCTTCACTTACACGATCGGCGTGGCCTCGCGCCTGCCCGGCCATGAAAACCGGCCGGTGGGCGAGTGGACCGGCAAGTGGCGCCAGCCGGTGACGGGTTACGGGCCGTCGATGAACTTCAGCTACTCGGACGTGATCGGCGCGCGGCGCAACATCGGCATCACGATCAACGGCCTCGTCCACAGCCAGCCGGGCGGCACGTCGCTGATCAACCAGAGCTATGAGCGGAAGAACGAGCCCGGGCCGGTGTTCAACTACTCGACCTCGCGGCTGCTGAGCTACGGCACGGCGCGGGGCCGCATCGCGACGGGGGCGAAGGTCGACTACAAGCTCAGCGAGCGGACGGTCATCACGTTCAACACCTCGTACAATTTCTTCCACGAAAACAACCTCTCGCCCACGATGGCGCTGACCACCGTGGGCGTCCCGACGGCGGCCACGCCGCAGGTCCTCGCGGTGGTGAACGCGAACGGCGAGCGGATCGGCGGCGGGTACATTCATCCAAACTATGCGGACGGCATCACGCGGGTTTTTCCGCACCCGACGCTGTCGTTCAGCAACCTGTCCGTGACAGGCAACGACAAGTCCGGGCGCACGTACCTGTTCGCGCCGTCCGTACGCCACCGCTTCGACGGCCTGAACATCGACTACAGCCTGAGCTACTCGAACTCGGCGACCTACTACGACGTCTCGCACGACAACGAGAAGGTGAGCGGTCCCGCGACCGGCACGGTCACCATGCGGCTCAACAACGTCGGCTGGTGGGCGGACAACTCCTCGGGCGATGCCTTTCCCACGATCCGGCAGACCGCCGGGCCGAACCTGTATGATATCGGCAACTACGGGGCGCTGGTCCTGACGCAGAACGACCAGCGCGGCTACGACAAGATCCTCAGCGCCAAATTCGACCTGCGCAAGGAGCTGAACTTCCGTCTGCCGACGTACCTCAAGACCGGATTCCTGCTCAAGGAGCAGTCGCGCAAGATCTGGAACACGAACCGCCGCTACAATTATGCGGGGGTCGACGGGATCCTCGGCAATGCGGACGACACGCGCGATCTCCGCCAGTTCGGCCTGTCCCGCGGGCCGACTACGGACGAAAACCGCTACTTCGTCAGCCGCGGCGAAGGTGCGCCGCCCTGGCCCGACACCTACAAGATCGCCGCGCACCAGACGGCGAATCCGGCCATGTGGCGCGAGGACGTCGCCTTCGGCGCGCAGGCCGACGCCCAGGCGCTGCGCATGATCACGGAGCGCATCGGCGCGGCGTACGCGATGGGCAACGTGCGGATCCGCCAGCTCTCGGTTCTCGCCGGCGTCCGGTTCGAGGAGACCCGGCTGAAGGGCGAGGGTCCGCTCACCTATCTCTCTCCCGAGGAACGCACGCGCCGGGCCGCGTGGGTCGGACCCGTGACCGATGACGAAACCCGCCGGCGGAACTTTGCCCAGTTTGGCGGCCGGAAGACCAACCGCGGCCAGTATAACGTCGTGCTGCCCGGGGTGCACCTGAAGTACGAGCCGCTGCCGGGACTGGTGACGCGCGCAAGCTGGTCGACCGGCGTGGGCCGGCCGCCGTTCGGCTCGATCATTCCGCTCGACACGGTCAACGACGACACCCGCCGCGTCACGCGCAGCAATCCCGACCTCGAACCGCAGTACGCGCACAACTACGACGTGACGGCGGAGTACTATTTCCGCCCGCAGGGCATGATCTCGGTGGGAGCGTTCCGGAAGAAAATCTCCGACTACATCTTCACCGACAGCAGCCAGGTGATCGGAACCGGCCAGGACAACGGCTTCGATGGCGAGTACGCCGGCTATGCGCTGACGACGCAGGCCAACGGCGGATTCGCGAAGATCGAGGGCATCGAGTTCAACTACCAGCAGCAGCTGAGCTTCCTCCGCGGCTGGGCGAAGGGATTTGGCGTGAACGCCAACTACACGTCGCTCAAGACCGAGGGCGACTACGGCGGGACGACGGTTCTCACGAGCAACAGCCTCGCCGGCTTCCTGAACAAGTCCGGCAACGTCGGGCTGAGCTACCGCGGTTTTGGGTGGGACCTGCGGCTGCAGGCGGTTTTCCGCGGCGAGTACCTGAACACGAACTCCACGATTCCCGCGCTGGTGCAGTACCAGTACGCGAAGACCTCGTGGACGTGGAAGTCCCGGTACGCGTTCTCGCGGAGCCTCACCGTGTTCTTCGACCTGGAGAACATGTTCGCGGTGCCGCTCGACAACCGCTACGCCCTCTACAAGGGCCGCACCGCCAGCTACCGGATCTTCCCCACCAAGATGGTGGTCGGGATCACCGGCCGGCTCTGAGGCTCCAATCCAGGTAGACCACGAAACCCACGAAAACGAAGGACCCTTTCGTGTGCATCGCGTGTTTCGCGCTCAAGAACTTCCGGCCATGAGAAAAGCTATTCCGAAACTTCTGCCCTGTATCCTCATCTTGGCTACCTTGGCATCCGCGGCGGCGCCGAAGCCCTCGCCCACCGTCTGGAAGGCGGGCGCCGCGCGGGTCGATCTGACCCCGGACGACCCGGTATGGATGGGCGGATACGCGGGCCGGAAGAAGCCGTCCGAGGGCTTCGCCCAGCGCATCTATGCGAAGGCGCTCGCGATCGAGGATGCGGCCGGCCAACCGTTCGTGTTCGTGACGCTCGATCTCGTGAGCATTCCGCGCCGGTTGCGGGATGACGTGGCGAAGCGCATCGAGGCAGCGCACGGCGTGCCGTCCGGATCGCTGCTCTTCAACGCCTCGCACACGCATGCGGCGCCCGAGCTGCGGCTGGCGGCGGAGCGCACGCCCTATGCGATGCCGCCGCCGATGTGGCAGCGGCTGCTGAAGTTTCGCGGCGAAGTGGAGGAGAAGCTCGTGGCGGTGATCGGCCAGGCGCTGGCGGCCCGGGCGCCGGCGTCGCTCGCCTATGGCCACGCGCGCGCCGGTTTTGCGATGAACCGCCGGCTGCCGCAACCGGGCGGCGGCCATGCGAACCGGCCGTATCCCGACGGGCCGGTCGACCACGATGTGCCGGTGCTGCGCGTGGCGGACGCGGCGGGAAAGGTCACCGCGCTGCTCTTCGGCTACGCCTGCCACAACACGACCGTCGGTTCCTACCGGCTCTCGGGTGACTACGCGGGTTATGCCCAGCATTTCCTCGAGAAAGACTACCCGGGGGCGGTGGCGCTCTTCGTGCAGGGCGCGGGCGGTGACCAGAATCCGTATCCGCGGCAGACGATGCAGCCGGGCTATGCCGACGAGGATCTGGCGAGCCTGCACGGGCGCAGCCTCGCGACCGCCGTCGAGGCGGCGCTCGTGACGCCGCTGCGGGAATTGAGCGGGCCGCTGCGCGCCGGCTACAGTCTGCTCGGTCTGAAGTACACTTATCTCTCGGCGACGGAACTCGGCGAGGGAGTGAAGAGCGCCAAAGCCGATGTGAAGGCTCGGGCCGAGATGCAGCAGAAACGGCAGGTGGCGGGTGAGCTACCGAAGGCTTACCCAAATCCCATCCAGGTTGTGCGGATTGGCGACGATTTCATCCTCGCCGCCATCGGCCAGGAAGTCGTGGTCGACTACGCGCTCCGGCTGAAACAGGAGCTGAAGTCGATCCCGGCGGTTTGGATCGCCGGGTACTCGAACGACGTGGCCGGCTATCTCGGCAGCCGTCGCGTGCTCAACGAAGGCGGCTACGAGGGCGGCGGCGCCAACATCATGGTCGGCCACCCGGGCCCGTATGCACCGTCGGTCGAGGACGACGTGGTCGCGGAGGTACACCGGCTGGTGAAGCAGCTGGGACGGTGACGCTGACGGCCGCAGGTTGCACCAATCTCAAGTATGACGGACCACGCTAAGCGACACCTCGAACTCATGGACGAGCCGGCGGAGAGTTTGCCCACGGAACACACGGAAGAGATCCAGGGTAGGAATTCTTCCGTGTGCTCCGTGTGTTCCGTGGGCCCATTGCTTGGGCTGCTGGTCGCGCTAATGCTGAGCCTCGCCGACCCTGCGCTCGGGGCGGTGGCGCCGGTGCAGCTCAGCGCCGGGGCCGCGAGCGCCGACATCACGCCGGATACGCGCATGCGGAACACGTTCTATCCGCAGCCCTGGGGTTCGGTGCGCGATCCGATTTTCGCCCGGGCATTCGTGCTCTCCGATGGCACGACGCGCGTGGCGTTCATCGGCTGGGACCTCGTCGACGCGCGCGAGTATGCGGTCGCGCGGGTGCGCCAGGCGGTCAAGGCGGCGACCGGGATTCCCGAGGATCACATCATCCTGCACGCGACCCACAATCATTCCGGTCCGAAGTCCGAGATGGGATCCGAGCCGCTGGCTGCGTTCGAGCGCAAGGCCGCGCTGCCCGCGCAGCAGGATCCGCTGTACCGGCCCTGGGCCGACAAGCTGGTCGAGACCTGCGTGACGCTCGTCCGCGCGGCCGACCGCCAGCGCCAGCCGGTCACGCTGTCGATCGGCCGGGCGTACATCGGCGAGGTGCTGTTCAACCGCCGCCCCGAGAAGCCCGACGGCACGGTGCTGACGATGATGGTGCCGCCCGACCCTTACGTCCTGGCGAAGGGGCTGCGCTTCGGGAAACTGGATCCCACGCTCACCGTGCTCGCCCTGCGTAACGGAACGGGTGATACGGTCGCCACGCTCCTGCACCTCGCGGCCCACGCGGTCTCGATCTACGGCGGTTTCAAGGGCATCTCTGCCGACTGGCCGGGCGCGGTCGTGAACCGGTTCAAGCAGGGCGTCGGCGGCGAACCCTTCGTGCTGCAGGGCTGCGCGGGCGACATCGTGCCGTGGCGCCGGGGGCCGGAAGCCGTGGAGCACATGTCGCAGTTGATCTGGGAGCGCGGGGCGGCCGCACTGAAGGTGGCCGAAAAACTCGAACCGGCGCCGTTGCGGACCTCGCGCGCAATCCTCGGACTGCCGGCGAGCGCGCAGGAGCAGGCGGCGTCCGGTCGAATCACGCTGCCGGCCGAAGTGCAGGTCGTCACGTGCGGCACCCTCGCGCTCGTAACGTTGCCCGGTGAGCCGCTCAATGAACTCGGAGCGGCCATCCAGGAGCGTTCACCTTTTCCGCATACGCTGGTGCTCGGCTACGCGAATGGCCGGGGGCCCAGCTACGTGGGCCTGCCGGGCAGGAAGTGGAAGGGTGGCTACGAAATGTCCCATGTGGGCACCGGGGGCGATGAGGTTGGCCAGTCCCTGGTCGACAGCGCGGTCCGGCTGCTCAAGGACCATGCGGCGCCGGCCCGCGCACGCTGAGTCATCTGGCCACCACGCTTCGCTCTCCGTTCAAGTCCGCTTCCCCATGCACTCCGTCCGTCGACTTCCCTCCTGGAACCTCCTGATCCTCGTTTTCTCGCTGGCAGGCCTGCCGGCCGCGACCGCGCAAACCTCCGCGATTCCGGCGCAGACCTCCCTCGTGCGCACGGTTGACCTGGATCTGGGCGAGACTCGCACCGTCACGCTCAGCAACGGCACCACGGCCGTTGTGAAACTGCTCCAGGTCGACGTCACGCGGGAACCGGTGACGCGCATGCTCGAGGACCTGACGGTTTCGCTCGAAGTGAACGGCGAGCGGGCGACGCTGCGGTGCGGCAACTACCAGTTGCCGGTCACGGTCGGCGGAGTGCAGGTCGACTCGACGGCGGTGGCCGCCCTCACCGAGGACTCGAACTTCGACTGGTGGAAACTGAAGCGGGCGGCGCGCGTGCGGCTGTGGCCGGCGGGCTCGCCGTGGATTGAACGCGGCACGTTCATCTATCCGATCAAGCAGCGGTGGTTTGGCTCGACGACCTGGTTCTCGAACGAGCCGGTGTCGCGCCGGCCGGGACCGAACGGGAAAGTCTACTACCATGCCGGCATGGACATCGGCGCCGCCGAAGGTCTCGCGGAGGTCGTGGCGGCGACGGACGGAGTGCTCGTTTCCGTGGGCACGGAACGCGCGCCCGGCGCCCCGCATCCGGCGGCACAGCCGCGTTACGATGTCGTCTATGTGGTCGACGGCCGCGGCTGGGCGTATCGCTATTCGCACCTCAACGTCATCGACCCGGCGCTCAAGCCGGGAGGCCGCGTGAAGATGGGCCAGCGTCTCGGCTATGTCGGCAAGCACGGCAGCAGCGGTGGCTGGACGCATCTGCATTTCCACGTCGAGAGCGTGCAACCCTCGGGCGAGTGGGGCGTGCAGGATTCGTACGCGTTCCTCTGGCAGGCGTATCGCGACCAGTATGATCCGGCCCTGATTGCCGTGGCCCGGCCGCACCGGTCGACGAAGGTGGGTGGGGAAGTGACCTTGGACGCCTCGCGCTCGTGGGCCAGGCAGGGCGTGCGTTCGTACCAGTGGACGCTGAGCGACGGCACGAAAGCGACGGGCGCGACGGTGCGGCGCACCTATGCGCAGCCGGGCACGTACAGCGAGATCGTCGCGGTGACGGACAACGCGGGCAACGTGGACTACGACTTCGCGCTGGTTCGGGTGTATGCGGGTGCGAAGGCGGACGGCACCGCGTCGGTCGTGCGCGTGCACGCGGCCTACGCGCCGACGTTCGGAATCAAGCCCGGCGATCCGGTCGTTTTCCGCTCGCGCGGGTTCGAGGGTGGGGCAGGAAACGACGTCTTTGATTTCGGCGATGGCACGCCGCCGGTGCCCGTGCCTTCGAACATCGACGCGGCCCAGCACGCCGCCAACGGCTACGGGGCCGTGATCCACCACTACCGCAAGCCGGGCACCTACCTCGTGAAGGTCGAGCGGAAGGACGCAGCCACCGGGCACGTCGCGATGCAGCACCTGCGGGTCGAAGTGGAGAAATAATCCGGTGTCGCTCTCGTCTCCCGTGATCGGTCCCGTGCAAGCGCGCCCCGGTGAAACCTTCCCGGTGAGCGGGAGGCCTGAATTGGGCAGGATGGCTGCTGTAGGCGGGGTGCCCTCACCCCGCGGGCATAAGTCGCCCCGGCACCATGCAGGGTGGGGGCACCCCGCCCACATTTGAATCTCGAAACGCCATGAACGCTTCACCCTTCGCCCCCTCCGACGATACGCCTTCGATCCTACGCCCGGCCCCCCGCCGAAAATTCGTGCAGGCGCTTTTCGGCGCCATGGCGGGACTGGGCGCGGCGTTCACCACCCGGCGCGGCGACGCCGCCCAGGCACCCGCGGGGAGCGCGGCGGCCCGTGCCACCGGCGCGAAGCGTTTCGTCACGCACGAGTACTTTGCCGGTGCGACCGACCTGCCCGCCGACGTGTATGGGGATCTCTGTTACATGCGGAAGGGCACCGCGAGCATGTTTGCCGGCGGCAGCCCGACGACGCTGGAGCCCATCGTGTCGGCCGACGAATGGCGCCGGAAGGCGGAGGCGCTGCGGGAAATCTTCGCGATGACGCTGGGCACGCCGCCGAACGTCGACTGCCCGCTTTCGATCCGCCTCGAGGGCGACAAGGACCGTGGCCGCGTGATCGAGCGGAAGGTGTCGTATCTGCTCAGCCCGGGCGAGCGGGTGAATTCGTTCCTCCTTATTCCCAAGGGAGCGAAAGGTCCGCTGCCGGCGGTGCTCACGATTCATCCGACGACGGAACTGGGCAAGGAGCAGACCGTCGGGCGCGGCGCGATGGAGAATGGCAAGCTGACGGAGACCGCGCAGCGGCGGGCATACGGCCTGCATCTGGCGGAGCGCGGCTACGTCACCTTTTCGCCGGACCTGCTCGGGGCGGGGGAGCGGATGTATCCGGGGCGGCGTTCATTCGACAACCAGCCGTTCATCGATGCGCATCCGCACTGGTCCGGCACGGGCAAGGACCTGCACGACCTCAAGCGGGCGATCGACGTGATGCAGGCGATGCCGGAGGTCGATCCGAACCGGATCGGCTCGATCGGCCATTCGCAGGGCGCGGGCCTGACCTGCTACCTCGCCGCGGTGGAGCCGCGCGTGAAGGTGGGCGTGGCCAATTGCGGCGCGTATCCGTCGCGCGTGCAGCAGAACCCCTTCAACCACGCGCGCACGAGCTGGTGGACGGGCCGGCCGGCGCTGCGGCCGTACATTCTCGCCGGCAAGCCGCTGCCGATCGACGTGCACGAACTGCTCGCGCTGGCGGCGCCGCGGCCGTTCCTGAATATCATCGCGCTGAATGACGTCGGCTTCAAGGTGGAGGACGAGCCGCTCACGCGTCCGGCCTGGGAAAACCTGCGGATGAACGTGAAGAAGATCTACGCGCTGCACGGAGCGGAGGACAAATTCGACAACCTTGCGCACATGGACGGGCACGATTTCCACGACCCGATGCGCGAGAAGGCGTACGCGTTCCTCGACCGGCATCTCGGCGGCCGGGGGTGAGAAGCCAAGGCAGGATGACCGCGGATGGCACGGCGCGCGGAGGCCCAAACGCGCTCCAGGCATTCTGCCCTTATCCGCGCCATCCGCGTAATCTGCGGTCCGATCAGATTGCCTTTGCCGCGGACCACGCGGATGGCGCGGATAAAGGCCGGGCACGATGCGCCCGGCTGCGACCGGGCCATCCGTGGTCAAACTCCGACCGGTTCGTCGGTGCCGGAGTTGACGTGTAACCGAAAGGTTACCAGATTTCGCTTCCCTCGATGAAACGCTTCCTGTTCGCCGCGCTCGCCTCCGCCGGTGCCTCGGTTTTTGCCGCCGAGACGCCCCAACACCTCAACACCTACCGCGAAGCCTACGGCGCCACCAAAGGAACGGTGTCCGTCGATCCCGCGAAGGACCTGCCGCGCTACCCGGCGGTCGAGCCGAAGGACGCGGTCGCCACCTGGAAGGTCAAGGCGGGCTTCAAGCTCGAGCTCGCGGCGGCCGAGCCGCTGGTGCGCGATCCGATCGCAGTTACGTTCGACGAGAACGGGCGGATGTTCGTGTGCGAGATGATCGACTACTCGGAGGAACGGGATCGCAATCCGCACCTCGGCCGCATCTCCGTCGTGGAGGACACGAACGGCGACGGCATTTACGACAAGAGCACGGTGTTCGCCGACAACCTGCCGTGGCCGACGGGCCTGATCTGGGCGAAGGGCGGTCTGTTCGTCGGCGCCACGCCCGACATCTGGCGGTTCGAGGATCGCGACGGCGACGGCAAAGCCGAGGTGCGCGAGAAGGTGCTGACCGGTTTCGGTTCCGGGCTGGCGCGGCTCAATGTCCAGGCGCTGCTCAACAGTTTCATGTGGGGGCAGGACAATCGCGTGCACGTACAGACCTCGTCGGGCAGCCGCGGCAAGATCAAGAATCTCAAGCGCCCGGACATGCCCGAGGTTGAGCTCGGCGGCCGCGGGTTCTGGTTTGACCCGGTTACCTACGAGACGGGCTTCGAGGGCGGTGGCGCGCAGTACGGGATGAGTTTCGACAACTACGGCCGGAAGTTTGCCTGCTCCAATTCCGACCACCTTCAGTTCTGGGTCTACGACGACCAGTACGCGGGCCGGAATCCGTTCTTCAGCCTGCCGCCGGCACGGCAGAGCATCGCGGCCGACGGCGGCGCCGCGGAGGTGTTTCGCATCAGCCCCGACGAACCCTGGCGCATCATCCGCACGCGCTGGCGCATCGGCGGCGTCGTGAAGGGCGCGGTCGAAGGCGGGGGCCGCGTCAGCGGCTATTTCACGGGCGCGAGTGGCACGACGGTGTATCGCGGCGACGCGTACGGGGAGGATTTCGTGAACAACTCGTTCTCCGGCGACGCCGGCGGCCAGCTCGTGCACCGGAAGAAGATTTATCCCAATGGCGCGAGCCTGGTCGGCCGCCGGCCCGACGACGAGCAGGGCGTGGAGTTCGCGGCGAGCAACGACACGTGGGTGCGGGTGGTGAATTTTGCCAACGCTCCCGACGGCACGCTCTACATCCTCGACATGTATCGCGAGGTGATCGAGCACCCGTGGAGCATTCCGGACGAGATCAAGCGTCACCTCGACCTCAACAACGGCAACAACCGCGGTCGCATCTATCGCATCGCGCCCACCAATCCCGTCTGGCAGCGGCGGGGCTCCGTGGCCCTCGGCAAGGCGACGACGGCTGAGCTCGTCGCGACGCTCGAGCACGCCAACGGCTGGCACCGCGACACCGCGCAGCGGCTGCTCTACGAGCGTCAGGACAAGGCCGCGGTGCCGTTGCTGGCGAAGCTCGTCCGCGAAACCAAGTCGCCCCTCGCGCGCCACCATGCCCTCGGCGCCCTCGACGGCCTCAGCGCGCTCAACGAGGAGCCCGTCCTGGCCGCGCTCGGCGATCGCGATCCCCGCGTTCGCGAACGGGGCCTCGTGATGGCGGAGAAGTTGATCGAGCGCGGTCCGACCAGCCCGGCACTCGCGGAGAAGCTCGCCGGGCTCGCGAACGACGAGGACACGCGGGTGCGATTGCAGCTCGCGTTCACGGTGCAGGTCGCGCTCGACGGCAAGGTGGCCGCCGGCGCGGCGCAGCAGGCCCTGGCCAACGCGTACGTCCAGCTCGCGCAGCGCGATGCCGGTGACCGCTGGGTGAGTGCGGCCCTGTTGAGCGGACCGCCGGCAGTCTCGGGCAAATTCCTCCTTCCCGCCTTCACGCGGGATCCGGCGCAGGCGAAGCGGTCCGCGGCGTTCGTGGCGCGGCTGATCGAGATCCGCGCGGCCTCGAAGCCGGCGGAGGGCTACGGTGCGCTGATTGATTTCGTGGCGCAGCCCGGGACGAGTCCGTTGTGGCTGCGGGCGCTGGGCGACGGCCTGCGCCGGGCGGGACTTTCGGTCGAGCAGGCCGACACCGGGCGCAAGCTGGCGGCGGTCATTAGCCGCTCGGCCGCGGCCACGGCCGATGCGAAGGCCCCGGCGGCCGCGCGGCTCGAGGCGATCGAGCTGCTCGGCGTTTCCAATTATGCGCAATCGCGCGAGGCGCTGACTGCGGCGCTCGCCCCGGGGCAACCCGAGGCGGTGCAGGTGGCGGCAGTCCGGACCCTGGCGCAACACAGCGAACGTGAGGTCGGTGCGACACTGGTTCGTTCATGGCCGGGTCTCGCTCCCAAGGCCCGCGAGGCGGCGCTGTCGGCCCTGATCAGCCGTGACGAGCGGGCCCTGACGCTCCTGGAGGCCGTGAAGGCCGGGACGATCGCCGCCACGGCGCTCGGTGCGTCGCAGGTGCAGGCGCTGGCGCAGCACAAGACGGCGTCGGTGGCGACGCTGGCGCGCACGGCCCTGGCGGGGGTGATTCCGCCTTCCCGCGAGGAAGTGGCGGCCAAGTTCCAGCCGGCGATCGCGACGCGGGGCAACGCCGAGCGCGGCAAGGCGCTCTATCTGGGCCGCTGCATGGTCTGCCACCGGGCCGAAGGGCAGGGGATGGAACTCGGCCCGGATCTCGTGACCGTGAAGACGCGCGGCCGGGACGGACTGCTCAGTGCGATCATCGACCCGCACAAGGAAGTCGCGCCCCAATACATCGCCTTCGACGTGAACACCAAGGACGGGAACGCGTATTCGGGCATCATCGCGCGCGACGACGCGACGGGCCTCGTGCTCAAAGTCATGGGTGGCGCCGAAGTGGCGCTCCCCCGCGCGAACATCCGCGGCAGCTCCTCGTCCGGCAAGAGCATCATGCCCGAGGGCCTCGAGGCCGGCATGACCGTGCAGGACATGGCGGATCTGCTCACGTACATCGAAGAGCTGAAATAGACTCACGACATGGGGTCAGGCCGGTAAATGTTTCAGCTGCTGGAAAATGTAACCGCCTGACCCTTTTCACAAGAAAGTGATTGCG
>JAEUHA010000578.1 GCA_016793535.1 Opitutaceae bacterium | reverse complement strand
GCCAGGTTGTGCACGCCCATGTCGCCCAGGCCGCCCGTGCCGAAGTCGAACCACGCGCGCCATTTGAACTTTGCCCAGGCGGGGTGGTAAGGGCGGTGTGGAGCCGGGCCGAGCCAGAGGTCCCAGTCGAGTTCGGGCGGGGTCGGTGGCGTGTCGGTGGGACGCTCCGTGCCCTGCGGCCACTTGAATGGAAGCTTGCCGCGCGTCGTCGGCCGGTCCGACCACACATGGACTTCGCGCACGGCACCGATCGCACCGTCGGCAATCCACTCGTTGATCAGCCGATTGCCCTCGAACGCCATGCCCTGGTTGCCCATCTGAGTGGCCACGCCCGCGTCACGGGCGGCGGCGGCGAGCTTGCGCACTTCGACGATCGTGTGGGCGAGCGGCTTCTCACAGTAAACGTGCACGCCGCGCTTGATGGCCGCCATTGCAATCACGGCGTGCGCGTGGTCCGGGACGGAAATGACCACGCCGTGCAGCTCCGGCTCGCGCTCCAGCATTTCACGAAAATCCCGGTAAGTCTTGGCCGCGGGAAATTTTTCCGCCTGCTGGGCGAGCGTCCGGGCGTCGACATCGCACAGTGCAAACACCGTCACGCCGGCCAGCGGCGTGACTTCCGCGAGATTGCTCGCGCCGCGGCCACCGACGCCAATGAAGGCCAGGTTGAGATTGCCCCCCGGACCGGGACGCCGCGGCGCAGCCGCTGTCCCACGCGGAAGCGCGGCGGCCGCCGCGGCGGCCAGCGCCGTGCGCTGGACGAACTGACGGCGACTGATGGGATCGGGGACTTGGGAAGCAGACTCCATGGCGAGGGGCGGGAACGGTGGGGGATCAGGGCGCGTCTTCGATTGGTCTGTCATTCTGAGGCTCGACAAAGAATCCAGCCGCGATCACGCGGCGCGGCAGAGGTGCGAGAATTCAATGGGCTTCTTCGCTGCGCTCCGAATGACAGGGAAAGACGTAGTTGCGGACACGGCCTTGTCTAACTGACCGGCTTCCAGAGATCGATCGGCCGCGGCGCGGTCGAGTGAAACGGGAGTTCGACCTTCCGCCCGGTCCGGGCGGATTCGTACGCGGCGTAGATCACCTCGAGGACCACCCGTCCGTCGTCGCCGGTGACGAGCGGCACCCGGTCATTCTGCACGCAGTCGACAAAGTGTGCCATCTCCGCGTGAAACCCGTAGTTCCACGCCTCCTCGTAAATCGTGAAACTCCAGCCCTGGGTGGAGCCGGCTTTCTCCACCGCGTAGTCGTAGCCACGACTGCTGTAGGTCTCGATCGCGTTGCCATGCAGCAGATCGGCGTACGCCACTCCCGCGCTGCCGTGCACCTCGGCGCGGTCGTCCATGCCGCCGAGCTTCGTCCAGCTCTCCTCGGCGACGCAGATGACGCCGTTGGCAAACTCGAGGATCAGGATCGCATTGTCGTCGCCACGGGTCTTCGCGCCGTGCACCTGCGTGCTCATCTGCGCGTACACCGACTTGATCGGCGGCCGGCCCAGCATCCAGCGGAAGAACTCGATCGCGTGACACCCCATGTCCATCGTTACGCCGCCGCCCGAGCGATTCACGTCCCAGAAATGCGCCGCGTGCGGGCCGTCGTGCTTTTCCGACTGCTTGATCAGCGTCGGCGTCCCCAGCGCACCGCTGTCCAGAAGCTGTTTCAACCGGACATATTTCGGCGCGAAGCACAGCTCCTCCGCGTACATGAGTTTCACCCCCGCCTGCCGGCAGGCCGCGATCATGCGGTCGGCGTCGGCGAGACTGACGCACAGCGGCTTTTCTATGACGACGTGTTTGCCGGCCGCCGCCGCATCCAACACGACCTGGCAGTGCAGGTCGTTCGGCACGCCGACGACAACCATTTGAATCTCACGCTGCGCAAGCAGCTGCCGGTAGTCGGTGAACGCCCGCGGCGCGCCAAAGCGCTGCGCCAATCGTTCCGCGTTCCCCGGCGTGGGCGAGGCCACCGCGGCCAGCCGGGCCTGCGGGCAGTGCTGCAACGCCTCCGCATGCAGCGCGGAGATGAACTGGGAACCGATGAGACCGACCTGGACCTGGGGTTTCATGAGGAAGGGAGTGCCGCAGCGAGTCCGTTCACGGGGACGGCGGCCGCCGGTCCCCGGCGGGGGATTGCAGCTCGCGTTCGACCAGCGACGCCGCGGCCGCGTCGCAGAACACCACGACGTCGGCGTGCCGTTGCAGCCAGGAGGCGGGAAAGTCATTCGACACGCAGCCGGTGAAGAGCCGCAGGAGCTGCGGCGCCTTTCGCGCGCCCGAGACGAGCAGCAGGATGCGCCGCGAGTTGAGAATGTCGTCCATACCGAGCGTCAGCCCGTACGCGACACGTCCCTTGCTCCGATCGAGCATCGCGTGCGACAGGGATTCGCGGGAGAGCTGCGCGCGGTGCGGACCGCCCTGCAGTTCAAGGGCGGGCTCGTTGAAGCCGAGGTGACCATTGGCGCCCAGCCCGAGAATCTGCACGTCGATGGGACCATTGGCCGCGAGCCAGTCGGCCACCCGCCGGCACTCGGCCCCGACGTCCTCGGGCCGGCTCTCCCAGCCGAAGTAGCGCTCGGGCGGCACGCCAATCGGATCCAGCAGCTGCTCGCGCAAGAACGTCTCGCAGGTCGCCGGGTCGCTCATCGGCAAGCCGCCCCACTCATCCAGTTTGATCCAACGTGCCCGGGCGAACAAACCCGGTTCCTGCCGCGCGCGGGTCGCCAGCAACTCGTACATCCGTCGGGGCGACGCGCCCGTCGCCAGTGAGGTCAGCAGCGACGGCTGCGAGCGCAATTCGCCGGCCAGCCACGCGGCCGCGGCGGCGCTCATCGCTTCCTCGTCCGGATACACCTGCCACACCCAGGAAAACCGGCGGAGCACGACCGGGGCGGACGGTTCGACGTGAGCGGGTTGGCGCGCGGGAAGCATGTGCGACGAGGCGGACGGACGAGAACGGATCACTTCATCCGATCGCGATAGGCGGCGTGATAGGGGTAGCCGTCCCACGGCGCAGGCTGCCCGAGCGCGCGCGGGTCGCCCGTTTCCCGCAGGTGCTGCATCAGGTCGGCCGCGAGCCGGCGCTGCTCGGCGGCATAAGCGGCCTGGCCGGCAACGTTGCGCATCTGGTCCGGATCCTGGCGCAGGTCGTAGAGCTCCTCCGCCGGGCGCCGGCCAAACGAGAGCTCGAACAGCGGCCGCAGCGCCGGATCGTGACGGTTTTCGTAGAGATAAGACTTGGTCGCGCACCGATCGATGTCGCCATAGACGCCCTGCGAGAAATGGACGAAGTCCGGATCGCCGGCGGGCCAGCGTTCAGGCTCGAAATTACGAATGTAGAGAAATCTCTCCGTGCGCAGGGCGCGCATCGGATACCCCAGTCCGCCCAAGCGCGCCCACGCGTGCCGCTCCCGGGCCGTGACGACGCGGTCGCGCGCGGGGTCGATGCGGCCGGACGCCGTCGAGCGCAGGATCGGCATCAGGCTCCGCCCGGTCATCGCAGCCGGCACAGTCACTCCGGCCGCTTCGAGAAACGTAGGCGCCAGGTCGGTGAGCGTGACGAAATCCTCCACGACCCGTCCGCCCCGCACCCGATCGCCCCACCGGATCGCCATGAACATGCGCGTGCCGTAATCGT
>JAEUHA010000571.1 GCA_016793535.1 Opitutaceae bacterium | reverse complement strand
GCGGCCGCCGCATCGCCCCGCACCGACATGCGCAGGGTGAGGCCGTTCTCCCGCAGCTCGAAGGTGTCGAGCGCGATGTCCTTCGGCAGGGTCTGCGCCAGCCGTAGCAGCCACGCGGATACCATCGGCTTCGAACGCTGGAAGGTCTCGACTTCGCCCGCCCGCGCCTCGTCGGCCTGGAACTTCTTGTAGAGCGCGATCGCCTGGTCGCTGGCCGCCTTGTTGCGGCCGATCTGCTCCTGGATCTCGGAAACCTGGCCGGCGATCACGCGGATCTGCCATTCGCGGAAGCCCGAATAGACCAGCAGGGCCACGGCAAGGAAGACGGAGACGCCGTTGATGAAGAACGCCGTCCGGACGACTTTTACGTCCGGCAACTTCTCGTAGTTGCGGAAATTCGGGTGCCACGCCGGCTGCGCCGGCGCTGCGTCCGCTTCACTTTTTTTCTTCAGCAGGGACAGCATGTTCCGCGTCGTATTGAGCCATCAGCGCCAGCAGCCCGAACCAGCGGGCCTCCTGCGCGTGGGAGGCTAAGTTTTCGGGCAGGATGATCTGCCGCGCCTGCAGCCAGGATTGAAGGTCAGGACGCACGCTCGTGATGCCGAGCGAGCTCGCGATCGCCCCGTCGAGCCACTGGAGCTTGGGGGAAAGCTGGGTGCAGAAGACCTGGCCGACCGACTGGCCGGTCTGCACTTCGTAGAATCCGATCGAGGACTGCAGTTCCTTGAGCAGCCGCTTGATCAGGAGCGGGCCCATGCCCGTGAAATCGAAGGTATTCGAGAAAAAGAGCTTTCGGGCCGACTCCTCGTCCTTCAGCCCCAGTTCCTTCTGCACGATCGGCACCATCGCGTCGACGCCCTGCCCGATCGGGCGGGAGGCCTCGACGCCGCCGGCGGTGACGATGAAGGAATTGACCGCATCGGCGCCGATCTCGAGGACCAGCACCGAGGACTTGGACTTGTTCTGGGCCAGCCAGTCGACCACGCCGCCCAGCGTCGCCACCGAACCGAGTTCGAGGCGCTCGGGATAGATTCCGCTGCCGAGGAGCGAGCTCTGGATCGTGTTCGCGTCCTCGATCGGCAGTCCGCAGAACATCACGTCCTTCTGCGCCGCGCGGGTCGTGTCGCAGTCCTGCCCGTCGTTGGCGTTGAGCATCGCGAGGACATACTTGTCCTGGTCGATCCGGAACTGCTGCGTGCAGATTTCGGAAATATAGCCGTTCTCCCGCACGCGCTTGGTCTCGATCGTGTGCCGGCGGATGATCCGTTTCGGCGGAAAGATGCTCACGGTCGCATGGAGGTAGCCGCTCGGGCCCTTCTTCGGCTGGAGCTGCCCGATGACCGCCGCCAGTTCCGCCGCGTCATTGGGCGAACACTCCCGCATCTCCTCGATGACAAAGGGGGCCACGGGCGCGGAGGTGCGGGCGAAGAGGACCGAATGGTCGTTCAGCTCGACGAAGAAGCCTTTGTTTTTTTTCTGGAAAAGCATGCGGCAGGTGCGAGTGGCAGTCTGGCCAGCAACTCATCGGGCGAGACAATGACAAACGTGACACGATTGCATCTGGAGCCCGGTATTTACGCTCTCTTGATCAGGCAGAGCGGCTTACAGACCCGGCGATGCGGATTTTTTACGCGGCACCGTGTATCCGGATTTCCACTTCCGACGCGGCCGCCGCCGGACCACGCCCGTATCCGGAATCTGGTTGCATCGCGGGGGCGCGACGCGCGCCGGCGCCGGGGCGACCACCGTTCCGGCCCGCGGCGGCCGCTTCGCCCGCGGGCATGCCAGGCGGCCGGAGGCCCGTTCAAGCCCGGGTCCGCACCGGAACGGGCGATCCGGACAAAAAGAAAACCCGCCGCGAGGTGCGGCGGGTTTCGAAAATTCGTAAAATAGGAGCGGCGGGATGCCCGCGGCTCACTTCTGCCACGTACGCTTCTTGTGGCGGTTGGCCTTCAAGCGCTTTCTGCGCTTGTGCTTGTTCATCTTAAGACGACGTTTCTTTTTCAGGTTGCCCATGGTGATTGTTTTTGGCGAACGGTCACGCTGCGTTCCGGCCCCGGAGCTGTAAAGCCGAATCTACGCGGGCACCGGCACCCGCCGCCGAACGGCCGTGAACACGATTTCCGCTCCGACGGCGGTCACCGGCACCCCCGCTAGCACCGCTGCCACCCGCCGGTACAGGTTGAGCTGCGCGGCGTGCCGGCGCACCGCGTCGTTCAGCTCCATCTCGCTGGTGACACGATCGGTTTTGAAGTCGATCACCGTCACGGTGCGACCGCCCCCGGCCTCGGCCGCCAGGATCACCCGATCAAAAACGCCCGTCACCCACGCCCCATCGAGGACGATCTCGAACGCCCGCTCGCGCCACACGCCGGCCCCCTCCCGACGACGCCACACGGGGGCGAGCGCCGGCGCCTGCAGGCAGGCGGCAGCCTCCGCCACCACGTCCGCCGGCTCGCCGCGCCGGCGCCACGCCGCCTCCGGGGCGGAATCCCCCCACTCGACTTCGGCGAGCAGCGCGTGGACGGCATCGCCGAAGCCCGCCGCCCGGCCGCCTGCCAGTGAGAACACCTGCGCAGCCGCCACCCGGCCGGAACGTCCCGACGAAGGACGCCGCGCCGGCCGGCGGACGACCCGGCCGACCTGATCGGGATCGAGCGCCGCCTCGTCACCGGTCTCCGCCGCGACCGCCTCGCGCCGCGCGGCCACGGCCGCAAACCAGTCCGGGTCGCCCGAAGTCCAGGCCCCGGCCACAGTCAGCGTACCCACCGTGACCGTGGCCGGACCCTCGCCAAGGGTCGCCGTCAGCAGGCGGGGATAGTTGCGCGACTCCGACTGGCCCGCGGGTTTCGTGATGAGATACATCGCCCGCTTCGCCCGGGTCATCGCGACATAGAGCAGCGCGAACGCCTCGTAGCACGCCTCCGACTCCGCCCGGCGCACGTGGGCGTCGAGCACCGCGTCCTGTTCG
>JAEUHA010000563.1 GCA_016793535.1 Opitutaceae bacterium | reverse complement strand
CCCTGACCCCTTGAAGAGAGTTCTCATCGCTTCATCAGGGCTTCGTCGAGGTTGAGCAGGACGTTCGCCACGGCAGTCCAGGCGGCGAGTTCGGCCGGCACGACGGCAGCGGCCATGGGAAGGTCCGGATTCGCGACGAAGGCCGCGGCCTGTTCGGGGACCTTCGTGTAATGGGCCAGCGCCTGCTGGTGGAGCGTGACGAGGTGCTGCGTTTCGTCGCTCGTGGGCGCACGCCTCAGCACGCGACGGAACCCGGCCTGCAGCCGCGCTTCGAGACTGTCAATTCCGGCCGCCATCTGCCGGCCGAGCGCCTGGGCGGCCTCGACATAGACCGGATCGTTCAACGTCACGAGCGCCTGCAGCGGCGTGTTGCTGCGATTCCGCACGAGCGTGCACACCTCGCGATTCGGCGCGTCGAAGGTCACCATCGACGGATACGGACTGCTGCGCCTCCACTCGGTGTAGAGTCCCCGGCGGAAACGGTCCTCGCCCTTGCTCGTCGTCCAGTCGAGCGCCGAGCCAAAGGCCGCGCGCAGGTCGAAGGCCGGCTGGAACGGTCGCACCGACGGGCCGTGCGTCTTCGCGCTCAACAAACCGCTCACGGCCAGGGCCTGATCGCGGACCATCTCCGCCGTCAGGCGGAAACGCGGACCGCGGGCCAGCAGCCGGTTTTCCGGGTCGGCCGCCAGCACCTCGGGTGTGACTTTCGCGCTCTGCCGATAGGTTGCCGACGTCACGAGCAAGCGCAGGAATCGCTTCAGGTCCCACTGCGTCCGCACCAGCTCCACCGCGAGCCAGTCCAGCAGTTCCGGATGCGAGGGTCGTTCGCCCTGGGAGCCGAACTCTTCCGCCGTCCGCACGAGACCGAGGCCGAAGACCGCCTCCCACATCCGGTTCGCGAGCACCCGCGCCGTCAGGGGATTGTTTTCATCGACCAGCCAGCGCGCGAGCGACAGCCGGTTGGCCGGCGCGCCGGCCGGCAGGGGCGGAAACGCCGCCGGCACCCCGGGAGTCACTTCCTCCCCCAGCGCGCGGAAATTGCCCCGCAATTGCACGTGCGTCGTGCGCCGCTGGTCCGCGGGCAGTTCGCGCATGATCGGCGAGGTGTAGGCGGTCAGGTCGTCGATCGACTTGCTCACCACCGCGAGCCGCTTGCGCTCCACCGCGAGTTCCGGCGCCACGTGCCGCACGTAGTACTCCAACAGGCGGTCGTGGCCGGCGGCGTCGCGGTCCGCTTCCGCGGTCTGCAGCAGCGCGAGCTCCGCCGCGGGCGTGCGCACGTGTTCCACGGCCCGCGGGTCCGTGCTGTAGCCGAGGCGAAAGTGATTCAACGTGGCGTTCGCCGTGGCCGACTTCTGCTCGATCGTCACCACGAGGGTTTCGCCCGGCTGCAGGACGATCGGCTTCTGGGGCTCGAGCAACAAGGCGTGCGCCTTCCCGGCTGCCCCTCCCACGGCCCAGCCGCGTTTTGGCGCCGCCTTCTTCCGCGCGGGCACGCCCCGCGGCTCCGCGTCGGTGATCACGGCCGCAGGCTCGTAGCCGTTCTGCGAAAAATCGGTCGCCACGCGCGCGAGGGGCAGCTCGCGGGGATCCGCCAGGTCGATCGTGTTCGTCGGTCGTGGAAACTCCCGCGTGGTCCGCTCGAACACCGGCCGCCGCTCCTGGTCGAGCACCGTCACCCGCAAGCCCATCGGCGTCCCCTCCTCTCCCCGCCGGCCCCAGATCAGCACGCGCTCGAGCGGCTGTTCCGCGCCAAGGTCGAGTTCCCACCAGGGGTCGTCGGCGGTCCCGGTCTGGCTGACCGAGCCGTTCAGGATGTCGCCATCCGTGCCACCATCGATCGCCCGCCGCGCGTCCGCCTTTTCGCCCGTCGAAACCTGGGCGGCGACCCCGTCCGACGCGATGTTGCGCCCACCGCTGAACACCTGCACTTCCGCCAACGAAAGGATCCGGGCCTTGCCCGGGCTCACGATCCGGATGAACCGGGCCCGGCGGAACGGCTCCGGCGGCTTGATGCCGACGCGCACGCGCGTCACGACGAAATTGCCCTTCGCGCCGCCCGCCCCTTTCCCCGGCAGGGCGTCATGCGGCAGCGACTCGAGCCGCAGCGCGCTCACGCCCGCGCCGGCGGGGACCGGCACCGCCACGGTATAGGTGTCCGTCTTCTGCCCGGCCTCGACGAAGATCGTGCCGTCCGGCGCCGTCTGCATCAGCGCGCCCGTTTCCGACTTGAACGTATCCGGCACGGGCGTACGCCACTCGACCCGGGCGGGAAAATCGCGGGCCCATTGCCGCGCCGCCGCCAGATGCGCACTCCGGCCCGCCGTCAGCTTCCGCTCCAGCGCCGCCACCTCGGCCTCCCACTCCGCCCGCTGCTTCTGCTGCTCCGCGGTGAAGAACTCGAGCACGGGCGCCTCGTCGTTCCGGTCGGCGTCCTCCGACTGGTTGAAGATCGCGTAGAGCTGGAAGTACTCCTTCTGCGTCAGCGGATCGTACTTGTGCGTGTGACACTGCGCACAGGCGATCGACGTGCCCATCCACACGGACAGCGTGGTGTTCACCCGGTCGACGACCGCGACGGTGCGGAACTCCTCGTCGTCGGTGCCGCCCTCGGTGTTGTTCATCGTGTTGCGATGAAACCCGGTGGCAAAGAGCTGGGCCGGCGTCGGCTCCGGCAGCAGGTCGCCGGCGAGCTGTTCGATGGTGAAGCGGTCGAACGGCAGGTTCTGGTTGAACGCGTCGATCACGTAGTCGCGATATTTCCAGATGGTGCGCGGCTGGTCGTCCGCATACCCCTTCGAGTCCGCATAACGGGCCAGGTCGAGCCAGGCGCGCGCCCAATGTTCGCCATAGGCGGGCTTGGCCAGCTGGCGGTCGACGAAACGCTCGTAGGCGTCGGGCCCGCGGTCGGCCAGAAATGCATCCACTTCCTCGATACTCGGGGGCAGGCCGGTCAGATCGAGGGCCACGCGGCGGGCCAGCGCGGCCCGATCGGCCTCCGGTTGCGGACGAAGCCCTTCCTTCTCCAGGCGGGCGAGGATGAACTGGTCGACTGGAGTCCGCGGCCAGGTCTGGTCACGGACCGCCGGCGGGGTCTCGGCCCGCGGCTTCTCATACGACCAGTGCTGGGCGTAACTGGCACCGCCGGCGATCCAGCGCTGCAGGAGATCGATTTCGCGCGGCGAGAGCGCCTTGCCGGTCTTGGGCGGCGGCATCACTTCCTCCTCGTCGGCCGATTTCACCCGCGTGAGTAGTTCGCTCTTTTCCGGATGCCCAGGCACGATCGCATATCCGCCCCCGCCGAGGTCCTCGCGCGCCCCCTGCGCCGTGTCGAGCCGGAGGCCGTTCTGACCGCCCTTGCGGTCGTGCTCGTCCGGCCCGTGGCAGCGAAAGCACTTGTCCGAGAGGATCGGCCGGATGTCGCGATTGAAGTCCGGCACCGCCTCCGCGGCGCGCGCGAGCGTGCCGGCACTGAGAAACATGAGGAGGACGAGGCGGCGATCCACGGGAAAGGGGTTGGGCACGTTGGTCAGGTGGGTTCCGCCGGCGCGGACTCCGAGGCGAAGTGAAGGCGAAATCGCACGGGGCTCAAGCCGCTCTCACTGCTTCTTGTTTTTCCGGGGGTTGGCGGTGCTTTGATACTCGGGGCGCTTCTGCCACTCCTTCAGATAGGGTTGGAACTCCGGCGCGGACATCCAGGGCTGGGTCGGCGGCTCCTTGCCGATCACGCGGCCTTCCGGGTAGTCCTTGCCGGCCACGCTCGCGTCCACCGACGCGTTCCAGGCCAGCAGCGCATCGCGCAGGCGCGAGGCCAGCGCCGGCTGCAAGCTACTGAGGTCCTGGGTTTCCCGGGGATCGGCCTCGAGGTCGTACACCTCGAACTTTCCTCCGCTGAGATTTGGGCTCAGGATCTTGTACCGGTTCTCGATCAGCGCGGCCCGGTTGGTGTGGCGGAACACGAGCGGTTTCGGCCGCTCCTTGAGGTCCGCGGTCAGCAGCGGTTTCAGGCTGATGCCGTCCACCGGCGACAGCAGCGCCGTGGCGGGCAGCTTCACGATCTCCGCGAGCGTGGGAAAAATGTCGATCGTGCCGGCCGGATAGCGGGTGACGCGCCCGCGCGGAAGGACCGCGGGCCACTCGATGATGCCGGGGGAGCGCAGGCCGCCTTCGTAAACGGTGTTCTTGAACCCGCGGGAATCGCCCACGGAGCTGGGCTTCACCTCCGGCAGACCGCCGTTGTCGCT
>JAEUHA010000488.1 GCA_016793535.1 Opitutaceae bacterium | reverse complement strand
GGGCTTGTTGGCTTGCCAACGCTTGGCAGCCTGCCGGCATGGACGACAAACCCGCCCGGAGACTGCGCTGAGGACCGCGCGCTCCACCGCCATGAATCGCCGCAATTTTCTCCTCTCCTCCGCTGCCGCTTCGCTTGCGACCGTCGTGCGGCCAGGCCTTGCCGCATCCGCGGCCGCGCCGGACGCCGTCCTGCAGGGCCTCATCCGCGATCACGACGCCCGCGTCCCGGCGCTGCTCGCCCAGCAGGAAAACCGCCCCGGGCACCGATGGAGCGGCGGGCTCGCCGACGGCCATGGCATCCACACGGTCTCCGGCACCAACGGCTTCGTCGCCGCGCTCGCCGCCGCGGCCTGCGCGCCGGGGTCGGCGTACTTCGGGTCGACCGCGCTGGTGGAGCCGATGCGCCGCGGCATCGCCTACATGCTCAAGGCGCAGCATGCCGACGGCACGATCGACTACTACGCGACGAACTTTCACTCCACGCCCGATCTCGCGTTCATCCTCGAGCATGCGTGCCCCGCCTGCGCGCTGCTGCGGGCGAGCCCCGTGCCGGCGCTCCGGGCCGTGGCGGACGAGCTCGGGCAGTTCATCCGGCGCGGCGGCGAGGCGCTGACGGTCGGCGGAGTGCACACGCCGAACCACCGCTGGATCGTCTGCTCGGCGCTGGCCTGGGTGAACTCGCTGTATCCGGACCGGCGCTACGTGGCGCGCGTGGACCAGTGGCTCGCCGAGACGATCGACCTCGATCCGGACGGCCAGTACACCGAGAAGAGCACGACGGTCTATTCGCCGCATGTGAATCGGGCGCTCCTGACCGTGGCGCGGCTGCTCAACCGGCCGGAACTCGCCGAGCCGGTGCGGAAGAATCTCGAGATGACGATCTACTACGTGCACCCCGACGGCGAGGTGGTCACGGAGGCCTCGCGCCGGCAGGATCGCTACCAGCGCGGCAGCCTGGCGCCGTACTATTATTCGTACCGCACGCTCGCCCTGCGCGACGGCAACGGCCGCTTCGCCGCGATGGCGCGCCAGATCGAACGCAGCGTCGCGCCGCGGCACCCGGGTTCGCTCACCACGTTCCTCACCGAGCCCGACTTCGGCCGCCCGCTGCCGCCCGACGCGCCGCTCCCGACCGACTATGCCAAGGTGTTCGCCTACTCGAGCCTCGCGCGCATCCGCCGTGGCCCGGCGAGTGGCACGATCCTCGCGGCCAACACCACGCTCTTTTCCTTCCGCAAGGGCGCGGCCGCCCTCGAAGCGGTGCGGTTCGCCACGGCGTTTTTCGGCAAGGGACAGTTCACCGGTGACGCGCTCGAGGTGAAGGACGGCCGCTACGTGCTGCGGCAGGAACTCGACGGACCGTACTTCCAGCCGCTCACCGCGCAGCAGATCGCCGACGGCGAGCACGTGAAGATGGCGCCCAACGGCACGCTCGCGAACCACAAGAACTGGCGCGCCCGCTCCGAGGTCCAGACCCTGCAGGCGGTCGTCACGATCACCGAGAAGGACGGCGCCTTCACGCTCGAGTTCACGATTCGCGGCACGGAGTTCGTGCCGGTGGCGATCGAGCTGGCATTCCGGCACGGCGGAAAGCTCGAGGGCGTGAAGCCGGCTCCGGGAGTGAAGGATGGCTGGCTGCTGGAGGGCGGCACGGGCCGGTATTCACTCGGGCAGGACACGATCGAGTTCGGCCCCGGCCGCGTGGAACACACCTACACCCAGGTGCGTGGCGCCTTGCCGAAATGGGACGGACAGAGCGTGTACCTCACGGGCGCGACGCCCTTCGGGTTCACGCTGCGGATCGCGTGACGAAAACAATCAGACAGTTTTGACCGCGGATTTCGCGGATTACACGGATGAAGACCAAATTCCTGCGCTCGATTGACTGCCTTGTATCCGCGTCATCCGCGTTATCCGCGGTTAAAACAGCTTGCTGCCTTTTGGGGCTTGTCACGCTCGCTCACGCTGCGGCGCCCGCGCGACCAAACGTCCTCTTCATCCTTGCCGACGACATGGGCATCGGCGACGTGTCGCACCTCAACCCGAAGAGCATCTGGCAGACGCCGCACCTCGACCGGCTCGCGCGCGAGGGCATGGTGTTCACCGATGCGCACTCGTCGTCGGGCGTCTGCACGCCGACGCGGTACACGCTGCTTACCGGCCGGCATTCGTGGCGCACCAAACTCAAGCGCGGCGTGCTGCAGGGTTACAGCCCGAGCCTCATCGAGCCGGGCCGGCTCACGCTGCCGGGCTTCCTGCGGCAGCAGGGGTATGCGACGGCGATGTTCGGCAAGTGGCACCTCGGCTTCGACTGGGCCAAGACCGGGCCGCGGGTCGAGGACGTCGACTACGCGAAGCCGCTCGGCGGCGGGCCGACCGCGCACGGCTTCGAGCGGTTCTTCGGGATCAGCGCGTCGCTCGACATGCCGCCTTACGTGTGGATCGAGAACGACCGCGTGACACGTCCGCCCGCCGGAACCGTCGACGACAGTCCGGCGCCGAAGCTCTGGCGCAAGGGGCCGATCGGCGGCGATTTCAAGATGGAGGACGTGCAGCCGCGGCTCACGGAAAAGACGATCGCGTTCCTCGCCGAACGCGCGGCGGCGCGCGATGGGAAGCCGTTCTTCGTCTACCTCGCGCTCGCGGCGCCGCACACGCCGACGCTGCCGACTCCAGCGTTCGCCGGGAAGACGCGGACCCAGTACGGTGACTTCGTCCTGCAGATCGACGCCGACGTTGGCGCGATCCTCGCCGCGCTGGAGAAACACGGCCTCGCGTCGAACACGCTCGTGATTTTCACCACGGACAACGGCTACGCGCCGGCCGGCGATATTCCGCGGCATCGCGACCTGGGGCACGATTCGAGCGGGGGCTTTCGCGGCACCAAGTCCGATGCGTTCGAGGGCGGACACCGCGTGCCGTTCTTTGCGCGCTGGCCCGGGGTGACGAAGGCGGGTTCGCGTTCGTCCGACCTGATCGGCCATCTCGATGTCTACGCCACGATGGCCGAGGTGCTCGGTGTCACTCTGCCCGCCAACGCCGCCGAGGACAGCTCGAGCCTGCTCGCCCTTTTGCGCGGCCAGCGTGAGCCGGCGAACCGCCGCGACAGCCTGGTTCATCATTCGGCCGAAGGGGAATTCGCGATCCGGCAGGGCGACTGGAAACTCATCCTCTGTCCCGGTTCAGGGGGCTGGAGTTCGCCGACCCGGTCGCCGTCGCCCTGGACGCAGGCCAAGGTCGACGATTTCACCGGGCTCCCGCCGTATCAGTTGTACAATCTGGCGAACGACCCGGCCGAGACGACGAATCTCGCGGCGAAACACCCGGAGATCGTGCAGCGGCTCGGCCGGCTGCTCCGCGAGACGATCGAGCGCGGCCGCGCAACGCCGGGTGCGCCGCAGCCGTACGACACGAAGTCGCCCTGGCCGCAGATCGCGTGGTTCAAGGATTTTCCCTGAGGGAAGAGCAAGGTTGGCCCACGGAACACACGGAGCACACGGAAACGGAGGGATTTGATTTCCGTGTGCTCCGTGTGTTCCGTGGGCTACCCGTCTTGGGACTTGGCCTGCGCGAGCAGCGTTTCGATCACGCGCAAATTCGCGAGCGCGTCCTCCAGCGGCGTCGGCACGGGCGTGTCGTCGAGGATGGCGCGGGCGAAGAGGTCGCCCTGGATCGAGTACTGGTTGCAGACGGGAAAGGTGAGCGTGTTGGTGGTACCGGCGCGTTCGCAGAAGATCCGCGTCGGGCGGTCGGGCGGGGCGTTGAACGGGATCTCGATCTCGATGCGACCCTCCGTGCCGAAGATGTTCACCCGCTGGTAGGCCGCGAGCTGCGTTGCGCAGGTGAAGGTCGCCGTGCCGCCTGGAAACTCGAGCATGGCCGACGCGAGCCGGTCGACGCCGAATGTCGGGTCGAACTCCGCGATGCCGTGGACCCGCACCGGTTCCGCGGCGAAGAGAAACCGGGCGAGCGAGATGCAGTAGCACCCGATGTCCATCATGCCGCCGCCGCCCATCGCGGCGTCGTTGCGGATATTCCTGGGATCGAGATTCGAGTAGGAGAAGAACGCCTGGATGGTTCGCAGCGTGCCGATCCCGCCCTGGGCGATGAGTCGCTTCGCCCCCTGCCACTGCGGGTGGTGCCGGTACATGAACGCCTCCATGATCTTCAGCTTCGGAAAGCGTCGCGCGGCCGCGAGCAGCGCCTGGGCTTCACCGGAGTCGAGGCCGATCGGCTTTTCGCACAGCACATGTTTGCCGGCCTCGAGCGCGCGGATCGACCACGGCACGTGCAGGTGATTGGGCAGGGGATTGTAGATCGCGTCGATCGCCGGATCGGCGAGCAGCGCCTCGTACGAGCCGAACGCGCGGGGAATGCCGAGCCGTTGCGCCGCCGCCTGCGCCGCCGCGGGTTCGCGCGACGCGATCGCCGCCACGGTGCCCAACTGCGACGCCTGCAGCGCCGGTATCACCTTGTTCACCCCGATTCTTGCTGTGCTCAAAACGCCCCACTGGATCTTGCGCATGGCCTTCGATGCGATGCCACGTGGCCGGCGGCGAGTCGGAAGTGAAGCTTATCCCTGGGAGCGCGGCCGT
>JAEUHA010000462.1 GCA_016793535.1 Opitutaceae bacterium | reverse complement strand
CACCTCGGCTGGGCGAAGCCCTTTCGCCCGCAGCGGCACGGCTTCGACGTGTTCTTCGGCACGCCCTACCCGAACAACTTCGGCGAATGGCGCGTCGGCCAGCCGTTCACGCAGGCCGCCGCCTTCGAGCCGTATCCACTCCTCGAGGACGACACGGTCATCGAGGCACCCGTCGACCAGAACCACCTCACGCGCCGCCTCACCGAACGGGCGATCCGCTTCATCCGGGAAAACCGCGCCCGTTCCTTCTTCCTCTTCCTGCCGCACGTGATGCCGCACATTCCGCAGTTCGCGTCCCCGGCCTTCGCCGGCAAATCGAAAGGCGGCCTCTATGGCGACAGCATCGAGGAGATCGACTGGAGCACCGGCGCCATCCTCGACACGCTCAAGGAACTCGGCCTCGACGAGCGCACGCTCGTCGTCTTCTCCAGCGACAACGGCGCCGGCACCAAGGCCGCGCACCTCGGCCCCGTGCCCGCAGACCTGCCCTACTACGCGCCCGAACGAGCCAACGGCGGCAGCAACGGCCCGCTCCGCGCCGGCAAGGGCAGCACGTTCGAAGGCGGCGTGCGCGTACCCTTCATCGTCCGCTGGCCCGGCCGCATCGCGCCGCGCGGCGACGTCGCCGCCGTCGTTTCGCAAATGGACCTTTTCCCGACGCTCGCCGCGCTTGCCGGCGCGCCCCTGCCGTCCGACCGCGTGATCGACGGCCGGGATCTCGGGCCGTTGCTGCTCACGGGCCGGCCGCTGCCGGTGCGCCCCCTGTTCCACTACTTCGGCTACCAGGCGCAGGCCGTGCGCGAGGGAAAATGGAAGCTCTTCGTCGCCGTGACCGCGCGCCCGTCGCCACGCCCGCCCAGCCTCTGGTGGGATCACCTGCCCAATCTCTTCAACAACCAGCACCGCCTGCTCGCCGCGCCCGAGCTCTACGATCTCGAATCCGATC
This sequence comes from Opitutaceae bacterium, assembly GCA_016793535.1. Taxonomy (GTDB): domain Bacteria; phylum Verrucomicrobiota; class Verrucomicrobiia; order Opitutales; family Opitutaceae; genus ER46. Next base: position 6,770 of record JAEUHA010000462.1, on the reverse strand, counting down.
TCGGCGAAACGACAAACCTGGCCGCCCAGCACCCTGAGGTCGTCGCGCGCCTCACCGCCGTCGTGCGCGAGTTCGACACCGCGCTCCAGCACAACAAGCGCCCGCTGCAGATCGAGCCCGGCCCGCCCCCACCGGCCCCCGGCACGATCCGCACGGCAGACACCGATCTGTCGCGTTACCGGCTCCGGCCCTGACGACATCCCTGCCCGCCCTCGTGGTTACCGCCTCATGAACTCCCGCCCTCTCTTTCGCTCCGGCCTGTTCCTCCTCCTCGCGTCGCTGGCCTTCGCCGCGGTGCCCCCGGGACCCGGCGCTCCGCCCCACGTCGTGCTGATTCTCGTCGACGACCTCGGGTACGGCGATCCCGGCAGCTTCAATCCGCAGTCGAAGATTCCCACGCCGCACATCGACCGGCTCGCCCGCGAAGGCATGCGCTTCACCGACGCGCACGCGCCCGGCGCCGTCTGCCATCCGTCGCGGTACGGGCTCATCACCGGACGCCACCCGTTTCGGACCGACACGTCGAAATGGCCGACGCAACCGATCATCGAACCCGGCCAGGCCACGCTCGCCTCGGTGCTGAAGTCGCGCGGCTACCGCACCGCGATGATCGGCAAGTGGCACCTCGGCTTCCAGGAGCAGGGCTATGACCGGCCCTTGCCGGGCGGACCGGTCGACCGCGGCTTCGATCGCTTCTTTGGCTTTCGCGCGTCGACCGACATCCCGCCCTATTTCTATCTCGAAGGCGATCGCGCCGTCGCTCCGCCCACCGGCACCATCGCCGACAGCCCCGCGCATCCCGAACGCGGCTACTCGCCGATTCAGGGCGAATTCTGGCGCGGCGGCGGCATCGCCCCCGGCCTGGAACTGAAGGACGTCCTGCCGCGCTTCACCGATGAAGCCGTGGCCGAGATCAACGCGCACGCCCGCCAGCATCCGACCCAGCCCCTCTTTCTCTACTACGCGCCCACGGGTCCGCACACGCCGTGGCTGCCCGCCCCGGAGTTCAAGGGGCGCAGCGGCATCGGCACCTACGGCGATTTCACGATGATGGTCGACGCCATGATCGGCCGCGTGCTCCAAGCCCTCGACGCCACCCAACTCGCCGGCAACACCCTCGTGATTTTCACCTCCGACAACGGCCCCGTCTGGTACCCCGAGGACGTGCAGCGCACCGGCCACGACTCGACGGGCGGTCTCCGCGGGATGAAAGGCTCCCACTGGGAAGCCGGTCACCGCATGCCGTTCATCGTCCGCTGGCCCGGCCGGGTCAAAGCCGGCTCCACCGCCGCGCAGATGGTGTGTTTCACGGACGTGATGGCCACGCTGGCCGCCGCAACCGGGGCCACGCTGGAGGCCGAGGCCGGTCCGGACAGCTTCAGCTTCCTGCCGGTGCTGCTCGGTTCCCAGCCCGCGGCGAAACCGGTCCGCGAGTCGCTCGTGATCGGACGCTCGCTTCGCTCCGGCCGCTGGAAGTGGATCGAAGGCCGCGAGCCCGTCCGGTTCGGCCGGCCGGCGAGCGGCACCTACCCCGCGGCGGGCGAGCCGCCCGGCCAGCTTTACGACCTCGAGGCCGACCCGCGCGAAACGACCAACCTCGCCGCCGCGCAGCCCGAGGTCGTCGCCCGGCTGAAGGCGGAGCTCGCGCGGATCCAGCAATCATCCCGCACCCGGCCCTAGCGCGGACGCAGCACGAGTTCTCCTGTACCACGGATCCGCCCCGGCAGATCCGGCTCCACGTCCGGATGCCAGCGGGGCGCGAAATGATGTCCAATTTCGCCGCCGACCGCGGTAACAGATGTCCGCACCTCCATGACCGATCACCCCGATCCCGCCACCGGCGGCGGGCCGACTCCCGCGTACGAGGAGTTCGTCCGCCTCTTTGTCGCCCACGAAGGCCGGCTGCGGGCGTTTATTCGCGCGCTGCTGCCGACGTGGGCCGACGTCGACGAGGTCATGCAGGAGACGAGCCTGGTCGCGTGGCGAAAATTCCCCCGCTTCGAGCGGGGCACCAACTTCCTCGCGTGGGTTGCCACCATCGCCCGGTTCGAGGCCCTCGACCACCTGCGCCGCCGCGGTCGCGAGCAACTCGTGTTCTCCGACGTTGTCGCGGACCTGTTGACCGAGGAGGCTGCACAGGAAGCCGACACGATTGAGCGTCAGCGCCGCGCGCTCGACCGTTGTCTCGCCAAGCTCGGCGATCCCCAGCGCGAGCTGCTCCTGCTCTCCTACCAGCCCGGCGCCCGCCTCCACGAGGTTGCCACGCGCGCCGGCCGCACCGTTCAGGGCCACTACAAGGCCGTGCAGCGCCTCCGCGCCCGGCTGCTCGAGTGCATCGAGGGCGAACTGAAACGCGATCCCGCATGAGCCCCGGCGACCCACTCGATCGCCTCATCGCCGACTGGCTGGACAACACGATCTCGCCGGAGGATTTCCGCGCCCTCGACGCCCGCCTGCGCACCGATCCCGCCGCGCGCGCCGCGCTGCGCCGCGCCGCCCGCTTCGACTCGGCGCTTCGCGACTGGGCCACCCGCCACGAGCTCTCCGCCGCCTGGGCCGGGGCCGATGTGGCCGAGCCGGCACCGCCCCTCACCCGTGCGGCCTCCTCGCTCTTCCGCCGCTGGCGGTGGCCGCTTGCCGCTGCGGCGGCCGCGGCCCTGAGTGTCGCCACCTATCATTTCGGCACGCTCTCCGCGCCGCAGTCGCCCGCGCCCAGCACGCGGGAGCTCGCCGACGGCACGGTGGTGGAGCTCAATGGCGCCGCCGTCATCACCTCCGACTTCACCGCCACCGAGCGCCGCGTACGGCTGGAGCGCGGCGAAGCGCATTTTACCGTGACGAAGGACGCCGCGCGACCCTTCACCGTCACGGCGGCGGGCATCTCCGTGCGCGCGGTGGGCACCGCGTTCAACGTCCGCCTCGCCGACACCGGCGTCGAGGTTCTCGTCACGGAAGGCCAAGTACGCCTGCAACCGCCGTCCGCCCCCGCCGCGCCCGCTCACTCGACCTCTGCCGAAGCTGCGGAAGCCGCCGCCGCGTCCGGGCGCATGCTCGCCGCCCGCCAGCGCGCCGTCGTCGCCCTCACGTCCGCCGCCGCGCCGGAGGTCGCCACCCTCACGCCGAGCGAGATCGCCCGCGTGCTGGCGTGGCAGCACCGGCTCCTCAATTTCACCGCGACCCCGCTCGGCGAAGTCGTCGCTGCGCTCAATCGCCGCAACGCCACGCAGCTCGTGCTCGCCGACCCGGGGCTCGCCGCGCTGCGCGTGAGCGCGTCGCTGCGCTCCGACAACGTCCACGGCTTCGTGAAGCTGCTCGAGACCGGTTTCGACGTGCGCGCCGAACAGCGCGGCGACGCCGAGATTCTGCTCACCCGGCCGCCCTGACCTCTTCGTTCCGTACGCTTTGACCAACCCCCACCCAAACCCCACCCGCTCTTCGTCTCTCGCCTTCGCTTCGCCCGCCCGCGCGGCTGCCGCGTGCCTGGCCTGCCTGTTGCCGCTCACCTGGGCCTTTGCCGGCCCCGACCACACCGTCCGCACGTTTCGCATCCCCGCCGGCCCGGCCAGTGAGACGCTCAAGCGATTCGCCGAGCAAGCGCAGCGCGAAATTCTTTTTCCCTCCGAGCCCGTGGGCGACGTGCGCACGCACCGGGTCTTCGGCGACTACCCGCCACGCGAGGCACTCGATCGTCTTATCGCCGGCACCCGCCTGCGAGCCCGGGAGGCGGCCGACACCGGCGGTTTCGTCGTTTCGACGGCTGTGAACTCACATCCACCCGCGCCCCCCGATCACTCCTCATCCCCCAAGACAAACTCCTCCCCCATGCGAACAAACTCCCCGCTCACTGCATTCATCAGTCGGCTCACCCTGGCGGTTGTCCCGCTCGCGTCCACGGCCTATGCCGCGTCGGCCGCCCCGGCCGCGGATCAGACGGTCCAGCTCACCGCCTTCGAAGTAGCGAGCACGCGTGACTCAGGTTACCGCGCAACCAACTCCGTCTCCGGCACGCGCGTGAACGTGAGGCTCATGGATGTGCCGCAGACCATTTCCGTACTCACCTCCGATTTTATCCAGGACATCGGCGCGACGGATCTCGACGAGGCGCTGATTTACTCCAGCGGCGTCGGCACAGCCGGGTTCTTCGCCGGCCAGTACACCATCCGCGGCTTCCAGACTGGCAGCCCGCGACGCAACGGCATCAATTTTTCCACCACCAACGCCATTGGCACCTCCGTGGTCGATCGCGTCGAGGTGGTGAAGGGGCCCTCCAGCGCACTCTACGGCACTGGCGGACCCGGTGGCGTGGTCAACATCGTGACCAAGCAGCCCCAGGCGAGGCGCGCCACCGCCATCGAAACCTCGCTCGACAGCGAAGGCTCGCTCCGCGGCGAATTCGATCTCACCGGCCCGGTCACCCGTGAAGGCACGCTGCTCTACCGTATGATCGTCGCCGGCCAGAACCAGCAATCGACCCGCCAGTTCGGCGAACGGGAGAGCTGGCATCTGGCCCCGTCGCTGCGTTGGAACCTCCGGGGCAAACCTTATCCGACCACGCTCAGCGTCACCGCCGAATGGTTGCACGTCCCGAACATGACCTCTTCCGACGAACGCTTCCCGCAGGTCGTCGAGTCCCGGCCCGCCCCCGTCGGCAGCAACCGGACGCGGGTGATCGACATCGCCACCGGCTACGTGCCCGGCCTCGGCCGCGAGTTCAACATTGCCGGCCCCAATGCGCGCCGCACCGACGACGAGGTCTACTTCGAAGCCACGTTCACCCATGCCTTCAACGATCACTTCTCCGCGCGGGTCGTTTACTCCGACTCGCAGCGGCATCAGGATCGTTTCACGCAGTTCGCGAACGGCTCGCTCAAACGTGACGCGGCCGGCAATCTTCCCCGCACGGTTCCGATTCAGTCGTGGCGCTCCGACACCGACCAGTGGAACCGCACCCTGCGCAGCGATTTCAGCTACGCGCAGAACTTCTCCGCCGCGAAACTCAACGTCGTGCTCGGCGCGCAGGACACCCGCGCCGCGGGCACCAACTCCGTCCACCGCAACCTCCGCCGGCCCGTCTTCAACCTCTTCGCGCCCACCGCCGCCGACTACAACCTCGGCAACTTCCCCGCGGACTACAACCACCTCGTCCTCCAACGGACCGCCAGCCGCGGCCAGCAGATCAACGCGATCGGCAACGCCCAGTTTTTCGGCGAACGCCTCAGCCTGATCGGCGCAGCCAACCGCGACTGGGCGCGCTCCGGCATCCAGATCTCGCCTGATCTACGGTCCTCCGGCGGCCAGGCTCCGAGCGTACTGGTCACACCGCGCACATCCTTCGACAGCTTTCAGGGCGGCTTCGCGTTTCGTGTGCTGCCGGGCGCCAACCTGTTCTATTCCTACTCGGAGTCGATTCAGGGCAACGGGGCGCAATTCCCCAACAACCCGCAGGAAGGCACCGGCCACGAGGCCGGCGTACGCGTCGAAACCCTCGGTGGCCGGCTCTCCGGTTCGATCTCGTTCTTCAACGTCGAGCGCACCAACATCCCGCGCAATGATCCCAACCTCCCGGTGCCGATCATCCGGCTCAGTGGCAAGGAGCGCAGCAAGGGATTCGAGATCGACGTGTTCTATTTCCCCACGGATGCGCTCCAGCTCGTCGCCAACTACACCGACATGGACCCCGTGGTCGTGAGCAATACAGCCTCGCCTGTCACCGAAGGCAGCCTGATCGATTCCGCGTTTCCCCGCGCCTTCAACGCTTTCGCCAAATACACCTTCAAGCAGGGCTCTGCGCGCGGCCTCTACGTCACGCTCGGCGGCAACTACCGCAGCCGGAGCCGGCCCTACGGCACATTGGAGAATCTCTACCTGCTCGAGCACCCCGCCTACACCGTGGTCAACGGCAGTATCGGCTACACGTGGAAGCGCGGCGCGCACAACTGGCACGCCGAGCTCGCGCTCAAGAACGCCGCCGACAAATTCTACTACACGGACACCTCGATTCCCGGCGAACGCCGCGTGGCGGTGCTTTCCGTCGGGCTCAAGTTCTGAATCGATCCCCCAGCACGGCCGTCCATCTTTGCCTGCGATCGCCGCACGGTCTGGGCGGAGCGGCTCGCCGCGCCAAGCCGTCGCTTTCCGCCCTCCCCCCAATGATTCATCACCTCTCCAGCGTCGTTCGCACCGGACTTTTCTCACTGGGTACCCTGTTCGCGGCCGTGGCTGCACTCGCCCAATCGCCCGCGACGGGCATCGTGGAGGGTCGTGTCTCGCATCCCGCAACCGGCGAAAACCTCGAGCTCGCGCGCATTACCGTCGAGGGCACGGCCCTCGAGACCTTCACCGACGCCGACGGCCACTATCGCCTCGCCGGCGTGCCTGCGGGCACCGTACGCGTGCGGGCGTTTCGCACCGGCGTCGTCGCGCAGACGCTCACCGTCACCGTCACTGCCGGGCAGAGCGCGACGCTGAATTTCGCGCTTGAAAGTTTTGGCGGAAAACCCGCCGCCACGTCCGCCGCCGGCGGCCCGATCAAGCTGGATCAGTTCACCGTCGGCGCCTCCAAGGAGATGGACGGCGCCGCCCTCGCCATCAACACCCAGCGCTTCGCGCCCAACGTCATGAGCGTCGTCTCGGCCGACGAATACGCGGCGATGACGGAAGGCGGCATCGGCGAGCTGCTCAAGGCGGTGCCGGGCATGGCCGTCAATATCGGCGGCGGCGGCGAGCCGTATCTGCTGCAGATGAACGGCGTGCCGCCGAGCGCCGTGCCC
>JAEUHA010000417.1 GCA_016793535.1 Opitutaceae bacterium | reverse complement strand
CACCCCGCGGCATTGCACCTTCGAAAACCAGTTCCCGCGGGGTGAGGGCACCCCGCCTACATGGGAAGAGCCGCAGCGGCGCGGATCGGATCCGGGTTCGGAGCTCATTTCATTTGGAAAAGCTCACTCTGCACGATCGCGTGCACGAGGCCGCGCACGCCGTAGCCGGAGGCTTTGGTCGCCTGGAGAATCTGCTCGATCTGCGGCCGGTCACTGAAACGCACCGGCGCGGCGGTGGCGAAGACCGTCAGGTGCCGGGCGAGACTGCGTGCGATCTGCGCCTCGTCCTCGAGGATGAGCCGCTTGAACTCCCGCACGTCGTTGAACGGGCGGCCGTCCGGCAGCTGTCCGCGGGCGTCGACCGGCAGGGCGTAATGGAAATCAAACGGCCAGCCGTTCTTTCCGAGTCCGATCTCGGGCAACTGGTCCTTGGCGTCGCCCCGATACCGCGTGCGCCAGGCGCCCATCACGTCGAAGTTCTCCAGCGCGAAGCCCGGCGGATCGATCTTGATGTGGCAGGCGGCGCAACTCGGGTCGGCGCGGTGCTTGTCGAGCTGCTGCCGAATCGTGACCGCGCCGCGCGTGTCGGGATCGACCGCGCCCACGGATGACGGCGGAGGCGGAATGTAGAGGCCGAGGATCCGATCGGCGATCCACTTGCCCCGGATGACCGGCGAGGTGGTCGTGCCGTTGGCGGTCACCTTGAGGACGATCGCCTGGGTCAGCACGCCACCGCGCACGCTGTCCGCCGGCAGCGTCACGCGCCGCATCGCCGCGCCTGCCACCCCGGGCAGGTTGTAGTGCTCCGCGAGCCGTTCGTTCAGGTAGGTGAAGTCGGAGTGGATCACATTCCGCGCCGGCAGGTTCTTCTGCAGCAGCTCGGTGAAGAACAGCCGCGACTCCGCGAGCGAAGCCTCGACCAGCGCCTCGTCGAGGTAGTAGTCGGGATAAAGCGTGTTCGACGGCGTGGTGGCGTCGTGCTTGCGCAGCTCGAGCCAGTAGTCGAGGAACGCCTCGACGAAGCGCCCGGCCTTCGGGTCCTGCAGGAGGCGTTCGGTCTCGGCCCGAAGCACCTCGGGCCGTCGCAGTTCGCCGCGGTCGGCGCGGGCCCGCAGCGCCGCGTCAGGTGGCGAGTTGGTCAGGAAAAACGCGAGCCGCGACGCCAGGGCGTAGTCGTTGAGCCGGCCCGGTTCCTCCTCGAGAAAGAGAAAGCCGGGCGAGCACAGGACCGCCGAGTAGGCTGCGATCATCGCGTACGTGAAGTCGTGGCCGGACTTCAGCTCTCCGTCGAACACTGCCAGGTAGCGCCGGACCTCGGCTTCCTGCACGGGCCGGCGATAGGCGCGGGCCATGAATCCGCGCAGCAGACGTTCCGCGTCGGCGCGCGGCGATTTCGCCACGACCTGCACCGGCACCTCGGCCGTGCGCACCACGCGCCCGTAGCCGCCGGCGCCCTGGGCGCCGCGGTTCGCCGGATCCGGCAGGGCGGTCACCGTGACCTCCGCCGCGCCGGCCGGACGCTTCTCCAGCGGCAGGTCGCCGAAGAGCAGCCGGTAGCCGGCGGTCGCCGCCTCGTCCCACAGCGGCCCCTCGACCTCCATCCAGCGGAACGCCACCGCCGGCGCGCCGTCGCGCTGGGCGAGCGGATTCGAGGCCGAGCCGGGCCGGTTGCGGAAGAAACGCGACGCATCGGTGACGAGCGCCTCGTTGGCGGCGATCCAGACCGTGCCGAGATCGAAGACCCGGGGTTCGGGCGTCAGGTCGAACTCGCCGAGGCGGCGGACATCCGTCGGGCCCTGCGCGTAGACCGTGATCGGCTCGTTGCGCCGGCCCGGGGTGACGTCGTCTCCATTCGGCTGATACCACGTGGGCTCACGGTTCACCAGGGTCTTGTTGCCGTCCTTGTCCTTCACCGTCCCGGTACTGAATCCGTTGGGGCCGACCCAGATGGTGTAGCCGCTCCAGCGCACGCGGTAGCGGGCGGAAACCGGCGCGCGGAAGTTGTCCCAGATGGTGTGGAACGGGTGGTAATTGCTGCGCATCCAGCCGACGGCCTCGAGCTCGCGCGTCGCCGGATCACGGTCTCCGACCGTCAGCGGCGCCGTCCGCGCCCGCACGTCCGGCGCGGGTCCCTGACCCAGGACCGGAAACGCCATGCGCTCGGGGTTCGGGTTGCCATCGATCCGGCGGAGAAACGTCCGCGTCCACACGGTCTCGTCGCGGGCATAGTACTTCCGCGTGGTGGGGGGCGGCAGTTCGAGCCGCGCGAGTTCGACGCCCATGACCTGGCGGATCGCGTGCTGCGCGAGCCGGAGGTAACGGGTCATCTGCACGTGCGAAACGTCGAGCACGTCGCCGACCTTGTTGAAAAGCTCGGCCTCTCCGTCCTCGGGCAGTTCGCCCTTCACCTGCAGCCAGGGCGCATGCAGCAGGTCGCGCAGGGCATTCTCGAATTCGTAGCGATTGAGCCGTCGCTGGGTGGACCTGCCCTGCTGGCGCGTGACGGCGCGCTCGTGGTCGGTCAGCGCCGTGGCGACACCCTGGACGAAGGTCGCCACGTCCCCCGGGGCGGGACGCTTCTTGTCCTTGGGCGGCATCTCGCCGGCCTTCACCCGATCGTGGACCAGCACCCAGCGGTGAGTGTTGGCCGGGTCATCGGGGGAGAATTTCAGGCTGGTGATGTCGAAGCCGCCCTCCTTGTCGACGTCGTTGTGGCAGCTGGCGCAGTGCTGTTCCGTGAACGCCGCGGCGCCCGGGATGCTTGCAGCGGAGGCGGCCATGGCCGCGGCGGTCCCGAGGAACCAGGCGGCCGCGAAACCGCAACTCCAGGATGCCGCGCGGCCCGGTGCGGACCCCATGGCACCCATCGAAGAAGCAGTCATGTCCTGGCGGGTGGAATCAGCGCGTGACGCCATGGCGGAAAGGGCGGGTCAGAAGTTCATCGTCGCGGACAACGAGAAGTTGCGCGGATTGAGATAGAAGAAATTGCCGGGCACCGAGTAGCTCGAAGGGTCATCGAGCGTGCCATCGTTCGGCACCAGATTGGTGCCATTGGTATTCTGTCCGCCGGTGCTGGTGAAGCCATAAATCGGCGCCTTGCGGCCGAAGAGATTTTCGATCGCGAGGTCGAACTGGATCGACCGCGGCACGTAGCGGCGCGGGTTCTTGATCCGCCAGGTGTACGACACGGTGCCGGTGCCGCTGTAGTAGCCCTTCGCGCGCACCCAGCTGGTGGCATCGTAGCGCGGATCATCGATGCGCTGGGTGGGATTGTTGGGATTGCGGATGGTGTCGGCGCCGCGATTGCCCACCACCTGGGGGCCGCGGAGGTTCACGCCCACGCCCAGTCTCAGTCCCTGGAACGGGCCCTGCCGGAAGCGGTAGTCGGTGGCGAGATTCGCCGTCCACGGGACCGACTGGAGGACGGCGACCTTCTGGCCGGTGCGCGCCGTCACGGCGGGAATCGTGGTGTTCACGAGCGTGTTCCAGCCGTTGGCCGCGGCCTGGACACGGCTTTGGTTGATCTTGGTCGGGTCATCGACCGCGGGGTTGATGAAGGCCTGGTTGGTGGCGGGGTCGATCAGCACTCCGGCGTCGGAGAGGATCTGGCGTACGATCGGGTCCGCGTACTTGAAGTATTCGACGAGATCGAGGTTGGCGTTCTTCGCGCTGGCGTCGCTCGTGGCGACGTTGGCGATGAGCCGCCAGTTCGGCATCAGGTTGGCGGTGATCTCGAGCTCGAGGCCGCGGGTGTCGTTCGTCTGCGTCGACGCGATGTTGTTCGTCCGGAAGCGGGCGAAATTGCGGATGTTCCGGCCGGTGAGGTCGCCCACCGGACCGGCGTCGCCGATGGCGTTGTAGGCGGTGAGGAAGTTGTCGCCGATCGTGACGAGCGCGCCCTCCTGGTAGGCATGGTACCAGCCCAGGTTCACCGCCAGCCGGTTGCCCGGCAGGGTGAGGCGGAGGCCGGCGTCCTTGCCTTCGGACGCCGTCGGAGGGAGGAAGCGGTTCCAGACGTTCTGGTTCGCCGTGCCGAAGCTGTAGGTGGTGGCGACGTTCGCATAGACGCCCAGCCAGCGGGTGACGTTCACCACGCCGCCGATCGTATGCGTATTCACGATACGTTTGACGTCGGGTGAGTCGTAGTCGTCGCGGAAACGGTCGTTCGCGTACTGGGGCAGCGGGACCGCGGCGCCCTGTTCGTTGATACGCGGCCGCGTGTCGGCCGGGATGGCGGGACCGGTGACCCGCCCCTGGGCATCCTTGGGGAAGTACATCAGTTCGTCGTAGTCCTTCGGCGCGGCCTCGCGCAGCTGGAGGCTGATGCCATCCCAGCCCACGGGGTGATCGCCGGGCGCCTTGATGCGGTTCTGGGAGAAGTCGGTGAAGTCGCGGCGGAACGCGCCGATCAGCACGAGCCGGTTCTTGAAGAGGTCGAAGTTGCCGGCGAACTGGAGGTACTTCGAGTTGCGGGTCGAATCATACACGTTGTCCTCGCGGCGCGCGTCCCACATCCAGACCGGCGTGACCTGGCGGGTGACGCCCGCCACGGGGTCGATCACCGTCACCGGTCGCGGCCGGCCGGACCACGCCGGGTCCTGGGGCCGGTGCGTGTCCCTCGTGTAGGCGCGCGTCCAGACCATGAACTCGTTCAGCTCCCCGTTGTTGATCCAGGAACGGGCGTCGGGCGAGATCCAGGTGAGCGGGAGCATGAGCTCGCTCGAGCGGTTGCGGACCTTGTCGATGCTGATGCCGCCCATGAAGCCGGCCTGCAGCCGGCCGATGCGGGTGTCGCGGACGTACACGGACTGCAGGCGGACACTGTCGCGGAAGCTGTCGCGCTGCTGCTTGTAGTGTCCACGTTCCTGATACGTTTCGAGGAAGCGCGGGTTCGGCTGCCCGTTCGGCAGCGTCTGCATCAGGTCGATGTAGAACTCCTGCATGCCGCGGCGCTGGGCGGTGTCGCCCTTGCCCAGGCCCTCGTTGGTGTCGCCCGCCAGCTCGATGAACATGCCCTTGAACGGCGTGTAGGTGAAGTACAGGGCGAGGTCCCGCGACTTCTGGGCATTGACCGGGTACTTGTGATCCGGGTCGGACCAGAGCGGCGTGTCCTCCCGGCTGGGAATGGCGAAGAAACGCGAGCCGCCGAGGGCGGTGGCATAGCGGACGGCGTCAGGAATGCCGGTGTTGCCGTCGATCATCGACTGGGCGCGGACCGTCCAGCCCACGGTCCGAATCGGCTGGCCGCGGAAATAGTTCGGCGCCGTCGCATTGTGCTGCAGCCCGGTCGTGCGGAAGCGATTCTGGAAGTTCATCACCTGGTCGCCATAATCCTGATACGTGACGAACCGCTGCGGCGTGCGCGCGATGCCCATCCGGCCGAGCGTCGCGGCCGACGGCGCGCCCGCGCCGGTGAGCGGGGCGGCGAAGTCGTAGGTGGCACCGTCCCAGGCCGACACGAAGTCGCGGAACTGGTGGACGGCGGTGGTCTTCTTGACGCTGAGGTATTCGAACTCGCCGCGCACGGTGAACTTCGGGTGCACCTTGTAGATGCCGGCGACGTGAAAGCCCTGCTTGTCCTCCCAGAGCCGGTCACGCCACGAATCCTGCGTCGACCACAGCAGGTTCGTCCGCATCGCGACCTTGTCGCTCAGCCGGTGGTTGATGTCGGCGGTCGCGCGGTACTTGTTCCAGCTCCCGACCTGCAGGCGGACGGTCTGGAAATCGCGGGCCGTGGTCGCCTGCTTGGTGCCCGTGTTCTGGGTGCCGCCGGCGCCGCCGGAGCCGAAGAGGACGGCGTTGGCCCCGCGCGCGAAATCAACGCGGTCGATGTTGAAGCTGTCGGACGTGACGTTGTACGGGAAAAAGTTCCGCGAGGGCGCGTTCACCGACACGCCGCGGACTCGGATCGCGCCGGCCTCGGCGTTGCCGCCGAACCCGTAGGCCGTGCCGTCCGCCATGGTGAAGTTCGTGTTGACCGACCAGTTGGCGGCCTCGGCGACATTGGTGATGTTGAACGCATCGAGGAACTCGGCCGTGAGCACCGAATACGCCACCGGCGTGTCCTTGAGCGCCGTCGAGATGCGGCCGCCGGCCAGCGAGCTGGAGGCGGCGAAGCCGGTATCCTTTTCGTCGCGCACTTCGAAGGGGGTCAGCGTCACGCGCTGCTCCTCCGCGACCTTCTTCTCGAGTTCCGACCGGGTAGTCTGGGCGACGAGTGGACAAATGCTCAGCGGCAGGAGCGCCGCCGCGGTGAGAACGCGGTGCATGCTTGGGGCAGCCTTCATGGGGTAGGTGGGTAAGGTGGCTCGTACCGCAGGGGGAAACTACGGTCCGGATACGCACGAAGGCAGGTCCGGGAACGAGAAGGGTGCGCGTAGTGTGGAAGTTTCCCCCGGTTTGGCGAGCTCTCTGCATCTCCCCGGCGTGGTCCCTCCGTCCCCGAATCGCGCCGCAAGCGGCTTGCCTCGGGAACCCATCCTTCGTTGCTCTGAAGGGGCGTGGACCGCTTTGTCCTCATTCTCGCCCTGTTTGCCCTCGGGACGGCGTTGATCGCGATCGGATTGAGGCTTCTGCCGCGCGCCGCCGTGTGGGTCACGGGCGGCATGATCGGGCTGTTTCCGTTCCTGAGCGACACCTCGGATTGGAACCACTGGTTCGACTGGGCCAAGCGCTACTCCGTCGTGGTCCCGGTCTTCCTGCTCGCCGTGGTCCGTCATCGACCCGAACACCCGGTCGCCCGGATGTTCGCGCGGGCGATGCCCGCCGTCCTGATCATCAACATCCTCGAGGGAGCGGCGCTCGACCTGCTCGGCCCGAGTCCGGTCAACGGCGTCTGCCTGCTCCTGGTCGCCGTCCTGGTGCCGCTGCGCTTCACCTGGGACGAGGCGTCGCGGCAGTTGGGTTTCCGCGATCCCGTCTGGCAGGTCGCGACGCTGCTGGCGCTGACCCGGCTGTACGTGATGAACCCGCAGTTCGAGAACATGGTCGCCGGTGCGATTCTCGTCCTGTGGCTCACGTCGCTCGCCTGCCTGCTTGAACGCGACTCCCAGGGCTACGTGATGTGGCGCGCGTATACGCTCTACGGGCTGGTCCTGCAGGATTCCCTGCTGCCGGCTTGGTCCGAGTATGTTTATCTCGAGTGGATGCACCCGGAGAACCGGCTGCGGCTGCACGGCACGCTCGCCGGCAACCTGTGGCTCGCCGTGAACGTCGGGCTCGTGGCCCTGGTGATCGCGCGGCGCATCCGCGCCTGGCGGGGCCGGAGCCAGGTCCGGCGCGAGTCGACGTGAAACGGCGACAGCCGTGAGGCGGCCCGCGCCGGAGGAGCGGCTTTGCGCCGCGAACCAACCACCGGCAGGCGGGCGTTCGAACGTCCGGCGGGTATGTCGGCAGGAATGTCGGTCGCGGCGTAGAGCCGCCCCTACGGTTGGGAGTCTCCGTTTGAGGTTGTTGGCGCGCGCGCCACGCACCAGAAGTCGCTGCATGAAAATCCGGTGGTTCGTCCTGGGGTTGATCTGGTCCGGCGCGGTGAGTGGTGCGGCGGAAACGGGCTGGCAGGAATTATTCAACGGCCGGGACCTGACGGGCTGGTCGGCAAACGCCGACCCCGGGGCGTTCACGGTCGTCGATGGCACGCTCCGCGCCCACGCCACGCATCCGAAAAACCGCGGTCATCTCTTCTACGTGGGCGACCGGACGGAGGGCGACGTGGCGTTTCGCAATTTTGAACTCGTCGCGGTGGTGCGGGGCGAACCGGACTCGAACTCGGGGATCTTCTTTCACACCGACCGGGCCACGCGTGACGGCGTGCTGCACCTGCGCAACGGCTACGAGGTCCAGCTCAACAGTTCGAAGCGGGAGAAACGCAAGACCGGCAGCCTTTACGACGTCGTCGATTTCGAAACCTCGACCGTCGACGAAACGCAGTGGTTCACGGTCCGCCTGCGCGTCGAAGGGAAGCGCATTCAGATTTGGATCAACGACACGCGGACCGTGGATTACACCGAGCCGGAAAATCCGGTGCGCACGCCGGCGCGCGCCGGCCGGCTGCTGCGGCCCAACGGCGGCGCGATCGCGCTCCAGGCCCACGACGACAAGAGCACCTTCTATTTTCGCAGCCTCCGCATCCGGCCGCTGCCATAATCCCCGCCCCCGGTTTCCCACGTAGCGGGGCGAATCCCGCCCCCGTTCAGCACCGTTTCGCCCTTCCCTTGCAAGCGCGCCGGATGCGCGCGCCCCGCGGCGAACTCCGGCGGCAGGCGGTCCGCTACCACCCGAACACGTACCGCTCCCGCCGCACGTCGGCGCCGCCGCGCAGGGTTCCGGTCTTCGGATTGATGCCCACGGCCACCACGCCGGTGCTCATCGCATACGGTCCGATCACGCGCAGGGCATGGCCCCGGGCACGCAGTTCCTCCTGCACCTTCACCGGAATCCGGCCCTCGAGATCGAGCTGACCCGGCGCGCTGGCGTGATTGTCGAACGAACTGTGCGGATGGTTGGAGTTGATCCGCGGCGCCTCGATCGCCGCCTGGAGGTCCATGTCGAAAACGATGAGGTTGAGCAGCACGTTGAGGATCTGCTGATCCTGGCTGTCGCCGCCAGGCGTGCTCACGGCGAGGAACGGCTGGCCGTCCTTTCGCACGATGGTGGGCGTGAGCGTGGTACGCGGACGCTTGCCGCCGACGAGCAGGTTCGGGCTCGCGGGATCGAGATCGAAGGCCTGCATGCGGTTGGAGAGCGGCACGCCGGTGTCGCCAGCGATGAACGCGCCGCCGAGCAGCCAGCCCGAGCTGGGGGTCGCGCTAAAAAGGTTGCCCTCGCTGTCCACTGCGTTGACGCAGGTCGTGTCACCGGAGCTGTCGGGATTCTTCTCACCCTGGGCGTGCGGCTGATAGCGAACCGCGGGCGGCTTGACGTCCGGATCGAACGCGAACGGATCACCCGGCCGGTGCTCGAGGAAGGCCTGCGGCCCGATGAGCTTGCGGCGCTCGGCCGCGTAGGCCTTCGAAAGCAGGCCCTGGAGCGGCACGGACGCAAACGCCGGGTCGCCGAGGAAGGCATTGCGGTCATCGTAGGCGAGCTTGATCGCCTCGTGCACGGTGTGGATGTACTCGGTCGAGTGCAGGCCCATGCCCTTCAGGTCCACGCCCTCGAGGAGATTAAGGGTCATGAGCAGCGCCGGCCCCTGGTTCCACGCGCCGGCCTTGTTGATCTCGTAGCCGTGAAAAGTCGTGGTCGCGGGCGCCTCGACAGCACCCTGGAAGTTCGCGAGGTCTTCCTCGGTAAACACGCCCCCTTCGGCGCGGTTCGCCGCCACCAGGCGGCGCGCGATGTCGCCCCGGTAGAAGGCGTCGCGCCCGGCCCGGATCGCCGTGGCGCGATCGGCCTGCTTCCGCCGGGCCTCGCCTTCCGCGGCGACGATGGCGCGAAGGGTGCGCGCGAGATTGGGCTGCCGGAAGATCTCCCCCACGTCCGGCACGCGGCCGCCGGGAAAATAGGTGTGTCCCCAGCGGTACGCCTCGGTCTGCTTGCGATTGCCCACCATGTTTTCCCGCAGGTAGGCGTACATCGGAAAGCCGTCGGCGTACTCGATCGCCGGGGCCATCACCTGCTCGAGGCTCATCGTGCCAAAGCGCGCGAGCGCGATCGCCATCGCATCCATGACGGCCGGTATCGTCGCACCGAGCGGCCCGTTGCCCTCCACCTTGCCCTTGGCCGCGAACAGCGCCGGCGTCGCCGCCTTCGGCGCCGGCCCCTGGCCGTTGATGACGTAAATCCGCCGGGTCTTCGCGTCGTAGATCATCGTCGGCGCCTCCCCGCCGAAGCCGAAATGCGAAATCTCCACGACCGCGGCCGCGAACACCGTGGCCACGCCCGCATCGATCGCGTTGCCGCCCTGGGCCAGGATCCGCGATCCGGCGGCGACCGAGTAGTGCCGACCCGCCGCGACAATGCCGCGCTGGCCGACGATCTCCGGTCGCATCGTCGCCTCGCGACGGGGAGCGGGACGCGGCGCGTTCGCGGCGGGCGCCGCGGTCTGGCCGGTCAGCGCAGTCACGGTCAGGAGGCAAACCAGCGCGAGACGGACGGGATGGGCATTCATGACGACGGCAGGAGTCGGGAGTCGCGGGACAACCGCGCCCGGGTGGCACGGCGCAGGGACGTTCACCGTTCCCCGCGGAACGCTCAACGCTCAAGTTGCGGCGGCGGCGAACCGGCTACGCCCACACGGACGCTGCGGTTGAAATCGCAAGCGGGGGGGGCGAGTCAGCGAACCAGCCGAGCCTTTGAACCGGAAGGCCGGGAAGAGCGGGAAGCCAGCCCAGTCCCTTCCCGATCTCCCCGATCTTCCTGTTCCATGGTTTGGGCGTGGCGACCCGACGGCACGAGCTCACCGGACCTCCATTAGGGTGCGCGAATCTGACGGGGCGATTTCTTACTTTTCGCCCTTTTTTGGGAAGTTCACAGGTAGTTTGGTGCACTTCCAAAGTGCTACATTTCGTTCGTTGAGCAAAATGAACCAGGCCCCCCGGGCCTCGTTCGTACCCTGCACCCCTATGACCTCACCTAGCTCCCGTTTGACTCGGAGCGCAGCCCGGATGGCTGCCGTCTCCGCCCTCGCCGCGGCCCTGATGCCGGCTGCGGCGTTTGCCCAAGTTGCGCCGGCCGCTCCGCCGACCGCCGCGCGACCGGATCCCAACGCGAAAAAGCCGGCGCCGGCGGTGGTGCCGACCCAGGGCGGTGCGGCCCAGGAAGTCCCGGTGCAGCTCTCGCCGTTCGAGGTCGTTTCCACCAACCAGGGCTACTTCGCGTCGAACACGATGTCCGGCACGCGCCTCAATTCGAAGATCGAGGACCTGGGGCAGTCGATCACCGTGATGACGAAGGAGCAGATGGCCGACTTCGCGATGCTCGATATCAACGACGTGTTCGACCATCTCGCGAGCACCGAGGGCACCAACTCGTTCTCCGACTTCGTCGTCGATCGCACCGGCGCGGTCACCGACAACGTGAGCCTCGACCCCAACAACGCGAACCGCGTGCGCGGCATCGGCGCGGCCAACATCGCGTTCAACAACATCGCGACCACGGGTCGCGTGCCCGTTGACCCGCTGTGGATGGACTCCCTGGAAGTGAGCCGCGGCCCCAACGCCAACATCTTCGGCCTGGGCAATTCCTCCGGCACCGTCAACCAGGTGCCCGCCACCGCCAACCTGACGCGCAATTTCACGAAGCTCGAGTTCCGGGGCGACAGCTATGAGGGCTGGCGCACGTCGATCGACGTCAACCGCATGCTCCTGCGCAACCGGCTCTCCGTGCGCGCGAGCCTGGCCCACCAGCACACCGGTTTCGTCCGCAAGCCCGCCGGCGAAGACGCCCGCCGGATCAGCCTGCAGGCCAAGGCCCGTCCGTTCCGGAACACCACGATCGCGCTCTCCTGGTATCGCTACAACAACGCGTCCCGCCGGCCCAATTACACCACCCCGCGCGACTTCATCACCAGCTGGTTCGACGCCGGGAAGCCGGCGTGGAATCCCGTCACCCGGCTCATCACCCTCAACGGCGTGACCTACGGCCAGGGCATGGTCGCCGGCTCCACCACCCCGATCACCACGCTGCCGGCCTATTTCGCCGCGGCCGACGCGCGTTCGATCTTCCGCATCGGGACGGGGAACGAGGCTCCGTATTGGACCGCCCCGACGGTCAACACCAACGCGACGACACCGCTGTTGAACGGCGTCGGAAACACCGTGCGCTTCGTGCAGACCGCGGCCGTCAACGCCTACGGCGCCAATCAGCCGCTCTTCGCCACGAGTGCGGCGCTGGCCGACAAGTCGATCTACAACTGGGAGGACATCAACCTGCAGGCCGCCAACAAGGCCTGGGACAACGTCAACACCTACCTCGCCCAGATCGACCAGATCATTCTCAACACGCCCCGGCACACCCTGGCCGCGCAGGCGACATTCATGCGCGAGGACGCTAAGCGGCTGGAGAACCTTCCCCTCGGTCCCGCCAGCGTGAACGGCATCATCGGCCAGATCTACGCCGATCCCAATATCGTCAACCTCGACGGCTCCGCGAATCCCTACTACGGCCGGCCTTATCTGAAGACCACGGAGCCGTTCCTGCGGGACCGCCCGCTGCTGTGGGAGACGACGCGAGCCCAGGCCGCTTACCGGCTCGATTTCTCCCAGGACAAGGGCTGGACCCGGTGGATCGGAACCCAGCAACTCCTCGGCTACTACGAATACAAGAACCAGGAGAGCCGCCACTACGCCTGGCGGCACACTGCCACGTCGCTCAGCCTGCCCTGGGTCAAGGCCCTCTACGACGCCGGCATTCCGCTCGCCAGCCGCACGACGTCCGGCACCCAATACCAAATCGCGCCCGGCAACGTGGGACGTCTGTTCGAACAATACTACGTCGGCAGCACTCCGGGCGGCGGTGTCGAGTACGGTCCGAGCAACTTCCCGGAAGGGGCGTCGGTGCCGTTCGTCTGGGGCAACACCGGTGCCTTCAACTACGCTCCCTCGAAGGTCGAGTTCACGCCCAGCCCCGATGGCGCGGGCGGTCTCGGCGCCCAGGAGCTGGTCATCAAGACCGTCGGCGGCGTGCTCCAGAACACGTTCCTCGACGGCAAGCTGGTCACCACCTTCGGCCAGCGGCAGGACAAGGTCTTTTCGCACAACGCCCCGCCGGCCACGCTCACCCCGGACCTGCGGTCCTACGATTACGCCGCGTCCGACCGCTGGCTGCCCGGCTGGCGCATGGCCCAGGGCAAGACCAAGACGAGCTCCGCCGTCGTGCGTCCGTTCCGCGATCTCCGGTACGTCAACAGGCTCGTCAACGAAGGCAGCGGCCTCGGCAAGGTCGCCGCGGAAGTCGTCCGCAGCCTCAGCCTGACGTACAACCGCTCGGACAACTTCATCCCGCAGGGTCCGGCCGTCGACCTGTTCCTGCGCTCGCTGCCGAACCAAACCGGCAAGACCAAGGATGTGGGACTCTGGCTGTCGCTGTTCGACGGCAAGCTGAGCGTCCGGTACAACAGCTTCAAGACCGACCAGATCAACGTCCGCAACGGCGACATCGCCACGATCGCCCAGCGCGTGCTGCGCGCCGACGGACTTAACGCCGCGGATGCGTGGGCCCTGCAGGATCGCGCGACCGACTGGGTGCGGCAGCTCAATCCGTCGTTCACCGAAGACCAGATCAAGGCGGAGGTGGCCAAGACGATGGGACTGTCGCAGGACACCATCGACCGGATGGAGTCGGCCATCGCGTCCGGCACGCTCACCGCGACACAGGACGTCGTCTCGAAGGGCGACGAACTGGAGATCTACTACAACCCGTCGCGGGCCTGGACGATCAGCGCGTCCGCCACCAAGACGGAGTCCATCAACCAGAACGCCGGCAACACGATCGAGGAATGGATCGCGCTGCGCATGCCGGTCTGGACCACGGTCGAGGACCCGCGCTTCCCCGATCCGGCGCGCCCGGGCCGGAATCTCCTTTGGCGCAACATCCTCGGCACCGCGTATACGAGCTTCGGATACAACGCGACCAACTCGGCCGCGACGAACTACACCACCTTCGTCGAAGGCCCGCTCGCCGTGTACCGGCAGCTGGAGGGCCGCCCGCGGCCCCAGATGCGCAAGTACTCGGCCAAGTTCAGCACGCGCTACAACCTCTCCGGCCTGACGGAACACCGGCTGCTCAAGAACGTGACCGTCGGCGGCTCCCTGCGCTGGTCCGACAAGGGCGCGATCGGTTTCTACGGCGTGCAATCCCTGCCCGCCACGATCACGGCGCTCAACCCGAACCGGCCGATCTACTCCGCGGCCGAGACCTACGTCGATGTGTTCATGGGCTACCACATGCGGCTGTTCAGCGACCGCGTGCGCGCCCGATTGCAGCTCAACGTCCGCAACGTGCAGGAGAACGGCGGCGGCCTGCAACCCACGGGCGCGTTCCCCGACGGGACGCCGCTGTCGTACCGCATCGTCGACCCACGACAGTTTATTCTGACGGCTTCGTTCGACTTGTAGTGAGCGTCGCCCGCGGTGCGCGAGCATCCTGCTGGCGACGATCGGTCCTCGGACCGAAGCCCGCCCGCGGGCAGGATGCCCCCGCCACCCGGGAAGCCCGCCATCCGGGGACGCGACGTCGTCTGCCTGCCGGCAAACAGCTTGCCCGCCGGCAGCGCGGCCGGTTCGGTGTTCCCCGTCGATGAAGCGCCCACCCCGCTCCGCCTCGCCTCCCGCGCCCACCGTGGCCGCCGGGGCGTCGCGCGGCTGGCCCGCCGGCGGGCTGTGGGCCGCGCTCCTGCTCGTGACCCTGGTCGCCTACGGCCCGGCGCTGGCCGGTGAATTCCTGTGGGACGACGCCGGCCACGTCACGCGGCCGGACCTGCAATCCTGGGCGGGGCTCGCCCGCATCTGGTTCGAGCTCGGCGCGACGCAGCAATACTATCCGCTGCTGCATTCGGCGTTCTGGTTTCAGCACCAGCTGTGGGGCGACGCGCCAGTCGGCTACCATCTGGCCAACGTGCTCTTCCACGCCACCGCCGCGGCGCTGTTCGCCGTCCTGCTCCGCCGCCTCGCGATCCGCGGCGCCGTGCTCGCCGCCTTCGTGTTCGCGCTGCACCCGGTCGCCGTCGAATCGGTCGCCTGGATCTCGGAGCAGAAGAACACGCTCTCGACCGTCTTCTACCTCGCCGCTGCGCTCGCCTGGCTGCGTTTCGAAGACGACCGGCGACCCGCGCGTTACGTCGTCGCCACGCTCTGGTTCCTGGCCGCGCTGCTGACAAAGAGCGTGACCGCCACCCTGCCGGCCGCGCTGCTGGTGCTCGCGTGGTGGCGCCGTGGCCGGCTCGCGGCCCGCACCGACGTCGTCCCGCTGGTGCCGTGGTTCGCCCTCGGTCTCACGGCGGGACTCGGCACCGCCTGGCTCGAAGTCCACCAGATCGGCGCGGCGGGCCAGGACTTCACCCTCGGCCCGCTCGAACGCGGCCTGCTCGCCGGCCGGGTGGTATGGTTTTACCTCGGCAAGCTGGTCTGGCCGGCCGGCCTGACCTTCTTCTATCCGCGCTGGACGATCGATGCCACCGTCGCCTGGCAATGGGTTTTTCCCCTCGCCGTGCTGGCCGCCCTCGCCGGCTGCCTCTGGTGGAGCCGGCGCGACCGCGGACCGCTCGCCGCCGCCTTGTTGTTCGGAGGGACGCTGGTGCCCGTGCTCGGCTTCGTGAACGTCTACCCGTTCGTCTTCTCCTACGTGGCCGACCATTTCCAGTACCTGGCGAGCCTCGGGATGATCGCGTTCCTCACGGCGGCGGCGGCGGGCGGGTTCGCGCGGCTGACGTGGCCACGCTGGAGCGGACCCGCGGTCGCCACGGTCGTACTCGTGACGTTTGGCGTGCTCACGTGGCGGCAAAGCGGCAACTACCGGGACGGGTTTGCCCTCTACCGCGCCACGCTCGAGCGCAATCCCGCCAGCTGGGTCGCGCACCTCAATCTCGGCACGGCGCTGGACGACGCCGGTCGGCCCGAGGAGAGCCTGCCGCACCTGCAGCGGGCGAACGAACTCAAGCCCGATCATCCGGAAACGCTCAACAGTCTCGGCAACGTCCTCAACCGCGTCGGCCGCTCGGCCGAGGCGCGGCCGTTGCTCGAACGCGCGCTTCAGCTCCAGCCCCGCTTCGCCTCCGCACACAACACCCTCGGGGTCGCGCTCATGGCGCTCGGCCAACCCGACGCCGGCATCGCGGCCTTTGGCCGGGCCCTGGAGATCAACCCGCGCCTCACGCTCGCGCGCGTGAACCTCGGCTGGGCGCTGGCCCACCACGGACGCGGGACCGAGGCGCTGGTCCAGTTGGAACGCGCCCGCCGCGAACAGCCCGACAACGCCGAGGCCGAGCTGAAGACGGGGCTGGTCCACGCGATGTCCGGCCGG
>JAEUHA010000415.1 GCA_016793535.1 Opitutaceae bacterium | reverse complement strand
AACGAGTGCGCGCGAAGTTTGAAATTCCGAAATAATCGAGCATAGAGAAGGTTCGTCCCCCGTTCGGTCCCGTCCCACTTCTATTCCCATGACTTCCCGAAACAAGGGGATTTTTTCCCCGGAATTTCTGGTCCCCGCCCTCGGACTACTCATCTCCATCCTCCTCGTCGAACCGTTCTACCGGCTCGTCGTGGTGCCCAAGGCGGAGGAGATTGAACTCCGACAGCGCGTGATGTCGGCGCAGAACAGCAACGCGAACCGGGCGGAGGGCATGCGCTCGGTCTACATCATCGTCAAGGACCCCGAGCAAAAGTGGGAGATCATCTTCGCGATCTGGGGCATGATCATTCTCGGGTACAAGCTGTTCGACGTGCGCCGGGAGCGAAACCTGTTCCGCCACGACTTCGTGCGCATTCAGCCGGGCGAACGGATCATCCCCGAGGATGCCCTCGACCGGTTCAAGGAACTGCGCACGGCGATCGACCGCGAGCCGCGCTGGCACGGCCGGCTGCTCCCGGAGTGCATGCTGGCGGCGCTGCACCGGTTTCACGCCACGAGCTCGATCCAGGACGCGGCCAATGCGGTCAAGGAGCGCGCGGAACTCGCCGCCGACCGCCTCGACTCGTCGCTGTCGCTCGTCCGGTACATTTCCTGGGCGATCCCCGCGATCGGCTTCATCGGCACCGTGCGCGGCATCGGTCTCGCCCTGGCCTACGCGGAGGACGCGATCAAGGGCGACATCACGCCCGTCATCGAGGCGCTCGGCCTCGCCTTCAACTCCACGCTCGTCGCCCTGCTGATTTCGATGGTCCTGATGTATTTTCTCCATGTCGTGCAGTCCCGGCAGGAGGCCTTCGTGCTCGAGACGCAGACCTACTCGCGCGACAAGCTGATCGACGTGATGAAGGTCCCGGCGCAGGAGGAAAATTCCGGCGCAATCGCCTGATCCCCGCCCCATGGCCACCATTGGTATCGAACTTTTGGATGCAGGCATCCTCACCGCCGCCGACGCCCCGGACGAGCCCCGCCTGGTCGACGTGCCCGACCGCACGGGCGCCGTCGAATGGCCGGGCTTCTGCTACGCCGACGGCAGCAGCCTCGCCTTCGGCCGCGCGGCGGAGGACATGTGGTTCGTCCACCCCCGCCGGATCGCCCACCACTTCTGGGCCCGTCTCTCCCATGAGCCCTCGAGCCTGAGCGTCGGCAACAAGCCGCCCGCGTCCTCCTCCGAGCTCGCCTTCTTCTTCCTCCGCGAATTCACCGAGCGCCTGCGCGCGGCGGTGAAGCCGCTCGACCGCGTGGTCCTCGCCCTGCCGGGCTCCTACCTGAAGGATGCCGCCACCGAGGAGGAGAAGATCGGCCTGCTCCTGGGCATGGCCGGAGAGCTCAAGCTGCCCCTCGCCGGCATGATCGACGTCGCCTGTGCCTCGCTGTGCGACCCGCGCGCAGGCGGCTTCAACGCGGCGCTGCCGGTCGTGGTCCTCGACCTGAATCTCGACGGCGCCGATCTCACGCTCTTCACCACCGACGACAAGGTCACCCGCCGGGATTTCATTCACCTGCCGCAGTCGGGCTACGCGCAGTTGCTCAAGCATCTCACGGGTTCGATGGGCAACCGGTTCCTCCGGCACACGGCGTTCGACATCCTCGAGGACGGCCGGATCGAGCAGACGTTTTTCCGGCAGACCAAGGAATTCCTGATCTCCGATGCCGCCGAGTACCGCTTCCACATCAACACCGCAACCCGCGGCTACGAGATGACGGCGAAGCGGGAGCAACTGGCCGCGGACACGGGTGCGTTCGTCACGACCCTCGTGCAATCACTCCAGGGCTTCCTTGCCCGCTCCACCTACGACACCGATCCCTGCACGATCGCGCTGACGGACCGGGCCTCCCACTTGCCCGGGCTTGAAGCGAAACTGCGGGCCGCCGGCTTCAGCCGCCTGCTGCGCCTGCCGCGCGGCGCCGCGGCCTGCGGGGCGGCGCGTATCGGCACGAGCCGGCTCACCGTCCCGGCCGACCTGGCCGACGTCCCGGTCGAGACCTCCGTCCCCCTCGCCGACACCCGGCGCCTGGTCAGCACCCAGTGGGATGCCCGCCTGGTCAAGAACCGCGACGGCGGGGCCCGCCTCGCCCCGACCCACGCCATTCTCAGCGGCATCGGCCACGCACTCGCGCGCCATCCGCGCTTCACGATCGGCCTGGCCGAACTCGGGGCGGACCTTCCGCTGCCCGATGGGTTCAGCGCGGCCAGCGACTGCGCCGTGCCGCTCCTGCACGAGGGCGGGCGTCTCTGGTTTGTGGATACGACACCCGGCCGCGCCCCGAACGGCGCCGACCACCCGGCGGCCCGCACGCCGGTCGAGTCCGGCGACCGGCTGACCATCCGCTGCGGCAACGTTGCGGCGGAGGTGCTCTTCGCCCACTGCCCCGTCGCCAACGGCGCGCGGCTGGACTGAGCCGCCGCCCCCCCCCGCCCCCATGGCTTCCATCGCCAGCAAACGCCGCGAGACCGAGGTGTTCAGCCTCTCGTTCCTCGACTGCATCTGTTGCGGGTTCGGCGCCGTGCTGCTGATCTTCCTGCTGACGATCGCGAAGAAGACGGATGTCGACAAGGCCGACGTCGACGCCGCGCGCGACCGGTTGCGCAAGGTCGAGGCCCAGATGACGCTCAACCAGCAGGAGCTCGACCGCCTCGCCCAGATCCTGGCGGCCGCCCAGCTCGAGCTCGACGCGATCAATGCCAAGAACACCGAGGACCAGGTGAAGCTCTCGGATCGCCGGCGCGACCTGCTTCTCATGCTCCAGCAGACCGGCGCACTGAAGGACGCGCTGCACGCGCTCCTGGGCGAGAAAAAGGCGCTGCCCACGGAAGAGACACCCCCGCCGGTGCCGATCCCGAATGTCGACCGGCGGCAGTACCTCACGGGCGTGAAGCTTCACGGCGAATTCGTCGTCTTTCTCGTGCGCACCTCGGGCTCGATGCTCGACGACACCATCGACGCCGCCGCCGCGCGACTGGAGGACTCCGACGACAAGAAGCGCGAGGCCCCCAAGTGGCGTCGCACCGTGCAGGCGCTCGAATGGATGCTGGCTTCGATGGATCCCGAGACCCGTTTCCAGATCCTGTTCTTCAACGAGGAGACGACCCCGATCCTGCCCACGCGGGGCGACGAATGGTTCAGCACGAAGGATCGGAAAGTGATGACGGAGATCATCACCAAGCTGAACAGCGTCGTGCCGAAGGGCGGCGCGAATCTCGAGCGCGCGTTCACCGCGGTACGCTTCCTTCCGCGGTTGCCGGACAGCATCGTGCTGCTCACCGACGGCCTCCCCACCCGCAGCGACTCGCTGCCCATGGAGGGCGACGTCGACGAGGGCCACCGCATCCGTTTCTTCGAGATCGCCACCAAGCAGCTGCCCCCGCGGATTCCGGTCAGCACCGTCCTCTTCCCCACCCTCACCGGAGATCCCGGCGCCCCCGGGCTCTACTGGGAACTGGCCAACGCGACGCGTGGCGCGCTGGTGAGCCCGTCGACATCCTGGCCCGACACATGATCCGCCGCCGCCAGGTCCAGGTCTTCAGCCTGTCGTTCCTCGACTGCATCTGCTGCGGTTTCGGTGCGATCATCCTGATCTTCGTCCTCTCGATCGACTCGCGGGAGAAGGAGAAGATGGAATCACTCATCGCCGTGCAACGCGCGCTGGCCGAGAAGGCCGCGGCACTCACGCGGATCGAAGCGGCCAAGATCGAGGTCGAGCGCAACAACACGCGGGTCACCCGCCTCGTCACCGACGCCCGGCTCCGCAATGACTCCCTCCAGGCGCTGATCGACGAACTGGAAAAGGGCCTCCAGCGCGAGAAACGCGGCCAGGAGGCGCTGCTCGTCGACATCGACGAACTGAAGAAGGAGATCGCCGCGCGCCAGAAGAAGCCCGACCACAACATCGTCCTCCCGGACGTGAAACCGACGCCGCTCGGGCTGCCGATCGGCAGCAATTACATCGCGATCATCATCGATACCTCCGGCTCGATGCGCGACCCGAACCACGGCGGGCTGTGGCCGATCGTCATCCGCACCATCGACACCGTGCTCGATTCCTATCCGAGCATCGACGGCATCCAGCTCATCGACGGCGACGGCCGTTTCATCCTCGGCCGTCGCGGCGCCGGCACGCAGGGCTGGCTGCCGGATACGCCCGACACGCGGGCCTCGATCAAGCGCGTGCTCCGCCGCTACGACCAGGACACGGTGAGCAATCCGGTGCCCGGCATCTACAACGCGATGCGGTTCCTTTACGACAAGGAGAACCCGAACATGCGGATGGGCATCTTCGTCTTCGGCGACGAATTCAATTCGAGTGATTCGGCCGACGTCGTCATCCGCCGGCTCGAGGAACTGAATCCCGCGGACGAAAACGGCGCCCGCAAGGTGATCGTCAACGCGATCGGGTTCCCCACGACGATCCGGTATCAATTCTCGATGGGCAACACGGGCCTGCGCTTCGCGAACCTCATGCGCACCGTGACCTATCTGCACGGCGGCGCGTTTATCGCGCTGCAGGATTTGTAGGCCCGGCGCACCTCCACGGTTGGCGGCGGGGCTTCAGTCCGCGCAGGCATTCGGCGTCCAAGTCCTGCGGGGTGAGGGCACCCCGCCTACAGGGTGAACTCCACTCAGCGACGCGGCTTGGGCAGCTTCGTGCGAAAGATCGGAACCTGTCGGGGCGCGGTCGGAGCGCCATCGCCCGCCGCGAAACGCGACCAGCCCGCGTGGCCGACGAAATAGAAGTCTCCCTCCGGTCCGATGCACCCCAGTGACGGCGCCCCCATCGCCACATGGCCCGATTCCAGTACGCTCACCCGGGCAATGCCGTCGCCGTCCGGTTCGAGGCTCACGCGCAGGACGCGATTCGGCCGGGTGCCGGTCTGCAAAGCGAGGACGCTTCCGTCCGGCGCCAGCGTGAGCGCGTTGAGATCGCCCAGCGTCACATTCTCAGGCGGCTGGAGCGCCCGCGCCTGCCGGCGGTCCGGATCCACTCGCACCAGCCCGTTGACCTGGTCAGCGACCAGCACCACGCCCGAAGCCAGCACCGTCACGCCCTGCAGCGCAAAGAACTCGGCGCTTTCGATCGCCCGATCAAGCGCGGGCGCGCCCGGCGGCAACCGCCACAGCAGCGGTTGCCCGCCGTCCGCCGTCCACACGCTGCCGTCCGGCCCCAGCGCCACGTCGGTCAACCGATGCACCGCCTCTGATCCACCGGCCCGCGGCACCAGAAAACTGCGCCGCACCGCGCCACTGGCGAGGTCGATCTCCACCAGGGCCGCCTGACCCGCCTGCTCCGCCGCGTAACCGCGCATGGCGGGAACGGCACTCGTCGCGGCCCACACGACGCCCGCGGACTCATCCAGCGCGAGGCCGAACACGCCGAAGAGCGAATCGTCGTCCGCCGTCAGACGACGGAGCCCGCCATCCTTGCCTCGAATCCAGACCGCGCGGCCATTCACGTCGCCGAAGAGGAACTCGCCGGTCTTTTCCCGCCACGCGATTCCCTCCATCAACCCGGTGACTTCGCGCAACGAGAACGCCACCTCGCCGGTTCCCTTGGGGTGTCCGTTGGCGGCGACGCGTTTCACCAGGTCCTGAAATTCCCGACGTGGGCGCAACGGGACGAATTCCGGCGCCCGCTCGATCGACGCCTGAAGTCCGAAGGCGGCGAAGCGAGTGAGGGCGGCGATCGCCTCGGCGGTCTGTCCCGCGCCAGCCTGGGCCGATGCCAGCTCGAGCTGCAGCGTCGGGAAATCCGGCCGGAGCCCGATGGCCGCCTGCAGTTTCTCCGCCGCCGCCGGGAATTCCCGCGCCTCATGCAACGCGGTCGCCTCTCGTTGGAGTTTCAACGCCTGCAGGGCCGCCGCGCCGTCGGCCCAGATCGGTACACCGGCGATCACGACCAAAAGTGGAATTAGGCGCAGGCGCATGAGCGAAAAGGAATTCCTCCGACGTTCATCGCCCTCATCGGTCCGTGACTGGTCATGCCACGATCCGTCGCGATCTCACAACCGGCAGCACTGAACCCGCCTAGATCCCGAGGATGGCGCGCAGCAGTCCGACCACGAGCTCGAGCGGATTACCGCCCCCACTCGGGTTGCCACTGGGTGGCCCCTGCTGGCCGCTCGAAGACGAACTGGAACTGCTCGAAGAGGAACTGCTCGAGGACGAACTGCTTTGCTGACCGGACTGCTGCTGGCTGCCCTGTTGCCCGGACTGCTGCCCCTGCTGGCCGGCTTGCTGGCCGCTCCGGCTGCCCCGTTGATTTCCGGCAACCTGACGCTGCCCCTGCTGGCCCTGTTGTCCTTGGCTGCCGGCGGCGCCCGCTTCCTGGCCGGCCTGGCTGCCGTCCTGCCCGCCCTGGGAGCCGGACCGCGAACCCTGCGAGCCTTCGCGACCCGCGACCGCGCCCTCCGCCCCGGCTGCACCACTGCCGGGAGGCGATCCGCCATAGGGATAGTCATCCTGGGCATTCGGAATGCCGTCGCCGTCCGCGTCGGGATCCTGGCCGTTCGGAATCCCGTCGCCGTCCATGTCGCCGTCTTTCGCGTTGGGCGTTCCGTCGCCATCCAGGTCACCGTCCGGTCCGGTACGCCCGTCGCCGGGAGGACCGTTCGGGTCCGAGCCAAAACCATAATCGTCCTTGTCGTTCGGCACGCCATCACCGTCGGCATCGGGATCCTGTCCGTTCGGAATGCCGTCGCCGTCCATGTCATCGTCCTGGGAATTCGGAATGCCGTCGCCGTCGAGATCCCCATCCGGACCACTCTTGCCA
>JAEUHA010000404.1 GCA_016793535.1 Opitutaceae bacterium | reverse complement strand
GATCTTTCGTCGGTGGGGCGGACAATTCGCCCGCCGGGTACATGGCTCCCGCCGCGACCTCGAGCGGCACCGGCCACTCGAGCGTGGTCGCGTGCGTCTTCCGCGCCAGCGACGCCGAACCCAGCCACGCGGGGCTGTCCGGCATGCCGCGGGTCACGGGCGAGGTCCGGCAGGCGTGCACGCGCGCCGGCTCACCGACCACGGCCTCGAGGATTTCGAAGCCGGTCGCAGCGTTGAAGAGCGTGCGCCAGGAATGCTGCGAAAAGCGCCAGAAGTCCCACGGCTCCTCGTGCGGCGGCCAGGTCTGGTGGGTCGAGGTGTACACGACGCCGCCCGGCTCCAGAATCCGGTTCAACTCCAGCGCCACCTTCCACGGCATCGCGAGGTGTTCGAAGACCGAGGTCGAAAACGCCGCGACGAAACGCTGCCCGGGAAAAAGGGCGCTCAGCGCGTGCGCATCGCCAACGACATCGACGTTGGGCCCGTCGAGGATGTCCATCCCGACGTACGTGAGCCGCGCCGGAATCCGGTGCCGCCGCGTGATCGCCGAGCGCGCCCGGGCGCCGATTTCCAGCACCGCGCCGGCGGGAAACTTGTCCAGATACGCGATGAAGTTTTCCCAGCTCTGATAGTAGGGGTCGCCGTGGGCGGCGTTCGTCAGCGCATCCCCGCCCACCACGCAGGAGCCGTCCGCCAGCCACATCCGGAGCGAGAAGTTTCGCCCGAGCAGGTCGGGCGGGGCAAACAGCCAGTCGTCGAAGCGCACGCGGGCCGCGGCGGGACCGAACGTGACCGCGATGTCCGGGCTCTCGAGTCCGTAACTGGCCAGCGGATACGGCAGCGTGTCGTTGATCAGCGCCTCGACCCGCACGATCGGCTGCGCCGGATGGTGGCACCAGCCGCGCAGGTGGAGCCGGTTGAAGTACACGGCGCATTCCTCGATCTTCCAGTGCGCGGATTCGGGCGGAGGCATGTTGGCGGAGGACTTGTCCGTACCTTGTGCGGCAAGTCAATCGGCGCGTGGCCGGCCCTGGTACTCGAGGATCCAGTTCTCGGGCAGGATCGGGATGCGCGCGCTCACGCCCTGGCGGATCGGCTCGACGTGCTTGGCCCATTCGTAGTCGCGCGGTGCCGGCGTCACGTACTGCGGCAGGTTGAGCAGCAGGCCGGCCAGGCACACCACCCGGGCCAGCGCCGACACCGCCCGCGGCCCGGCGTCGAGTTCCCACACCACGAGCCACGCCAGCAGCACGCGGGGGATGTAGAAGTAGCGGTCGGAGAATTCGAGGTTGTCACCGCCCCAGGTGTCCGGACGGGTCCGGTACATGCCCGCGAGAGCGATCAACCCGAACGCCGCGACGACTTGCAGGCGCAGCGGGCGTCGCTCGTGAGGCCGGAGCGCCCAGGTCAGCACCGCAGCGAGAAAGGCACCGCCCACCGCGCCCGCCGCGGCGGGCGGCAGGCTCAGGGCCGCATCCCGGCCCAGCACCGGCCACATGACGAGCCGCCGGCCGAACACCTCGAGGAAGGGCCAGAATTGAAAGGGCGCCGCCTGATGCTCGAAGCGCGGGCTCGTGCGTATCACCAACCACGCTTGGATCGCCGCCGCGGCGAGCACCGCGGCGAACGCCAGCCCCGTGTCAGGACGCCGCTCGCGCCAGGCCCGCCAGGCAAACAGGGGCAGGACCGCGACGGCAAACGGCCCGGTCAAACCCACCACGGCCACCAGGGCGGCGTCGCCCCAGGCCTGCGCGCGAGTGAGCGGGGTGGCGATGAGCAGCTGCTGGATCAGGATGAACGCGGTCAGCCACTGGAGGTTGGTGATGTTGAAATAAACCTCCCCGGGATGGGCCACCGCGACGAAGGCGAGCACGAGCCAGGGCCGGCCCGGAAGATGACTGAACCGGGCCGTGAAGAACCGGGCCAGCACCGCGATCCAGAGGGCGAAGGCGACGCCGTTGTAGAACGCCGGCCACCACGCCGGGTCGAACAGCGCCGACGCGAGTGCGGCGATGAGCCGGGGCAGCGTGTGCAGATATCCCATGTACGGGGTCACGAGGGCGGAAAGGCCGAGCAGGTCGGCCTGAAGGAGAAAGATGCTGCCGTCCTCCGCCCAGAGTTGCGGCGTGTGGAGGGCGTGCGGTTTGCGCAGGGCGAGAACCGCGGCGAGGGCGAGCAGCACCCAGCCGTTCAGCGTGGGGTTCGACCACCACGCGCGCCAGATCCGGCCGGCGCGGAACTGGATCGCAGGGCCGCTGGCGGGAGCCTCGGGCGGAGTCGCGGCCCACGTGCCGCGCAGGATGTACCACGCGAGCACGGCTCCCGTCGCGAGCACGAAGAAGAGGCCGGCCGGCGGGCCGTGGACCACGGGATTCGAAACCGCCCAGGTCGTCGCCAACGTCACCGTCTGCAAGACCGCCAGCAGCGCCAGCCAGCCGCGGCCGGCGCGGTCGAGCACGACGGAGAACAGGACGAACCAACCCATCATCAACGCGTACGAGCCATGGTGGACGACCGCCTGATACTTGCCGAAGAGCAGGAGGCACCAGGCGACCACCGTGAGGAGGAGCCAGAGCGCATAGACGCCGAGGTCCCGCGCCCGGGCGAGCGGACGGCGCCGGGAAGCGACGACGGCGACCAGGGCGAGAAAGGGCCACCAGGTGAGGGCGCGGCCGGCATGGAAGAACTCCTGGTTGCGCCGGTCCACCTTGGTGGCCTCCGTCGTGTCGAACAGGAATCCGTGGCGGCCAAACACCTGGGCGTGGAAGTTTGAGACCTTGTTTTCCCATGCCCCGGCGGCGCCGAGGCGCGCGTAGTTGTCACGGAGAGTCTCAACGAATCCGCGGTCGTCCCGCTTCGCCTGCCCGGCGAGATGCTGCTTCAGCAGCATGTTGCCCGGAGGGTCATAGAATTTCTGATACGCCATCCAGGGCAGCATGAAGGCCGCGCACACGGCGGCGCCTGGCAGCCAGGCGCGTCCCTCGCCGCGGATCATGCGCCACGCGATCCAGGGCAGCAACGGCAGGTAGGAGAAGGCCACGCCGCCGTGGGAAAGCCAGCCGAGCACGGCGAACAGCGACGCCCAGAGGCCGCGGGCCCGCGACGTCATTCCGGCCGGCGGCAGCACGAGGAGCACGAACGCTCCGCTGGCGAACGCCCCGGCCGAGAGCTTCGGCCAGGTATAGGTGGTATTCTGGAGGAAGAACCCGGCGAGGGCGCAGGCCGCGACCCAGCCGGTCGCCCGCGGGGGTCCGACTCCGAACGTGCGCAGGAGTCCGTAGAGGCCCGCCACCCAGAGGAGCTGAAACCAGACCGCCGAGGTGCCGCTGAATGTCTTGCGGTCGAGTCCGAGCGCCTTTCCCGCCGGCCACGTCAGCAGCTGCCAGCCGGTCTGCAAGGGCGGACGATCGCTCGAGCGCCACTCATCCGCGGCGTTCTTCGGCGGCTCGCCCGCGAACAGCCGCCCGGCGATGTCGTGCGGCAGCATGTTGTCGGACGGCATCGCCTCGCGAAACCGGTTCGCCGCCAGGGTATAGAAGTCGTGCGGCGTGGGAAACAGGTGCAGCACCCCGAGGTGGAACGCGCCGACGGCGAGCGTGAGCTTGACCACGGTCGCGGCCTCGACCCAGGGCTCGGGCACCGGAGCGGCGGGAGCGCGGCGCAGGACGACCACGGCGGCGCCGGCGATGCCGCCCCACGAGGCAATCACACCGGCCAAGGGGTGGAAAAAATAAATCCAGAACAGCAGGTAGCCGCCCGCGGCGACGACCGCCGCCGCGCCGAGCGGGATCCAGTGCGGCGCAAGCCGGGGCCGGCTGGCCAGCACGCGCAGCGCCGCCAGGTGCAGCACCCCGAGCAGCACGGCGTTGATCGCCCACGCGGCCAGGGTTTCGAGCAAGGCGTGATTGCCGTCGCCGCGCCCGCCGCGCACCGGTTCCGACACCGCGAACCAGCCGCCGATGCCGCGCGCCTGATCGGCGCCGTGGAGGCGGATCGGGCGGCCGGCCCACTCCGCCGGCAGGACGAAATCCACGATCGCCCAGCGCTCGCCCAACGGACCGCAGGGCACGGCGCGTCGCTCCCCGGTGTCGACGCGTTCGACGTGCAGCGCGTTACCCGGCCCGCCCGGATAACCGCCGGCTCCGAAGCGCAGGATCCTCGGGGCGGGAAACGGCCCGAGTTCGAAGGTCCCGGTGTGGTCGTCGCTGCCGCTCCAGGATCCCCACAGCCGCACGCCGACCGCGGACGCGAACGGTTCACCCGGATACTGGCCGTCGGGCGTGAACGACCCCGTCACGGTGCAGGGCACGCCGGGAAAAGCCGGGGTGACGCGGCGCGACAGGACGCTCGCCGCATGGAGCAGCGCCGCGACGGCGAGCGCGAGGAGCAGGAGACGTTTGCCGGGAAACACGGCCGCGGGGCGTCGCCCCAATCAGAGACGTTTGAAGCGGAACTTCGCGAGCGCCCAGATCCACGTCACCGGGTCGCGGAACATCGAGATCTTCTTTCCTTCCTTGAACGAGCGCGACTTGTAGCTGATCGGAATCTCGATCGGGCGATGTCCTTTGCGGATCAGCTTGATCAGCAGCTCCCAGTCGAAATCGAAGCGGTTGCACTCGAACGTCAGGCCGTGGAGGCAGTCGCGGCGGAACACCTTGTACATGGTGAACGGATCCCGCAGCCAGATCCCGAGCGAGACGTTGATCATGAGCGTGAATCCCCAGTGCGCACAGTTGAGGATCAGCGCCTGCACGGGCTGGTCGGAGAATTTCCGGATCGCCCAGCCGCCCGCGCCGTGGCGGGACCCGAGCACGAACGACTGCCGGCCCGTCGCGAGCGGAGCCAGGAGCACGTCGTAGTCGTTGAGATCGTACTCGAGGTCGGCGTCCTGGATCAGGATCACGTCGCCCGTCGCATGCTCGAAGCCGGCGCGCACCGCATGGCCTTTGCCCCGCGGACGATCCTCGAGGATGATCTTCACCCGCGGATGGGTTTCGTAGGTGCACACGATGTCGCGCGTGCCGTCGGTCGAGTTGCTCTCGACCAGGATGATCTCGAGCCGCCAGCCCGGCACTTCCTTGGCGAGGATCGCATCGAGCGCCATGCGGACGGTCGCCGCCTCGTTGTAGATCGGTACGACGACGGACAGGACGCCGTGGTGGATCGGGGGGAACGGGTGCGACATTGAGTCAGGAAAGGGTGAGGCTCTCACCGCGGATTACGCGGATTGCGCGGATGAAGTCCATCGGAGGTTTGCCATCCGCGTCATCCGCGCGATCCGCGGCCAACGGCCGGGGCTGCCGGGGCGGCGGGTTTGAACGCGCACGGCATCGCCGACACTCCGTACATCGCGTCAACCAGCCGCACCACCGGGGGCAGCGCCAGTCCTGCCGCGGCGAATGCGCGTAGCACCCGGCGGTGACGCAGGCTTTTCAGGACCTTGAACTTCACCGCGCCGCGGTAGCTCACGACCTGCGGCTCCAGTCCGACGCGGCGGTAGAGTTGCGCGAGGCAGCGTGGATTGAAGAGGCTGACGTGGATCTCGGGCGCGCAGTACCGGTAATGAATGCCCTGACGGCGCGCGATGGACGACTCCAGGTTGCCCGTGGTGAGCAGGAGCAGTCCGCCCGGCTTGAGCAGGCGTGCCACGAGCCGCATCGGCTCCAGGGGCGCCGGAAGGTGCTCGATCACTTCGATCAGGCTGATGATGTCGTAGGAGGCATCCGGCTCCCGGGCCAGTGCATCAAGATCCAGGATACGGAAGCCGTCCTTGTCCCGCAGGAGGTCCGCGTAGGATCCGACGTCGTGTCCGGTCAGCTCCAGCGGACGCCCCGCCAGTTCGCCGCGCGCGCGGAGGTACTTCAGAAAGCCACCGGCACCGCAGCCGAAATCGAGGAGCCGCAGCGGGGCTGCTTCCGCCGCGACGCACGTCGCGGCGATCCGCGCCAGGTCGTCGAACTCCAGCATCCGGTCGCTTCGCTTCCAGTCGTTGTACTCGGCCTCGTAGTCGACGAACGGATCGGGGCCGGCGCCGCGGTAGTAGGCGTCGTTGTAGATTTCGAAACCGGAGAACGGCTCGACCATCATGAACCCGCAGTCGTTGCAGGCGTGGAACTCGAATTCGCGCCGGAGAAAATCGCCCTGCTTCCGGCCTCGCAGCCGCACGCGGGTCGAGCCG
>JAEUHA010000359.1 GCA_016793535.1 Opitutaceae bacterium | reverse complement strand
AGAACGGCGTCTGGCTGACCGAGCATGTCCCGGCCGAGTACCTGGAGATCGATGGGGAAGGGCAGGGCGCTGAGCTGCGCTGATAGTTCCAAGACTGCACGCGGGCCGTGGGGATTCTAGACGCAATCCTGCCAAACCGTTGACCACGGATTTCACGGATAACACGGATGAAAACAGGAAAGCCGACCTAGGTTGTCCGCGGTGAAAGCGGTTTCCCGAATCCTGTGAATCCTGTCCATCCTGTCGTTGTTTTTTGGACAGGATGGACAGGATAGACAGGATGAGGGCGCGGCCGATCCGACGGGGTCTGGCTGTTACCTGTTACAGCAACGCGGGCGGCTTTGTGCTGTAGAGCCATGGCGATCCGTGTCGGTCGGCTTCTGAAACAAGTAACAGGCAGATCCTCTGGGATCGCGCCCTTCAGGTCGGCGCGGTGGCCCGGGTGCCAAGACGGTCCAGGGCGGCCTTGATCGCCTGCAGGTAATTGGGGTGCCAGAGTTCGTGCTCGGCGTCTTGAACCACGGTGTACGTGCAGTGACGGTAGAAATCGCGCACGGCGGCCGCGCGGCGATGCATCTGCGCATCTTCCGTGGCGCCCACCAGCACGTCGGCCGGGGTGTCCGCGTTGCCCGCGCGATAGGAGATCCTCCAGCGGTGCGGTTCGTCGTCATCCTCAAGAAAGAACGGCGAGATCGAGCCGAGAATGAGGTGCCGCGCACGCACCGCGCCCAGATGCGCGTAGAGCGCACCCAGGGAGAATCCCAGCACGACTTTGCCGGCGGTCTGTGCGTCGACCTGCGGGAAGAGCGCGTGCGAGTCGAAGTTCGGCTGTGAGCCTTCCCATGCTAGACGGACAAATTCGGTCTCCCAGCCGGCGGCCTGCACGAAATCGACAAACGGCTTGAATCGGCGTTCGGCGCCAGGCATCGGCGGGACAATGGTGAGCAGCGACATCCGCCTACGTTTGGCGAGGCGCGGCGGGTCGTCAAACGGCGGGGGCTGCGAGTACCTGGAGATCGATGGGGAAGGGCGGGGCGCTGAGCTGCACGCTCGCGCTGGGCACTATGCGCACTTCACTCGGACCGATTCGTGGAGCCCGAGAGCCACTGATTTCCTAATCCTGTGAATCCTGTTCATCCTGTCTTTGTTTTTTTGGACAGGATGGACAGGATAGACAGGATTAGGGCGCGGCCGGACGGGATGCGCGGTCGGACGGGTTCAGGCCAGTGCACGGTGCATTTGAGGCCATCAACTCGAGAGTATCGGATGCCAGAGCGCAGAAATCCCATGAGGACTTCCACCGTTGCCGAGGGCATCCTTTCCCCCGGGTAAGGCCGGTTCGCCTTTCCCAATCAAGCGAGCAGGATGCTCGCGCCACTTTGGAAAACCTTGTTTGCGGAACCAATCAACTTGTCCCAGGAAAATCGCCATGAAGCCGATCGCACGAGCACTCACAAGATTACTCTCCGTTATCCTGGTCTGCGGCAGCGCGTGGTCGCAGGAAAAAGCGAAAGCGGAGAAGCCGACGTACGGCGACGTGAGATACGGCCCGGCCGAACGAAACGTACTCGATTTCTACCAGGCCAAGGCCGAGTCCGCCGGAAGCGGAACGCCGCTGGTGATCTACATTCACGGAGGCGGGTTTGTGGGTGGCAGCAAGAACCTCGCTCCCGCTCAGGTGAAGATGTTCCGCGATGCGGGCATCAGTGTCGCCGCGATTCATTACCGCTTCGTCGATGGCAAAGAGGTCATCTTCCCGGCCCCACAGCATGACGGAGCTCGCGCCGTCCAGTTCCTGCGCAGCAAAGCCAAGGAGTGGAACATCGACCCGAAACGAGTCGCTTGCTTCGGCGGTTCTGCCGGAGCGGGCATCTCGATGTGGATCGGCTTCCATGACGACCTCGCCGATTCGAAAAACGCTGACCCGATCAAGCGGGAATCGACGCGCATCCAGGCCATAGGCACGTTCGGCGGCCAAGGCACCTACGATCCGATCAAGATCAAGGAACTGATCGGCGGCCGGGCCTGGGAGCATCCGTCAATCTTCAAAGTCTACGGCGTGCGTAATGCCGAGGAGGCGCTGCATCCGACGCCGGAGATGCAGAAACTTTACGACGAAGGTTCGGCCATCACCCACCTGACGAAGGATGATCCGCCGCTCTTCATGGTGTACAACGAAGCCGACGGCCCGCTCCCCGCCGGCGCTCGTCCCGGCCAAGGCATTCACCACCCGAATTTCGGCCGGCACCTCAAAGCCAAGATGGACGAACTCAAAATCGAGAACGTCTTTGTCTACCAACCCGACGCCAAAGGCCGAAACGTCAACGCCGAGATGCTGGAGTTCTTCCAGAAGCAATTTGCGAAGGTGAAGTGAGTGTCGCCACGCAGTCGCGAGGGGGCGGCCAAACGGGTCAGTCCGCTGCACGCTGATTTTGGCGGGTTGTCCCGGGGAGGGCGCCGTAATTGTTCTTCCCGCCGATTGGGCCTGAAAGGGGTCATGGTGGGCTTGCCCCGATTCCTCGAACCTCGTGTCCGAGGAATCGGGGCAAGCCCAACATGACCCCTTTGGGCTGCGCTGCATCCTGCCCACGGGTAAGGCCGGTTCGCCTTTGCCGATCACGCGAGCAGGATGCTCGCGCCACCGTGGGGCCGATCTGTGTCGGTCGGCTTTGAGACAAGTAGCAAGCAGGCCCTCTTGGATCGCGCCGGGGCGCGGCGAAACGGCCGGTAAAGGGTCACAGCTCAACCCGCGCCTCGGCCGTGGGCTATTTTTCCTGGTACCAGTGCATCACGCCACCTTCGTAGGCGTCCCAGTTGGGCACGGCCGGCGGGGCTCGGAAATCGCCCTCCTTGGCGGCCGACACCATGACCAACATGCGCTTCGTGCCGCCGGCAACCCGGCGGGTGCCGACCCCGACCGCACAGTAGGTAAACGGCGTGCGCAGCGTCGTCGTCGGCTCCACGAGTACGGCGTCGCCATTCAACCTGAAGCGGCCGGAATGTCGCTCCGAACCCGAGGTCCGGCCGGAC
The DNA here is from genome assembly GCA_016793535.1 of Opitutaceae bacterium. GTDB lineage: Bacteria > Verrucomicrobiota > Verrucomicrobiia > Opitutales > Opitutaceae > ER46. Next base: position 4,339 of record JAEUHA010000359.1, on the reverse strand, counting down.
TGCGGGCTGTAGGTGGAGAACGCCAGCGAGTACTCGTAGGTTCCGTCCGCGCTGAGGCGAAACGTGCCGCCCGCAGAGTGAATCGCCGCCCCGGCGGAGGCGCCGGTCGCGGAATTGACGTAGAAGCCGCCGAAGGCGCTGGTCGATTGCACCCAGTCCCCGTGCAGCTCGTCCGGCGAAAAGTATCCACGGCCGGCGTACGTGCCTTTCCCACCGACCGGCTGGAGCGACTCGAGCAAGGCCGCCAGCGGCCAGGCGATCGCCCGGTGCGCCGCTGACTCCTTGAACACGTTCATGCCGAAGGCCGAGTTGTCGGGCACCGCGATGGCGAAGATCGGCTGCACCCGTCCGCCACCAAGGTCGACGAGATAGAGCACCGCGTAGTGCCCGGGCACGTTCGACGGCGCGTTCTTCCGCGCGAGAATTCTTCCCATGAAATGGATGACGAGACCGCTGCGCAGGTGCGAACGATAGTGAACGAGGGTGTCCCCGTGTTCATAGGCCTCGAAGAGCTCGTTCCACGCCGCTTCAAACGTTGCCTGCGCACCGCCGCGCGTCGGCCGCGGTGGCAGCACGAAGATCGACGCGGCATGCTGCGCGGAACTGTCGGCCTGCGGCCGCCCCGCATCGTCCACGTCCCGCAGCGTGGCGCGGAAGATCACGGCCCCACCGGCTTCGTCGCGCTGCCAACCGGCGGGCGCCGAATACGTGAGAGCGGAGAGGGCAGGGCCTGAGGCCGGCGCCGGCGGCGGGGACGGTGCCCGGACGACGGTGCCGGACGACGTCTGAGATACGTTCGGCTCGTTCCGGAGTCGGCGTGCGGCCTCGTCGAGACCCGCGCGCTCCACCAATCCCTGGGGTCCCAGATCGACGAGGTGCGGGCTCACGCCGACGACCGACTCGAAGCCCACCGCCGCGACCTTGCGCAGGTCCTCGTGCGCGGCCGGTTCGGTGGCGATTTCCTTCATGCCCATCAGGAAGACCTGGAACCCGAGGCAGAATTCCCAGTAACGCTGCTTGTCCGCGTTGCTGATCGTGGCGACTTCCGGACCGGACAACGCGCCGACGATCTGCGCGTGCAGCGCGTCGGTCGCCTCCTCCGACGCCTCCACCTGCCGGGTCAGCGACCACAGTCGCGAAATGAAGAGCGTGGTCGCCGCCGCCACATCGCGGTCGGCGCCCTCCGCCTCCGCCGCAAGCAACCGGCGCGCCTCCCGCGCCCCCTGGTCGAGCAGGTCGAGGATCGCCTTGCGCTCGGTTTCGTTGGTCGTGAGCTGCCGCGCGAGCTCGGGCAACAGGATCCAGTCGCGCGTGGGTTGAAAACGAAACTCCGGGCGGAACAAGTCCGCCTTGGCCGGCTTGGCCGCGCCCTGCACCGCGCGGTGCGAGGTCAACCGCCGCACGAGGCCGTCAAGGGGCGTGCGGGGCGGGGCCGGGATGTCGGACGCAAAGAGCGGGGCGAACGTGGCCAACGCCACGATCACGAGGAGGCGTGCGCCGAAGCGCTGCGAAGAGGTGCGGGTGCCCATGGGGGAAAGGGATGCGCGGGAGGAAAGCCGATCGGAGCAGGGCGGACGTTTAGAGAAAGGGCTGCCCGACGGGGCCGCTCAGGTGGAAGTGGAGATCGTAGGTCACGTAATCCAGGTCGGTGAGCGGCGGAAAGACGAAGATGATCTCCCATTTTACCTTCGTATAGAGCGTAGCGGTGCCCAGATGGCTTTCCACGATCCGCGCCCCACCATAGTGCTCATCCACGGCGATATCGATGCGGGTGACCTTCCAGCCATTCTTCAACTGAGTCGTGAGATAGAATTCATCCTCGCCCTCGTAGCCGGCGACCAGCGAGTCGCGACGGATGGTGCCCTTGGAGATGTCGGCGTTGGGATAGCTGGCCGCGAGTTTCGAGTCCACCAGGCGTCCGTTGACGATCGGCAGCCGGATCGTCGCGGTGGTGCGGATGGGCTCGAACTTGAAGTCGTAAGCCTTGGAGCGCCGTCCATCCGTGGTCTTGATCGTCACGCTCGCGAAGGAGTCGTCGAGCACCCCGATATCGGGCAGCACCGCCTCGTAGCCGCGGAAGTATACATGGCGCAGCGCCCCCACATAATACTGTCCGTCGATGTATTTTTGGTATCGGGTCTCGTCGTCCTCGGTCTCGTTGGTGGAGGGATTTTTCCACCCGCTAAACGTTTCCCACGCCTTCAGCGGCACGACGAATTCGCGCTGATTCCAGACGATCCGCATCTCGGCGGGAAACGACGCGGGCTGCTCCATCACGCGGCCCGCGCCCGTGCCCGGAGGACACAGGTCCTTGCCCCAGATCTTCAGCGTGGCACCGGCGCTGCCCTTCGGTGCTCCAAACCGCACGATGGGCTCCGGACCCGCGAACTGGACCGTCGAGACCACGCCCGGCACGATGCCCGCCGCCGTTCCGACGACCGCAGTGGGTGTCGGTTCGACCACGGAGGTGATCTGCTGTATCGGCGGCGTCGCGGTGCGTGCAACCGGGGTCCGCTCCATCGTGGCGGGTGCCGCGGTGGGCGCCTGGGAGATCTGGCGCAGGGCTGCCGCGGTGGGCGATTCGATCTTCACGACCGGCCGCTGCCGAATCGACGCCGTGCGCGGTGCGTATTGGTCGGTCTGCCGCTGGACCGCCACCGGATCGCCGGGAGGGTGGGTGACCGCGATCGTGCCGGTGGCCACGGGGTGCGCGTCGGCGGTCTTTTCCGCGGCCCTGACGCTGACGCCCCAGACGTGACCTTGGGCCAGATCCTGCGCCGTGACTTGGTTCTGGACTGAAAACGCTCCCGCTCCGGTGTGTTCCTGCTTGCGGCCATCGGGGTGGTGCACGGTCACCGTGATCGGCTTGCCCCGCGCTTGCACCTGCAGGCGGATCGGACCCGGCTGCGAGGCGGTGAAGGTGAACAGGGTTGTGTCGTTGCCCAGGACCGAAAATTCCTGCCGTGTTTCGCCCGCGCCCGCGCTGGGTGCCGGCCCCGTGGCGCGCCCTTTGCCCACCGCCGCTTCGAGCAGCGTTGCAAACGCCTTCGTCCGCTCCTTCTCGGGAATATTCTCGAGCGGGAAACTCGCATACACCGCGCGCCCCTGGCCATAGGCGTTTGCCACCGCCACCGGCAGCTCGCCTTCCTGGTTAACGTAGCTCGTGCGCAGCGGCGACGTGAACACGATCGCCGCCCCGTCGGGATTCACCACGCTGAAAACGGCCCCGCCCGCCGCGCCGGGATGTTCGACCGCGTACTGTGCGCCGTCGTGCGCCTTCACGGTGCCGGGGGCGCCGCGCTGCGCCAGGCCGTAGCAGCCGTTCACCGCGAGCACCTCCTTGAGAAACGGGTGCTCCGCCGCGGTCCATGACTGCCCATAGACGAGGTTGTTCACATAGCCGGGGGAGATGAGAATGACCGAGCCGCCGACCTCCTCGAGGTAGCGCCGCAACGTCTTCTCGTCCTCCCGCCCCAGGGTGTCATTGCCGCTGCCGTAGCTCGCACCCGTGTACCAGATCACGACGTTGAAACCGCGCAGCCGCTCGATCCCCGGGCCGTTCGCGCGGCTCTTCACCACGTCCGCCGCCCAGGCGTCGGCCTTGCCGCCGACCGCCGCGGCCACCAGTGCCCGGAAGACCTCGTCGGAGCTTTGGACCGCGCCGGTGTTGCCGCCGACGTTGTTCGACGACTCGTCGTCGTCGACCAGGAGGATCTTCAAGGGCCCGGAGGCCTTTGGCGCGGGGAGGCTCGTCAGCGGTGGCGAAGGCTTGCGGCCACCGGCCGGCTTCGCGGTCGCCTGAGGTAGGGGAACCGCGGATACAGCGGTGGCCGCCGGTTCGACGGCCCGCTGGATCACCGGCTGCGCCGGGACCGGGGCGGACGGCTGCGGAGTTGGGGCCGGCGCGGGCGGGCCGGCGCGCTCTTTGGTGAACTTGCCGACGAGGTTGCGCAGCGGCGTGGTCTCCGGCAGCGAGCTGGCCTGGGATGGCGTCTTGACGATGAACGCGCACGCGAGAAGCAGGCTGCAGGCAAGCCACCGGCCTGAGGGGAGCAGGACAGAGGATGACATGGAGCGAAGAAGGAGGGGGAGGCTTCCAGTCTGCAAATGTCCGGGCGGCGGCGAACCGCCGCGCGTGGATCTGCTTCCCTTCGGCCTGGGCGGCGAGCTTGAGCGTAATCTATGCCTTCGCAACGCGATTTCGGTCACCCGCACAGAGCCAGCGCCCCGCGCGATTGTGCGCGTGCCGCTGCAGTCGCGCCCGCGGAGTCGAAGCGGGCGGTGAAGGTGCGCGCGCCACGGTGGAGAACCCACGTTGCGGAGGGGCCGATCCACTGGG
>JAEUHA010000356.1 GCA_016793535.1 Opitutaceae bacterium | reverse complement strand
CACGGTGCGATGAGCGGACGAGGACGTCCGCGCTCCCAGAGGACGCGCTGCTCTCCCCTTTACTTGCCGCGGCGGACGCGTTCTTTCTCGGCCTCGCGATCCTCGTCGAAGCGCGCCTTCTCGCTGTTGAGCTGCTGGCGGATTTTCTCCACCTCCTCGAACTTCTGCGCGGACAACGCCTCCTCGAGCTGCTTCTGCAGGAAGATCTCCCGCTCGGCCAGCTTGCCCTTGTAGACGCGGTCGATTTCGGCGAGCCGGGCTTTCTGCTCCGCGGTCAGCGGCGTGCGGGCCGACGGGTCGGACTTGTCGAGACGCTCCATCGCGAGTTCGTAGGCGCTTTTCATGAGCCGGAGTTTGCCCACGGATTACCCGGAAGACACGGAAAATGTAGGAGTGGCGTGAAGCCGCTCCTACCGGTACTCCAGGCCGAAGAGCAGCGTGAGGCCGACGACGACGACCGGCGGCCACCAGCCGCCGCGGTTTGCGCTCCAGTTCGTGGCGTAGCCGGCGAACAGCGTGCCGAGGAGGACGGTGAGTGACACCGGTCCGACCCAGCCAGCGACGAAGCGCGCGGGCACGAACGCCCCCGGCCACTCCACGCTGAGCCGGACCACCTGCTCGATGAGCCACAGCACCAGGGCGGCGGCGTGATTGCAGAGCACGACTCCGCCGTCGAAGCCAGCCAGGCCGCACACGAGCGAGGCGAAACCGCCGACAGTGACGATCATCGCCCCGGGGATCAGCAGCAGGTTGGTCAGGAGTGAGCCTGGCGTGAGCAGTTGGAAGTACTGCACGCCGGTGAGCAGGCTGACGGGAGTCGTCGCGAGGCCGATCGCGATCGCCGGTACCGTGAGCCGCCAGGCCGTCGCGACGAGCCGCTGCCACGGACGCCACGCGGGCCGCGGCAGGTCGCGCCAGGGCGACCACCGTTCGAGCCACGCTTCACTGAGCGGCAGACCGAACGTGAGCAGCGCCGCGACGATCGTGTAGCTCATGAGGAAGCTCGCGCTGAACACCTGCAGCGGGGAAACCAGCACCACCACGAAGGCGGAGAGCACGAGGGCGGCGAGGACGTTGGCGGGTTGCCGCAGCACCAGCGCCACCTGGACGAACACCGCCATCGCAAAGGCCCGCACGGCCGAGGCAGACGCTCCGGTGGTTTCGACGAAGACCCACAGCAACGCCGCGCCGATCAGGAAACGCGGCCAGGCCGGCAGTCGCACCAGCAGGAGCAACGCCTGCAGGGCGCCCGCAATCACGCCGATGTTCAGTCCGCTGATCGCGAACAAGTGCATCGTGCCGCTTTGCATGAACAGCGCATGCTGCTCTTCGCTGAGCTCCCGGGTTGCCCCGAGCATCATGGCGCGCAGGAGCCCGGCGAGCGGCGGACGTTTTTCCTCGATGCCGCGGCCCAGCACGGCGGAGAAAAACGCGGCGAGCCGCGCATAGGCCTGCTGCAGGGCGGGTGCGGGCCGGGCTTCGCCGAGGATCCGGCCGCGAGTCAGGCGAAAGGTCATGCCGGCGCCGACCAGGAAACCGTCGAACGTTTCCAAAGGCGGGTGCTCCGGCAACGCCACCAGGACCCCGAGCGTGTCCACTACGGCGCCGCGGATCGGCGGCGCCTGGCTTGCGGGCAGTTGCAGCGAAAAATAAAGCCGCTGGCCGACGAGTTCGCGCAGGTGCAGATCGGTGCCGACGATGGTGCCGAGTCCCGCCGCCCGCCGCGCGTCTCCCGGCGCGAACCCGCGCTCCACCCGCACGAGCAGATGCGCTTCGCGCGGCGGCAGCGCGTCCCACGCGTCGAGCCGCACCCGGTGCAGCGGATGGCTCGCCAGCCCGGCGAGCAGCAGCGTCAGTCCCACGGCTGGCGCCCAAAACCGGAACGAACGGCGCGAACTCCAGAGGGCCAGGCCGCCGGTGGCGAGCGCCAGCAGGAGCGGAGGCACGATGAGCCGATTGCCCGTCACCTTGGCCAGGACCAGGCCCGCGATGAACGGCAGGACGAGCCAGAGCAACGGGGCCCGGTGGCCGAGGCTGCGATGGGGCATGGCGGAATTCTCGACCGAGGGCGGCCGCGGCGAAAAGGTGAGGAAATGCGAAATCGGGGTAGGGCGGCCGGGGGCGGCCGCGCTCCCAGGGGGGAATTTTCTCCGCTTCTGCGGCGGGCTAGGCTAGTGACCTCGGGTTCAGCCATGCCCACCGACGAACAACCCGATCTCTTCGGCGCCGAACCGACCCCGGACTCCCCGGGCGCGGCGACCGACGCGATGGGCGCACGGCGCGCGACGCAGCCGCTCGCGGCCCGGATGCGTCCGCGGCGGCTCGCGGAAGTGGTCGGGCAGGAACACCTGCTCAAGGCCGGCAGCCTGCTGCCGCGGCTCGTCGCCCAGAATCGTTTCGGGTCGCTGCTGTTCTACGGGCCGCCCGGCTGCGGCAAGACGAGCATCGCCGAGGCGATCGCGCGGGAAACGAACAGCCGTTTCGTGCGCGTGAACGCGGTCATGTCGAACGTGGCCGAACTGCGCCAGATCCTCGCGACCGCCCGGCAGCGGCCCGAGGCGGCGACGATCCTGTTCATCGACGAGCTCCACCGGTTCAACAAGTCGCAGCAGGACCTGCTGCTGCCGGACGTCGAGGAGGGCAACGTCCGGCTCATCGGCGCGACGACCCACAACCCCGGTTTCTACGTCAATCCGCCGCTGCTCTCGCGCAGTCACCTGTTCCGGCTGGAGCCGTTGTCGACCGAGGCGGTGGTCGCGGTGTTGAAGCAGGCGCTGGCGGATGCCGAACGCGGCCTGGGCGGGCGCGGGGTCACCGCGAGCGGGAAAGTGCTCGCCGATCTCGCCCTGCTGTGCGGCGGCGACCTGCGGCGGGCCCTGAACTCACTCGAGGTGCTCGCGCTCGGGCTGCCCGAGCAGGGCGTGATCACGGAGGCGGAGCTCGAGGTGTTCGCGCGGGAGCGGCGGATTCGCTACGATGCCGACGAGGACGAGCACTACGACACGATCTCGGCGTTCATCAAGAGCTGCCGTGGGAGTGATCCGGACGCCGCGATGTACTGGCTGGCGAAGATGCTCGCGGGCGGGGAGGACCCGCGCTTCATCGCGCGGCGCCTCGTGATCCTGGCGAGCGAGGATGTCGGTCTCGCCGACCCGCAGGCGCTGCCGCTCACGGTCGCGGCGCACCATGCGGTGGAGTTCATCGGGCTGCCCGAGGCCGAGTACACCCTCGCGCATGCGACCCTCTACATCGCGACGGCGCCGAAGAGCAATTCCGCCACCCTCGCGCTCGGCGAAGCGCACGCGGCGCTGAAGAACGCGCCGGTGCAGACCATTCCCGCCGCGCTGCGCAGCAAGTCGGGCGAGGCGAACAAACGCCTCGGTCAGGGGCGAGACTACGCGTATTCCCACGACTTCCCCGAGAACATCAGCGGCCAGGATTTCCTCGAACGCCCGCTCACGCTTTACACCCCCAAGACCGCCGGCTGGGAGGCGAAGATCGCGGACCGGCTGGCGCGGTGGAAGGGGTTGAAGGCGGAAGTTAAGGCGCGAAGAAGTTGAGAGTTGAGAGCTGAGAGTTGAGAGTTGAGAGACGGAGAAACTCAGCAATCGATCGCGTCGTTATCGCGGAGTGTAGAGGTCGTGTCTGGTCTCTCAACTCTCAACTCTGAACTCTCAACTGCCGCGCTGCCGCGCTGTCGCGCGGCGGCGCGGCTACAGCGCGTCCAAGGCCGACTGATACGAGGCTTTCGCCGTTTCAGGGCTGGTGGCCGTGCACTTGAGGTCGCGCACGAGGCCGTCCTTGAGGCCGTAGATCCAGCCGTGGACGGCGAGGGACTGGCCGCGCAGCCAGGCGTCGCGGACGATGGTGGTCCGGCAGACGTTGCGGGTCTGTTCGATGACGTTGAGTTCGCAGAGCCGGTCGCACCGGGCGGAGCCGTCACTGGAAATGCACTCCATCTTGCGCTCGTGTTTGTGCCGCACGTCCTGGACGTGCTGCAGCCAGTTGTCGGCCAGCCCGATCCGATCCCGGTGCAGCGCCGCATTCACACCGCTGCAACCGTAGTGACCGACCACGATGATGTGTTCGACCTTCAGCACCTCCACGGCGAATTCCATCACGGAGAGGCAGTTGAGGTCGGTGTGGACGACGACGTTGGCGACGTTGCGGTGGACGAACATCTCGCCCGGCAGCAGGCCGACGATTTCGTTGGCCGGAACCCGGCTGTCCGCGCAGCCGATCCAGAGGTAGCGGGGGGATTGCTGGCGCGAGAGCTTGAGGAAGAAGTCGGGCTTCTGGCGCAGGATGTTTTCGGCCCAATTCCGGTTGTTGGCGAAAAGGTGGTCGAGATTCGGCATGTGGTGCCGGCACACGTAGGGCGGCCGGACGCGGGCGTCAAAACCGAACGAAAACGACGCCCGGCGCCGCCGGCCGCTTGCCGCCCCTCGCTCCGTGACCGTAGTTTATCGGGATGAGAACCTTCCTGCCCGTCCTGGTCTGCACGCTGGCGTTCGCCGTGTCGGCGCCCGCGCAAACGGCTCCGGCGGCGACGAAGGCCAAGGCGACGACCGGAGTGGCGGGCAAGGCCACGCCGGCGCCTCCGGCCAAGAAGGCGCCCGAGCCGAAGATCGAGGGCATGGAAATTTCGCGCGGTGAACTCGGCTACCTCGGGGTCCAGATCGTCGGCGCGTCGTTCAAGATCAACTTCTACGACAAGAAGAAGGCGCCGATTGCGCCCGATGTGGTGCGGGCCCTTTTGCGCTGGGATCCGAAAAACAAGCCGGGTCAGGAGCGCCTGGTGCTGAACGTCGGTGAGGACGGGAAATCGCTCACCGCAGGTCGTGCGGTCCGGCCGCCCTACAATTTCAAACTGTTCATCACCCTCATGAAGAAGTCCGAGACGGGTGAGGACAAGGCGGTCGAAACCCACGTGATCGACTTCAAGGCCTGATTTGGGCAGCGCCCTTCCAGCCGCGACGGAATGATCGATCGCGCGCTCGGTCGCGGCGTAAAGCCGCTCCTGCCGTGTTCATCTGTACCGCAACCGGCCCGACCTGCTGATTGACACCCTGCGGGGCCTGCGAGACGTTCCCCGCCTCTTTCCTTGCATGAGTCCGTCCACCCAGCCGCCGTTTGACACCGTAGAGGCCGCGATTGCCGACATTGCCGCGGGCAAGCTCGTGATTGTCACGGACGACGAGGACCGGGAGAACGAGGGCGACCTGATCATGGCCGCGTCGAAGGTGACGCCGGAAACGGTCAACATGATGATCCGCTACGGCAGCGGCATCGTCTGCGTGCCGACGGTGGAGCCCCAGCTCCGGCGCCTGGGCCTGGGACCGATGGTGGCGCGGAATCGCGAGTCGCACCGGACGGATTTCACCGTGAGCGTCGATGCGGCGGAAGGCATCACGACCGGGATCAGCGCGTATGATCGGACCCGCACGATCCGGCTCCTGGCGGACCCCGCCACGCGGCCGGACGAGTTGGTGCAGCCGGGTCACGTTTTCCCCCTGCGGGCGCGGCCGGGTGGGGTGCTGGAGCGCGCGGGACACACGGAGGCGGCCGTGGACCTGGCGGTCATGGCCGGGCTCTCCCCCATGGGCGTGCTGTGCGAGCTCGTGAACGACGACGGCACCGTGCAGCGGCTGCCGCAACTCGTGGAGTTCAAGGCGAAGTTCGGCCTCACGATGATTTCGATCGCGGCGCTGATCGAGTACCGGGCGCGGCGCGATCACCTGGTCGAATGCGTGTCCACCCGGCCGTTTGCCTCGGAGTACGGCGACTTCACGCTGCACGTTTTCCGCAGTCAGCTCGACGGCCGGCACCACCTGGCGCTGTCCATGGGGACGCTCGGGCCCGAGCCCACGCTGGTGCGCGTGCACAGCGAGAATTTGCTGAGCGATCTCTTCCTGGCCAAGGGTCTGCCCGGTCACCAGATGCTGAAGTCGGCATTGTCCGCGGTCGCCCGCGAAGGCCGCGGCGTGGTGCTCTACATGCAGTCGCCCAATCCGGGCGAGACCTTGCTGCGCACGCTGGACGGCAAGCTGGGCGATGGCCCGCCGATGAGTTTTCGCGATTACGGGATCGGGGCGCAGATCCTGGCGGCGCTCGGACTGGGCCGGATCCGGTTGTTGTCCAACAGCGCCCGCCGGGTGGTCGGCCTGGACGGCTACGGGCTCGAGATCGTCGAGCAGGTGGCGCTCTGAGACGGAACCGTGCAGGTGAGAGCTTGAAGCTGCGCATTGAGCGACCGATCTGCCGAGCAGGTTTATCCGCAAGCGCCTGGGAAACGGCTGCCGATCGTTTGGTTTGGCTCTCACCCCTCAACCCGCCTCGCTCAACTGAATTGCCCCGGCTGAAAGTGCGGATTTCGGATTGCGGATTCCGGAATTCGGCGAGGAAGTAACCGTTCGCGTTTTTCATCCCTCCGTTTCGAGTGTCACCATGAGTCTGGATTCGCCTCAATCGCCTGCCATCGACGGTGCCGCTTTCCGCATCGGCGTCGCGGCGGCGCGTTTCAATCCGGCGCTGGTCGGCGGGCTGCTGGAGCGGCTGGTCGCAGGCCTCTGGGCGGCGAACGTGAAGCCGGCGAATCTCACGATCGTCCGCGTCCCGGGCTCGCATGAGGTGCCGTGGGCGGCGCACGCGCTGGCGCGGCGGGGCCGGCTCGACTGCGTGGTGGGGCTCGGGGTCCTGATCGCGGGCGACACGAATCACCACGAGATGGTGGGCGAGAGTGTTTCGCATGCGTTGCAGCAGGTCGCGCTCACGACCGGCGTGCCGGTGATCAACGGCGTGATCGTGGTGAATTCGCTGGCCCAGGCCCGCGCGCGCTGCGTCGGCCGGATCAACCGGGGCGCCGAGTTTGCGGCGGCGACGCTGGAGATGGCGGCGCTGCGCCGGAGGTTTTCGCGATGAGCAAAGCCCTTTTCGTCCAGCGGCGCGACGGCCGTGTCGCCGCCCTGCAGTACCTGTACGCGTGGAGCATCAACGCGCCCAAGAACCTCGCGGAGGACCTGGGCGAGTTCTTCTCCCATTGCGAGGGACCGCGCGAGCACTACGCGTTCGGCGAGGAGCTGATTCACGGCGTGATCGAGCACGTCGCCGACATCGACAGCCGGATCAAGGGCCTGGCCCACAACTGGGATTTTGAGCGCATCGCCAAGATCGACCTCGCGATCCTCCGGCTTGCGATGTTCGAGATGATCTTCCGCAAGGACATCCCGCCGGTGGTATCGATCAACGAGGCGATCGATCTCTCCAAGCAGTTTTCCAACGCGGACTCCAAGCGGTTCATCAACGGCATCCTCGACCGGTTGAAGGACCAGTTGGGGCGGGACGCGCGCAAGGCCGATCAGACCTGAGGCGCCCCGCGCCCCGTCGCCCGCCATGTTCGGCCTGTTCAAGAAATTCAAGGAGGGTCTGGCGAAGACCGTCTCCGCGATCGCGTCGAAAACCCGCGGGCTCTTCGGCGGCCGCAAGATCGACACCGCCTCGCTGGAGGAGCTCGAGGAGGCGCTCTACACCGCCGACTTTGGCGTCGAGACGACCAATGAGATCCTCGCCGAGATCAAGCAGGCGTACGCGCGCGACAAGGACCTGCAGGGCCGCCAGGCCGCCGAGATCGGCGCGGCGGTGCTCAAGCGGGTGCTCGCAGGGGCGGAGGGAAGCCTGGAGGTAGGCCGGGTGCCCTCACCCGGCGATTCGCGGAGCGAGGGCACCCCGCCCACCGGAGGCAGGAATCCGGTCGTCATCGCGATGATCGGTGTGAACGGCTCGGGCAAGACGACCACCTCGGCCAAGCTGGCCTGGAAACTCAAGCAGGAGGGCAGGACCGTCACGCTCGCGGCCTGCGACACGTTCCGGGCGGCGGCCGTGGAGCAGCTCAAGACCTGGGCGACGCGGCTCGAACTCGAGATCGTCGCGAGTCACACCGGGGCGGATTCAGCCGCGGTGGCGTTCGATGCCTGGCAGGCGGCCAAGGCGCGCGGCCGGGATTTTCTGATCGTGGACACCGCGGGCCGGCTGCACACGAAGAGCAACCTGATGGAGGAACTGGCGAAGATCCGGCGCGTGCTGCAGAAGCACGATCCCGCGGCGCCGCAGCACCGCTGGCTGGTGGTCGATGGCTCCCTTGGCAGCAACTCGATCGAGCAGGCCAAGGTGTTCCACCAGAGCTTCGGGCTGACCGGCCTCGTGGTCACGAAGCTCGACGGCACGAGTCGCGGCGGCGCGCTGGTCGGCATCTACCGGCAATTGAAGCTGCCGATCTATTTCATTGGCCTCGGCGAACAGGCCGAGGACCTGCAGCCGTTCAGCGTCGAGAACTACGCGAAGGCGGTGTTCGGGCTGGAGTGAGGTGAGGATCTGCCCACGGAACACACGGAAGCGAAGGCGTTTTCTTCCGTGTGCTCCGTGTTTTCCGTGGGCCGATTTTCCGGCCTGTTCTGGCCGGAATCTAGCGCGGTTGATAGCGCGAGCGGTACGCGCGCGGGGTTTCGGCCATGAAGCGGCGGAATTCCTTCGTGAAGTGACTCTGGTCGGCGAAGCCGAACTCGGTCGCGACCTCGGCCAGCGACTTGCGCGAGAACACCAGCGCGCTGCAGCTCATGCGCACGCGGAGCTGCCGGATGTAGTCGTGCGGCGAGACGTTGTACGCGGCCTGGAACTGCCGCTCGAACGCCCGTACTGACAATCCGCATACGCGGGCCAGGTCGTCGTTCGTCACGCGGTCGGCGTAATGCTGGCTGATGTAGCGGATCGCGACGCTCAGCGGCGAACCGGCGGCGCTCGCCGTGCTCGGCGCCGGCGTGGTGGCGTCCGGCTGCGGCAGCGGGCGCGTCACGCCCGCGGTGCCGACGATCCGGCCCGCGGCGTCGCGCAGCGGAACCTTCGAGGTCACGCACCAGCGGGCGGTGTGGTTGAAGCGGCCGACGAGCTCGACGCGGGAGAGGATGCGTTCGCCGCGCAGCACGCGCTCGTCGTCGATCCGGTACTGGTTGGCGAGCACCTCGCCGCAGAAATCGTAATCCGTCCGGCCGATCAGCTCGGCGCGCGTCTTCACGCCGAAGTTCAGCAGCAGCGCGACGTTGGCCCACTCGTAGTGCCCGGCTTCGTCCTTCATCCACATCGGCGTATCCTCGAGGTAGTCGAACAGCTCGATGACCTCCGGCGGCGCGGCGCCGATCCGGCCGAGCGTCGCGAGCATGTTGTCGTCGGGCGAGGTCATGAGCGGCGTGGCACGAGAAGCGCGACCGCGGTAGGTCGGAAAGGCAAGTCCGCAAGGGAGTGC
>JAEUHA010000333.1 GCA_016793535.1 Opitutaceae bacterium | reverse complement strand
GAGGACAATCTCGAACGAGGTGTGGGGCGGAATCGTGACCGCGGGGCCCCCGCCGCGCAGCAGTTCCTTCCAGCCCGCCGGCGCGGCGCCTCCGCCGGGCAGGAACGCGTCGGCGAACGCGTCCACGCGCTCCTCCTCGAGCGCCGGAATCATCCGCGGGACGAGTCCGTACGGGCTCGTCGGGTCCCGCCGGTTCTCCAGCCGCTCCGCCTTGTACAGCACGGTCGCCGCCGGCCACGCGGCGTCGTCGAAACCCGGCCCGGTCCAGCCGGCCGGCACGAGTCGCGCGACGCGGTGCTCGAAGTAGCCCTGGTAACCCTCGAAGGTCGTGTTTTCGTTCTGAAACCGGTGGGCGCGGTCGACCGCGACCTGCCAGCGCGCGTCGGTCGACAGGTCCTCCCCCGCCGCGTCGCCGGGGCCGCGCAGGGCGCCCTCGAGCACGAAACCGCCCGCATACGTCATCACCGAGCACGGCGCCCCGAGCAGCGCGGGCCGGTGCGCGACGCGCGCCATGTCGAGGACGAGCGCCGCGAGCACATTCGTACCGGGCCGCAGCCACGCGGTGAGATCGAAGGTCTCGTAGAAGTGGTGGTTGACGTCGCCCTTGGCCGGACCCCGCCCGATGAGCCGGCCGTTGCAGTAAAAAAGATAACGGCTGTCCGCCGAAACGTGCACCGTCAGCCGGTCGGATCCTCCGCCCGCCGACTGAAAGCGGCGCCGGAAAAGGCGCACCTGATAGTGCGACGGAGTCGAGGCCTCGGGAGGCGGCGCCGCGTGTGTGCCTTCCGCGGACCAGATCCAGGAGGCACCGTGAACGAAGGGTTGGGACATGCGTCGGGGTGGAAACCTCGCGCCACTCGGCCGGCGCGACGGAGGCGCTGGAATAAGCTCGCGCGACCTTGAAATTCAACAACGGTTTTCATGTTTTTTCAGCTCCCATGCCCAATCGCGTTTCCCCGCCGCGGCTCGTCCTGTGCGCCTCCACCTGGTCGATGATCGGCTACCCTTCGCCTCGGCGCGAATGGTCGGTCGAGCGCAAGCTCCGCGCCATCCACGAGGCGGGCTTCGACGGCGTCTGCGCCTATGTCACGCCGGAGATCGCGACGGTCGCGCGCCGGCTCGGACTGCAGCTGATGAGCGGCTTCGATGCGAAGAGCGTGGCGGACGCGCTGCCGCGGCTGCGGGCCCAGCGTGCCGCCGGGGTGCGTTTCATCAACATCCAGCTGCTGAACCACGACACGCCGCCGAGCCGGAGCGCGCCCGTCGCCGTGAAACTGATACGCGAGGCGCGGAAGCTCGGCCTGGCGGTGCACATCGAAACCCACCGTGACACGTCGACCGAGACGCCGGAGAAATTCGACGAAATGGTCCGGCGGTATCGGCGGGCGACCGGCGAGCTGATGCCGGTGACCTGGGACCATTCCCATTTCGCCGTTTCCAAGCACATGCTGCCGCCCGACTACTCGCGCCGCCTGCTGGCCTGGCCGAAGCTGATCCAGGCGTCGCAGATGTTCCATCTTCGGCCGTTCAACAGCCAGCACTGTCAGGTGCCGGTGACGAATGGCCGGGGCGCGCTGACCCCGGAGTTCCGCGACTACCTGGCGTTTGTCGAGGATCTCTTCGCGTGCTGGCTCGCCGGACCCCGGCCGGGCGGCGAGCTGTGGGTCTGCCCCGAGATGGGCATGAGCCACGGGTACCATGTGAGCACGGACCCGCACGCCTGGCCCGAGGTCATCCGGGAACGCCGGGAGCTGCTCGGGGCCTGGCGCCGGGCGCTGCGGCGCTGAGTCGGCTCCCTGGGAGCGCGGCCGTCCCCGGCCGCATCTCGATCACGATGCGGCCGAGGGCGGCCGCGTTCCCAGGGAGTCAGCCCCGCCCCACTGCGCGGATAGCGCTTGACCGTCTGGCACCCATTTCATTCGGTTTGCTGAAATTTTCAGTCCGACCCCCACCCCATGCTGATCACCGAGATCGCGAAGAAAGCGAAGGTGTCTCCCGCGACCGTCTCGCGGGCGATTAATCAGCCGCAGATTGTTGCCCCGGACAGCCTGGCGAGAATCCGGTCCGTGATGGAGGAGCACAATTATGTGCCGGCGCCGCTGAGCCGCCGCCGCGGACCCAAGGCGCGGCTTTCGGAGCAGCGCCGGATCGGGGTGTGGTTCGTCGGGGCCAAGGCCAACAATCCGAGTCTGAACTGGTTTCAGGACCAGCTCCTGCAGATCCAATCGACGGATACACGCTACCGGGTCGACCTCCGCGTCCTGTTTTCGAGCACGCCCGACCAGCTGCCGGCGGCGCTCGCGGCGGAGAAGCTCGACGGACTCATCATCCAGGGCATGGAGCCCGCGGCCGACTGCCTCGCGAAGCTGGGCGGCCTGCCCCATGTGTGGTTCATGACGCGGCGCTCGACCTCGTTTGCGGGCGACTACGTCGAGCCCAACAATGAAGAGAACGGCCGGATGGCGGCCGAGTATCTCGTGCAACAGGGGCACAAGGTGGCCGCGGTCATCAGCACGGATCCCGATTACAGCGCGGTCGCCCGCCGGGTGAAGGCGTTCGTCGAGCGCGCCGCCGAACTGAAGCTTCCGGTGCACCGCATCCTCGGGCACTCGAATCCGGGTGTCAGTTACCTCGAGATCGCCCCTCTCCACAGCGAGAGCGACCTGCTGGTGCGCGCGCTGCTCGGCAGCGTGCCGCGCGCCACGGGTCTCTACATCCCAGTCGACCATTTCTGCGGCTCGTTTTTCCGCCGCCTGCGGGAGGCCGGCAAGCGGCCCGGCCGCGACTTCGAGGCGGTCCTTGGCAACTACAATCCCGTCATTTATCACAACCTCGACCATTCGCCGGCGGCGATCGACATCAACCTGCCGACGCTCGTCCGCAAGGTGGTCGATCATCTGGTCTGGCGGATCGAGAACCGCACCTCCCGCGGCCGGATCGGCATCACGGTCTCCCCGACCCTGCGGCCACCGCAACCCAACGGACACTCGCTCGATTGACTCCGGTCCGTTCTTCTTCGGCTTCCCGTATCGAAACGTTACCCAAACCCAAACATGAGTAATATGACCAACCCAGCAACAGCGACCAGGCGTGCCCTGGCCGCCACGCTGGCGGCCCTCATCGCGGCCCCGTTTGCCTCCGCGCAAACGGACGCCGAGACGGTCCGCCGGCTCCAGGAAGAAAACGCGCGACTGCGACAGCAGCTCGCGGAGTTCCAGGCCCGCGGCGTCACCGCCCCGGCCATCGCGCCCGCCAGCGGCCCCGCGGCTCCCGCCGCCCGGCCCGCCGCGCCGGCCGCCGCGTCGACGACGGCACTGAAGACGGACGAAGGCGTGCAGACGCTGACGCCGTTCGAAGTGAAGACCGATCGTGACTACGGCTACCTCAAGACGAACGCGCTCACCGCGACCAAGATCGGGATGGAGATTCAGAACATCCCGATGAACGTGCAGGTGCTGTCGCGCGAGTTCATCGACGACACCAATGCCCGTTCGCTGACGGACCTGTTCCGCTACTCGGCGGCGGCGTCCGGCGACACCCGGTTCGCCATGCGCGTGCCCGCCAACTCGGCCACGCCACAGGGCACCTTCACGCTGCGCGGCTTCGTCGTGAACAGCATCATGCGCAACGGCGTTTTCCGGTACACCTCGTACAACACGGAAAACATCGACCGCGTCGAAGTCGTGCAGGGCCCCGCGGCCGTGTTCTTCGGCCAGGGCTATCCCGGCGGAGTCATCAACTATATCAGCAAGCTGCCCGAGTTCGGCAAGACGGCCACCGCGGTGTCCGGTCAGATCAACGACAACTCCGGTCAGAAGGTCACGCTCGATCACAACTCCGGGCTCGGCAAGAAGGCGGCCTTCCGCGTCGTGAGCACCTGGGAAGACACCCAGGGCGAGCGCCGCTTCGAATACCGCCGCGCCATCAGCGTCAATCCGTCCATCGCGCTCGTTCCCTTCGACAGCGGCAAGGTGAAGATCACCGCCGAAGTCGAGGCCATGCGCGAGCAGTTCAGCTGGAATGATTACGACTGGATCTTCAGCGATTTCGCGGGCTGGCAGAACGCCGCGCGCACGGGCCAGTACGGCTCTTCGACCGCGACGCTCGCCAACACGATCGTGGCCAACGCCGGCAACGGGCTCGCCGCGAACGTGGTGCAAAGCACCACGACGCCGACGCTCGCGTACGCGACGTACATCAACAACAAACGCATCGCCACCGGCGACTGGGCGCTGCCCGCGTACACCCGCGTCGAACGCGGTGCGTACGTCACCACCGCTTCCGGCGCCTTCGTGAAGGACAAGGCCTTCAACTACACGAGCCGCGGCGCGAACTTCAAAAACGAGATCGAGAACTTCGCGATCACGGCGGACATGAGCCCGTTCAGCTGGCTCGACGTCCGGTACAACTACTTCAAGGAGAAATCCGAGAACTACTCGGTCGGCCAGGGCGGCGCCATTACGACGCCGTACGCCGACGGCGTGCACTGGAATGTCGGCACCGGCAACCTGTCCGGCTACTACCGGTACGCGCAGACGCACAACATCGACGCGGTCTTCAAGCTGGATCTCTTCGGCGTGAAGAACAAGTTGCTGACCGGCTTCCAGCGGATCAATCCGTACCAGCAGTTCCTCGGCGGTCAGCTCGCCACCGAAGCGCAGTGGGCGTTCCTGCCGGGCGCGCGCAACACGACGTCGAATCCCGACTACCGCGGCACCAACGTGGGCATCTACAACCACGGCAACGTCCCGGTCAACCAGGTCATCCGCGATCGCGCCGGCGCCATCAAGCCGGTGCGCCAGATCTACTCGAACTTCGATCCCGGAGCCGAGATCTATCCGGACATCAGCGTCTACCACCAGACCGACCGCAACGCGCTCGATGGTTACAAGGACAAGCAGCACTCCGCCTACCTCAACTGGCAGGCGACGGCCTTCAAGGACCGGCTCACGTTCCTCGGCGGCTACCGCAAGGAGAAGCGCTGGGCCCGTGGCCAGTATCAGCCGAACAACTACCCCTGGTACATCTACTTCCCGGACATGCATCTCCGGCCGGACCTGTATCCGGAAGATCAATGGGGTCACTCGATCAGCTACCAGCGCGGTCTCTCCAGCGACCAGAAGGGCAGCTCCTGGATGGCCGGTGCCTCGTTCGCCCTCACCCGCGACCTGAGCATCTACGCCACCAACTCGAAGACGTTCAAGTTCAACTCCGGTCGCGTCGGCGGTCTGTTCGTCGGCGACGAAGTGCTGTGGTACAATGAAGCCCGCGCCTTCGGCGCCGGCGGCACCCCCGGCCAGTCGTTCAGCTACCTCGGTCAGACGATCACGTCGCTGCAACAGTTCCAGCAGGTCCTCAGCAGCCGTGGCGTCTACGACGTCATCAAGAACGAGGAAGGCATGAACTGGGAAGTCGGCGCGAAGATGTCGAAGTCCGACGGCTCGATCGTCGGCACGGTCTCGCTGTTCCGCGGCGAGCGTGAGAACCAGATGCTCGATGACGGCGCCCGCCAGTCGAACATCGAGGAGCCGCTGAACTTCAGCACCACGCTGTTCCCGGTCGGTTCGCCCTACCGCAACACCCGCCTGCTCCGCTGGCGCACGACCGACCTGAAGAACCGGATCGAAGGCGGCACCGCCGAAGTGATCTGGACGCCGCGCCGGAACTTCCAGGCGATCATCAACGGCTCCTGGTTGTGGACGGCCAAGACGATGTACGACCGCACTCGCGCCGCGCCGGGCACCGCTGCCTACAATGCGCTGACGCCCGCCGGCAAGGTCGCCTCGGACATCTACTACAAGGCCCGCCTGGAGAACGTGCCGGAATTCCGGTTCAACTTCTTCGGCAAGTACACGTTCGCCGATGGATTCGTGAACGGCATCGGCCGCGGCGCCAACGTCGGCCTCGGCATGCGTTATTCGTCCGAGACGGTCGTCTCCCGCTCCGTCGACTGGAACCCGCTCAATGGCGGCTACCAGGCTGGCGACTACACGGTGTTCGACTTCACGGTCGGCTATCCGTTCCAGGTCCTCGGCTACCGGGTGGATGCGATGCTCGGTGTCTACAACGTGCTCGACGAGGAATACTCCGAAGGTTCGTTCGCGATGTCGCCGGCCCGCAACTGGGTCCTGCGCACGACGCTGCGGTTCTGATCCGGAGCGAATAACCTCCTGCTCTCAGGGCGGCGCCACAGGGCGCCGCCCTTTTTTTTGCGGGCTGGTCGCCGCCCCCGCGGTCGTTCAATCTGTCGCGGCCTCCTCCCCATGCTGCCCTTTCCCTTCATGGTCGGCGCCGCGGCAGTCACCCTCGCCCTATGCGGCTGCGCCAGTCCGCGCGTCGCCCGCATCGAGGAACACGCCGCGGTCTTTGCCGCGCTCCGTGCCGTCGATCAGGAGAAAATCCGCCAGGGCCTCGTCGACGTCGGCTTCCTCCACCAACACGTCTACATGGCCCTGGGCCGGCCCTCCCGAATCCTGCGCCCGGCCAATGCGGGCGAAGACACCCAGACGTGGGTGTATCATAATTTCGTGTACGGCACGACCTCCGCCGCGACGATCGCGCCCACGCAGACCGGATCGCGCTACGAGGGCACGCAGATCACCGCCGCCGCGGTGCGCGGCGGTGTCACCAGCACTCCGCGCGGCGCCCCCACAAGCACCGTCGACCTCTCCGGCAGCGGTGTCGGCACCCTGCTGATCGACCTCGTCGACGGGGTGGTCGTCCGGATCCGTCTGGAGCCCTGACTTTCAGTGTATCCTGTGTCCTGAACCCTCTCCCCCGCCATGCCCCTGACCACCTACCGTCCCCTGCACGACCTGCCCCCGGTGGCAGGGATCACCACGCTCGAGGACGCCATGCGCATCGGCTTCTCGATCGACGAGTGCGTGGCGCGCCTGAAGCGGCACCACTGGGCCTTCCGCCGCCTGCACCAGATCTTCATCCAGCGCCTCACCGCCGAGCCGGTCTACGAGCTGAAGATGGCGTTCAGCCTGCACGCCCACTATTGCGCCGAGCACGCGGAGGCGTGGCGCGAGCGCGTCGGCGAAATGCGCGAGCCGCCCCTCGGGCTCGACGTGGTCCCGCATCCCGCCCTCGAGGTCTTCTTCGACGAGATCCTGGCTGCTCCGGACACCGGCGCCCTGCTGGCCGGCATCTACGAGCACGCCCTGCCGGCCCTGCGGACCGCGCTGCAGGCTCACATCGACCGGACGAACCGGCTCGTCGACCACCCGAGCTTTCGCCTCTGTCGCTTCGCCCTGATCGAGGTCGACGAGATGATCGCCTTTGGCCGGCAGGCCGTGCCGCCGATGCTCACCCAGGCCCGGCGCGCCGACCTGACGTCGTGGTTCGTGCTGCTGCGCGACCTGCTCACGCTGGCCGGCAGCCTCGACGGGGCCAACGAGTCGAGCGACACGACGCCGCCCCGGCTTCACTCGGCCTCGCCGCCCGCCTACGACAAGCGCCCGCGGCGCGACGAACGGTTTCCCGATCCGTACAACATGGGCGTCCACGCCGAGGCGTTTCTCTACGACGAGCAGTTTCCCGCCGAGGTGAAGACGCTCATGATGTACTACAAGCGGCTGCGGGAAATCGACGTGCCCGAGATGATGGCGTCGATCATCGCGGAGACGACAAACCAGCCCTGGGCCTACACCGTCGACATGACGCGCCAGCTATGGGACGAAGCCCGTCACGCGATGATGGGCGAGATCGGCTTCATCCGTGCCGGGGTCGACTGGCGCCGGTTTGTCCGCGTGAACTTCACCTGGTCGCTCGCCCTCAACACCCAGCTCGGCCCCCTCGAGCGCCACGCGGTGCTCTACTTCATCGAGCAGGGCCTCATGCCGAAAAGCGGCAAGCGGTTTGAATGGGAGACGGGCGTCGCTTCAGGCGATCCCTTCGCTGCGATGGTGCAGGACTACGACTGGGCCGACGAAGTCCTGCACGCGCGGATCGGCCGCGACTGGTACGTGAAGGCGATCGGCGACCCGCGCCAGGCGATCGAGTACGGCGACCAGTGCTGGTCCCGCGTCCTGATCGACTGGGCCAGTTATCGCCGCGCCGGACTCACGCAGCACGAGAACTGGTGGCCGGCGCTCTATCGCGAATGGTGCCGCGTGCAGAAGCGCGAGCCCGAACCGGCCGTACTGGCGTTTGCCACCAGCTACGAGCAAGTGCGCGCCGACCTGAAGGAGATCAGCGCATCGGGTTGAGGCAGCGCCCCGCTCGGGCACCACGGGAACCTGGGAGCGCGGACGTCCCGTCCGCAGTCCGACCTGTTGCGGCCGAGGACGGCCGCGCTCCCCGAGCGAACGGCCGATGCGGCGTGGCGACACGACACGCCACCGCGGATGTGCCCGCAAGGAGGAGGCTCACGCCTGCCAGGCGTTGGTCGTCCGACAGCGACGCAAGCCAACCAGCAGGACCGTGAGCAACGCCCCCATCAGCCCGGTCGACATCGTTTCGGGCACGGCCTGCACCACCCCCGCCACTCCGCGCACCGAGAAATCGTCGATCGCCAGGCCGTCGTCCGAGCCGCTCGCCTCGAAGTCACTCCACCGCACCCAGAGGCTCGCGCCGGGGGCGAGCGCCAGCCCGGTCAGGGTGTGCGACACCAGGACGCGGTTCTCCACGAAATTGCCGTCGAGCGCCCCCGTCACCCCCGCCGACACCGGTCCGACAAAGTCGAGCGCATCGAGCTCCAGCCAATTGCCCGTGATGATCGACGTCGCATCCAGACTGTAGGCGAAATCCAGCCGGTCGACGCGACCGGTTGCGCCGAGTCGCCACTGTTCGCCGACATACTCGATCGTGAGCTCGGTGAGCAGCTCGCCGGTCAGGTTGGTGATGACTGAGCCGAACATCGAGCCGAGCGTACTCGTGCGCAGTGACCCGAGCGCACGATCCGTTCCGCCGGTCGCGCCGAAGCTGTAGGTGTTGCCCGTGGACGAACTGCCGTTGCCGGCCCCGTAGGTGGCGTTGGCGCCCGCCCCGCTTTCGCTGAACTCC
Organism: Opitutaceae bacterium; assembly: GCA_016793535.1. GTDB lineage: Bacteria > Verrucomicrobiota > Verrucomicrobiia > Opitutales > Opitutaceae > ER46. The sequence goes on along the minus strand of JAEUHA010000333.1, from coordinate 7,044 downwards.
CAGCCCGCGGGCATCGCGCTGCCAGTGGCGGTGGCGAGGGAATTGAAGTCTTCGCCCGCGGCGACTCCGGGCAGGGTGAGGTTGAGGGCGGCGGCGGGGCCAACGAGGGCGCCCGCGAGGATTCCGACGAGGAGAACGCGTAGTGAGACCATGGATACGATAGGATTGCTGACGATCGGGGCCGGCTCGGAGCGAACCGGTTGTCGGGGTCACAAAGCGCGCTTCACCGCGTTCCGGCCACGGTCGCGTTTACCCAGTTCACGGTAGCGCGGCCGGAGGGCGTTCCGGCGCCCCCTCCCTCTGGAATAAGCCTTGAACCGCCCTTCAACTCGGCAACCATCGGCCCGACCAGCCGCCTGGGGCTCGATTCGTTGGGTGACGCGGGACCAGGAACCCTCCCGCCGCCGCCGACCACACCCGACCCGCAAGCCAAACCACCGTGAATACTCGCACCGTGCTCCCTCGTCGTCCGCACCTGACTGCTTTCCTTTTCGGACTGGGCCTGACCGCTCCCGGCATCCTTTCGGCCCAGACCGCACCCAGTCCCAGCCCCACGACCAAGCCGGCCGTCAACGCCGCGGCGCCAGCGGACAAGGGCGACGCCGTTCAGCTCACGACCTTTACCGTCACCGAGGAGAAGGACATCGGCTACGAGTCCATGCAGACCACGTCCGGCCTGCGCACGGTGCAGGAGCTGAAGAATGTCGCGAATTCGATCTCGATCATGAATTCGCAGCTGATGGAGGACCTCGCGGTCGTCGACATTGGCGAGATGTCGAAGTGGTTCGTGACGGGCGAGGAAAGCCCGGATCCCGCGCAGCAGAATCAGCTCATTTTCCGCGGCATCCGCAACAGCTTCGCGGTGCGCAACGGATGGATCTGGTATTCGCCCATGGATGCCTTCGCCACCGAGCGCGTCGAACTCCTCCGCGGCCCCAACGCCTTCCTCTACGGTGAGGCCGACCTGGGCGGCGCCAACAACCAGATCACCAAGCGCGGTCTGTTCACCCGGAGCATCAACCGGACGAAGATCATGGTCGGCGACGAGAACTTCCGCCGCTTCGAGGTGGATTTCAACCGCCGGCTCAACGACAAGCTCGCCGTGCGCGTGGCCGGGGTGCAGTCGAACAACGACTCCTGGATCGACCACGTGCGCCGCGATTTTCGCGGCATCTACGGTGCGATCACGTACCGGCCGTTCCGCACCACGACGATCAGCGTGATGGCCGAGTCGTCCAAGAGCACGTCGATCATCGCGCAGGGACTGTTCCTCGACCAGTTCTCGTACACGACCGGCACGAACCTGACCAACACCGCGGGCTTCATCTACGTCCCCGCGACCGGAGCCATGTTTCGCGCCGCGGGCACGCGCCGCAGCGCGGGCTCGGGCCTGACCGTGATCGACCCCGGCATCGTGCCGAAGACGTACCAGGTCTCCGGTCCCAACGGCACGAACAAGGATTACTACAACACGTTCACGTTCGATGCAGAGCACCACATCGGCAAGAACCTGCACCTGCTGTTCTCGGGCAACTTCTACTTCCGCAACATCGACACCTGGGGCATCGCCGCGGCGCGCACGATCTACCGCGACCTCTCCCCGAACCTGCCGGGCGGAGCCGCCAACCCGAACTTCAACCAGCTCTACACGGAGTACTTCCGCACGCGTAACCAGAATGGCAATACGCTGCGCGCCGCGCGCTTCTCGGCCGTGTACGACCTCAACACGAAGTGGATGAAGCAGCAGATCGTCTTCAACGTGCAGCAGCAGCAGGACAACCCCAAGCACTGGGGCATCGGCTACGGGGAGTACGTGAAGCCCGGCACTGCCAACTTCGTCGGCACGGTGAACCCGGGCACGGACCGCGCGTCGTTCCTCGCCAATCGCACCACCTTCACCAACAACCGCTTCATCCGCCGCTACTATCTGCGCGACGGCAACAGCGCCGAGCACACGAAGGACCTCGGGCCGGTGCCGGGCGTGTCCGCGTGGTATCCCGACCTCTCCAACGGCGTCGGCGCCGCCGGCGAGCAGACGTTCCGCCGCTTCTACACGCCGTCGATCGGCGTCGGCGCGTCGGGCAGCTACTTCAAGAACCACTTCTTCACTCTGGTCGGTTTCCGCCGCGACCACTTCAACATGAAGACGAAGTTCGGCGCGCCGCGGGCGCTCGAGGACCAGTGGATCGTGGACCCGATCCCGGAGTTCAACACCGAGCCGTTCGCGCAGTACAAGGTCGACGGCACCAACTACGGCGTCGTCTTCCGGCTCAACGACACCTTCGCCGTCGCCTACAATCGCGCCCAATCGTTCCGCATCTCGGCCGGCGAAGGTGCGCTCGCCTACATCGTCGGCAAGCGCCAGGGCATGCAGACCGGCGAGGGCCAGGACTTCTCGACGCGCCTGACGCTCCTCGGCGGCCGGGTCGAGTTCAACACGACCTACTACGACAACTATCAGCCCAACGCCCGCTTCGCGCCCGGCCCGCCGATCACCGCGCGCGACGAGCTTTCCGCCCTCTTTCCGACGACGTTCAACTCGACGGGTGCGGACCTGCAGACGATCACGACCAAGGGCTTCGAGGTGGAGATCGTGGCCAACATCACGCGCAACTGGCGCCTGATGCTCAACGGCGCCACCAACAAGGTCGTCACCGAGGACCGCGCGCCGTTCCTGAAGAGTTTCCAGGCCGAGGCGAAGAAGCTTGGCGCCACGACACCGTTCCTTGACGCCTTCCTCGACACCATTCCGGAAGGCGTGCCCACCGCCGGCTACACGAAGACGCGCGCGAACATCTTCACGCGCTACACCTTCACCCGCGGCAAGCTCCGGGGTTTCTACGTCGGCGGCGGCGCCAACTGGCGTCAGCCCACCTTCCGCGGCAACGGCGTGGTCGTCCAGGGCGGCCCGGTCACCGCGCTGTGGTCGCCGTCCTATTACATCGTGAGCCTGCTCGCCGGCTACCAGACGAAGCTCTTCGACCGGCCGACCAGCTTCGCCCTCAACGTCAGCAACCTGCTCGACAAGGACTACTACCTGTCCGCCACGACCACGAGCGGCTCCTGGGGTGCGCCGATGGGCTGGCGCCTGACGATGATCACGGACTTCTGAGCCGCGCTCGCGCAGTTGAGAGTTTGAAGTTGAGAGTTGAGAGACGAATACACGAAAACCGTGTAACTACCCTCGTGCGGGCATTGCCGCCAAACGCTTTGTTTGGCTCTCAGCTCTCAACTCTCAGCTCTCAACTCGCTCAGGCCAGAATCCCCTTCACCACGTGCGATTCCTCGACTCCGGTCAGGCGCACATTCAGGCCGCGGAAGCGGTGCGAGAACTTGGCGTGGTCGATGCCGAGGCAGTGCAGGATGGTCGCGTGCAGGTCGCGCAGGTGCACCGGGTTTTCCGTGATGTTGTAGCAGAAGTCGTCGGTCGCCCCGTATTCAAAACCTGGACGCACGCCGCCGCCGGCCAGCCACACGGTGAAGCAGCGGCCGTGATGATCCCGTCCCATGCCCGGGTCGCCGAGCTTGCCCTGGCTGAAGACGGTCCGGCCAAATTCGGTCGCGAAAATGACGAGCGTGTCCTCGAGTAGTCCGCGCTGCTTCAGGTCCTTCACCAGCGCCGCGGTGGGCTGGTCGGTGTCACGGCACTGGTTGGGCAGCTGCCGCGTGATCGCGATGTGCTGGTCCCACCCGCGGTGAAACAACTGCACGAAGCGCACGTCGCGCTCCAGTAGCCGCCGCGCGAGCAGGCAGTTCGCCGCATAGCTGCCCGGCCGGCGCACCTCGGGTCCGTAGGCCGCCAGCGTCGCGGCAGATTCACCACGAATGTCGGTCAGCTCCGGCACCGACATCTGCATGCGGTACGCCATCTCATACGCGTCGATCCGGGCCAGGGTCTCAGGATCGCCGATCTCGCCCGCCCGCGCCTGGTTGAGCTGCGCGAGATCGTCAAGGAGCTCGCGCCGCTGCGCCCGGTCCACGCCGTCGGGATTGTTCAGGTAGAGCACCGGATTCGCGCCCGGCCGCAGTCCGACTCCCTGGTGGGACGACGGCAGGAAGCCGCTGCCCCACAGGCGGGAGAAGATCGGCTGGCCGGGGTTCTTGCCGGTTCCCTGGGACACCATCGCGATGAACGCCGGCAGGTTCTTGTTCTCGCTGCCGAGGCCATAGCTCACCCACGCGCCCATGCTCGCGTATCCGGGCTGCTGATTCCCGGTGTTCATGTAGGTGATGGCCGGGTCGTGATTGATCGCCTCGGTGTACAGGCTCTTGATGATGCAGATCTCGTCGGCGATCGTCTGCGTGTGCGGCAGCAGGTCGCTGATCCAGGTGCCGTGCTTGCCGCAGCGCTTGCCGGCCATGAGCGGCGGGACCACCGGATAGGCCGTCTGCCGCGAGGTCATGCCCGTCAGCCGCTGGGTGCCCTTGATCGACGGAGGAATCTCCTTCCCCGCGTGCTGGTGGAGCATCGGCTTGTCGTCGAACAGGTCCACGTGCGAAAGCCCGCCGCTCTGGAACAGACACACCACCCGCTTCGCCTTCGGCGCAAAATGCGGCAGCTTCGGTTTGCCGGTCAGCGCCGACGCATCCATGGCCCGCGCCAGGCCCGGAAATAGCAGCGAGCCGAGGGCGATGCTGCCGACGCCCCGGGTGACGTCGCCCAGGAACGTGCGACGGGTGAGATGCTGGAGTCGGTGGTGGATCGGAGAGTGCATGGGGCGAAAGTCGTGGTTGAGTCGTCAGCGGTCAGTGCAGGTGCGGCGCCCATCGAGGAACGCCGCTCAAACGGTTATCCTGTGGGCGGGGTGCCCCCACCCCGCTTAATTCTCCGGCGAAATTCGTGCCGTGCGGGGTGAAGGCACCCCGCCTACAATTCCGGCAGATGTTCGCAGCGCAGCGGGAGGGTGGCATCGCAGATCCTAGTTCCGAGTGATGGTTTCGCTGAGATTGAGCAGCAGCGAGGCGACCTGCGCCCAGGCGGCATGCTCGGTGGCGGCGAGGCGCCCGTCGCGCGGCGATTCACCGCTGCGCAGGTAGGCTTCCGCAGCCGCGGGATCCTTCGCATAGCGCTTCCGCTCGCGGGCCAGCGCACCCGCAAGGACTTCGAGTTCCTTCGCCCCGGGCTCCCGCGTGAGGCACGTGGCGAACGCCCACTTCAAGCGCGCCACGTCGTCGCCCGGCTGCCGGAGCGTGCGCTCCGCGAAGGCGCGCGCGGCCTCGACGAACTGGACATCGTTCAGCAGCACCAGGGCCTGCAGCGGCGTGGTGGTGTTGGCGCGCGAGACGGTGCAGACCTCGCGGTTCGGCGCGTCGAACGCCGCCAGGTTCGGCGGCGGCGCCGTGCGCTTCCAATAGGTGTACAGGGAACGTCGATACAGCTTCTCGCCGTGATCCTGCACGAAGGTCTGCGCCGTGGCCGGCGAGCTGCCGTAGTGGCTGATCTCGCGCCACAGGTCGCCCGGCGTGTACGGATTCACGCTCGGACCGCCCAGCCGCGGCACGAGCAGGCCGCTGACGTGCAGGGCCGTGTCGCGGATGAGCTCCGCCGGCAGCCGGAACCGCGGGCCGCGCGCCAGCAGGCGGTTTTGCGGGTCGCGCTCGAGTGCCTCCGCGGTCGCCACCGAGGACTGGCGGTACGTCTGCGACCGTACGATCTGCCGCAGCAGGGCCTTCACATCCCAGCCGCTCTGCACGAATTCCACCGCCAGCCAGTCGATCAGTTCGGGATGACTCGGCCACTCGCCCTGCGAACCGAAATCCGCCGCCGTCGCGACGAGCCCGGTGCCGAAGAGAATTTTCCAGAAACGATTCACCGCCACCCGCGCGGTCAACGGATGATCCCGCATCGTCACCCACTGCGCCAGACCCAGCCGGTCCGCCGGCGCGCCCGCCGGCAGCGGCGGCAGCGTGGTCGGGACGCCCGCCTCCACCTTCACGGTCGGCTGCGAGTAATCGCCGCGGTTCAGGATAAAGGTCTCCCGCGGCTGCGCCGCCACGTCCATGACCATCGTCGTGAAGGGCTCGGTCAGCACGGCGAGCCGTTCCTTGAGGTTCGCCAGCGCGACGCGCTTCGCCCGGAGCTCCGGGGCGTGCGCGGCGCAGTACGTCCACAGCTTCGCGCGCAGCTCCGCCGAGCGTTCCCCCGGCGGCACGCCCAGCGCCGCCACGATCTCGTCCGGCAGGTCGGTACCGTCATCGACGCCGGTCAGGACCTGCAATTCGAACAGTTGCGGCACCTGCTCGCGGCCGTTGCCGAAGTTCAACTGCACCGTGAGGTAAGGGGTCGCGTCGCTCCGCACCGGCTCGGCAAACGTCGCCGTGAACACGACCGGCCCCGAGGTCGCAAGATCCGGTGCCCAGCCGGAGTCGTTGCGCGGATCGAGCGCGCCCACGGGCGGGTTCGCCGGCTGCCACGAGGTCGCCGTGACCCGCGAAATTGCCTGCAGCCGGTGCAGGTTGACCTGGTCGCCGGGCACCGCATCCGCCGTCACGGCGATCGCCGTCAGCATGAACGAGCCCTTGGCCGGACCCTCCGCGGCGGCCGGCATCGCACCCGCCGCCTTCCCCGCCTTGGCGGTCCGGGGCGGCACGCGCACGCCCCGCGCCGCCGTGTTGGTCGGACCGTAGCCCCAGCCGCCGCCCGGCAGCTCCGGCTGCGGATGAAACACCGCCCGGATGCCGGTGATCGGACGATCAAGTCGCGGCAGCTCCGTCAGCACATCGAACGCCGCCATCGCAAACCCGCTGTCGATCCGCACGCGGTTGCCCGCCTCCGGCGCGAAACCGCTGCCGCGATTCGGCGTGGACACCTTGAGCACCTTGACCGGATGAAGCGCAAGATCCCGCCCGCGTTGCGCCCGCAGGGCCTGCTCGCGTTTCTCCCACGCCGCCAGCACCTGCGGGTCCGGCTTGGCCAGCTCCGCTTCGAGCGCCGCGATCGCCCGCTCGAGGTCCGGCCCTTCGGGTGAACGCAGCACCGTGCGCGCCCGGATCGACGGGCCGGGATTCACGCCCGCGTTCCCGTCGAGCCCCTTGTCGCTGACC
>JAEUHA010000328.1 GCA_016793535.1 Opitutaceae bacterium | reverse complement strand
CTCTTTCAACTCTGATCTTTCAACCTTCAACTGCATGATTCCGGCTCAGAGTCGGAGCAGGCGGCTGGCGTTCGCCGCGAAGACCGCCGGGCCTGCGCCTGCCTCCCGGGCCTCCGCGACCAGGCGGACGAGGGACGGCTTCTCATCCTGCCGGGGATAGAGATTGAGCGGAAAGTCCGAGCCGAACAGCACGCGCTCCGCGCCGAGGACCGGCAGGGCGCGCGACCAGATGTCCGCGCCATAGAGCAGCGGCGACGCGGCCGTATCGTAGTACACGTTGGCCAGGTCGGCCGGACCGGCGAGGCCGGCGACCAACGGCAGCAAGCCGCCCCAGTGCGCGAGGATGAACGTGGTCGCGGGAAACGCGCGCGCCACGGCCACGAAATCCGCGAGCGGCGTTTCGACCCGGCCCCGATACGCCGGGCCCGCCGGGTCGGTCACATGCAGATTGACCGGCCATCCCAGCTCGCCGGCGCGCGCGAGCAGGGCGGTGAACACCGGATCGCGCATCGAATAACCTTGGGAATGAGGCGAAAGTTCACCCAGTCCGATCAAGCCTTCGTCGCGCGCCTGCTCGATCTCCGCCAACGTCGCTTTCATGCCGGCCCCCGGGTGCACGGTGGCGAAGGCCGACAGCCGGTCCGGGTGGGCGCGCACGCACGCGGCATAGAACCGGTTCTGCCAGGTGCAGGTGGCCGCCTTTTCCCAGTACCAGCCGAGCAGGACGGCTCGAGCCACCCCCGCCGCATCCATGGCGGCGAGCAGTTCGTCGATCGTCGGCAGGGTCTGCACCGGACGACCATCGCGGCGACGCCGGGTGCACAGGACTGCCCAATGGTGCTCCCCCGCCTGGGCAGCCCAGCCGCTCGGATCCAGGTCGGTCCCGGCGGGATAAAGGTGCACGTGCGCGTCGATGATCACGACCCGCTTCTGGCGGATGCCGGTGCACGGCACAAGCCGTGCTTGCCACCGACGGCAAAACGTCACCCTCGCCGCCGTCCGGCATCGTTCACCTTGAACTTCCCGCCAAACTTCCCTCCCCTCGGCGCCGCTCCGGCCGCCTGATCGAAGCCTCTCCATGCTCCAGCGACTCTTCCACCTCGACCAGAACAACACCACCGTCGGACGCGAGCTGCAGGCCGGCCTGACGACCTTCGCGGCCATGGCGTACATTCTCGCCGTGAATCCGCTGATTCTGGCGAACACGGGCATGGACAAGGCCGCGCTCGTCACCGTGACCGCGCTGACGGCCGCGATCGCCACGGCGATCATGGCGCTGTTGACCAACTATCCGATCGCGCTCGCCCCGGGCATGGGCATCAATGCGTTTTTCACCTACACCATCGTGATCGGCCGCGGTGTGCCCTGGTCGGAGGCGCTCGGCATGGTGTTCGTCAACGGGGTCATCTTCCTCGTGCTCTCGGTCACGGGAGTGCGTGAACGGATCATCGCCGCGATTCCGCACTCGCTGAAGATCGCGGTCACGTGCGGCATCGGCATCTTCATCGCGTTCATCGGACTCAAGAACGGCGGGGTGATCGTCGCCAACCCCGCGACTTTCGTGGCCCCGGGAAATTTCGCCACCGGTCCGGTCGCGCTTTGCCTATTCGGCATCGTGCTCACGGCGATTCTCGTCGCCCGCCGCGTGCCGGGCGGAATTGTGCTCGGCATCGCGGTCGTGACGATCCTCGGACTTTTCGTGCGCGCGGGGGGCGGGAAGATGGTGACCGAGCTGCCCGAGAGCCTGTTCGCGCTGCCGGCGTCGCCCGCGCCGGTGTTCCTCAAGCTCACCTTCCATTTCCTGACCACGGCGAACGCGCTTCTCATGGCGCTGCCGCTGATCCTGACGCTCCTGCTCGTCGACATGTTCGACAACATCGGGACCCTGATCGGCGTGACGAAGCGCGCCGGCCTCCTGCGGCGCGATGGCACACTGCCGAAGGCGGGGCGCGCCCTGCTTTCGGATTCCCTCGCGACTCTCCTGAGCGCGCTCTTCGGCACCTCGACGGTGGTGAGCTACATCGAGTCCGCCTCGGGGGTCGAAGCCGGCGGTCGGACCGGGCTGACCACGATGACGACCGCGGCCTTGATGCTCGGCGCGCTCTTTCTGACTCCGCTCATCCTGATCATCCCGGCCGCGGCCACCGCGCCGGCCCTCGTGATCGTTGGGATCTTCATGATGCAATCGATCACCGAGATCGACATGAGCGATTTCACCACGGCCGCGCCGGCGGTGCTCACGATCATCGGCATTCCCCTCACCTTCAGCATTGCCGAGGGCATTGGGCTGGGCCTGATCACGGCCGCCCTGATGGGGCTCGCCCTCCGCGAACCCAACCGCCTGACCGCATTCGGCTATGGCGTCGCCGCGGTCTTCTTTCTCGAGTTCTTCCACGTCTGGTCGCGGCTCATCAGCATCGCGCAGCGGTTTGTCTGAACCGGGCGGTGGCTGTGGGAGCGGCTTTATGCCGCGACCTCTGGAGATTCCGGAGCGCGTCGCGGCATAATGCCGCTCCCACACTCTGCCTGACGAGAGTTCCACCGACGAACGCCGCCTGGGCCGTGCCTTCGAAATCGAGTTGCCCTGTCATTCCGAGCGCGGCGAGGAATCCAAGGGAACTCTCGCACCGGTGCACGCGACGCGTGAACGCTGCTGGATTCTTCGCTTCACTCAGAACGACAGGCCACTTGAAAACAGGACCTAGAACCGGAAGGTCACCGTCACTTCGCCGCGGATACCGGGTTCGGCGAGGA
>JAEUHA010000288.1 GCA_016793535.1 Opitutaceae bacterium | reverse complement strand
CGGCAATGACCGTCGCGCGACGCCGGCCCAGTCGCGCGGCCATGGCCGCACGCACCACACGGCCGCCATCCATCGGGAACGCCGGGAGCATATTGAACGCGACCAGAAAGACATTGACCGCCAGTAGGCGCGGCAGGATGGGGCCGCCTCCCTGCGCGAGCTGCTCGGTCGCCAACGTGCCACCGGTGGCGACGATCGTGATCCCGAGAAGGGCCGCGATCACGACATTCACCGCCGGCCCAGCCACGGCGACCCAGAATTCCTGGGCGGGTTTCTCGGGCATCCGTTCGAGCCGCGCCACGCCGCCAATCGGCAGCAAAGTGATGTCATGGGTCCGAATCCCGTACCGCCGCGCCATAAGGGCGTGACCAAGCTCGTGGAGGAAAACGCAGCCGAAGAGCGCGAGCGTAAACGCAACCCCGGCGAGCGCCGCATCGAGCCGCCGGGTTGTCTGCCAGTAGCCGAAGCCAAGGAACACCAAGAGCAGCAGGAAAGTGAAGTGTACGAACACATCGATCCCGAGCACCTTTCCAACGCGGAGAGACCATTTCATGGTTGGGAGCGGAAGTCGCGTTCCACGAACGCAACGAAGCCGGATTTCGCTCCGACGCAAAGGATGATTCCCTTTGGTGGCGCAACCGCCCTCGGCCGCATGCCCGAATACGCCGCCGCTCCCCGGGGGGACAACTTAAGCGAAGACTTGCGGATTCACGCAATTCGGCGGCCGCTGCCCGGCGGCGACCGCAAGCAGGTTGTCGACGGCAATCATGCCCATCTTCGTCCGTGTACCGATCGTCGCACTTCCGAGATGAGGAGCGAGGACGACGTTATTAAGTCCGAAGAGTCCGGGCTCGAGTTGCGGCTCACGCTCGAAAACGTCGAGGCCCGCCCCACCAATCGTGCCGGCCTGAAGAGCCTGCACGAGAGCAGCCTCGTCGACGACGGGGCCGCGCGCGGTATTGATCAGAATGGCAGTACGCTTCATGCGCGACAAGGTGGCGGCATTGAGCAGGTGATGCGTTTCCGGGGTGTAGGCAACATGCAGCGAAATGAAATCCGCCTGCGAAAGCACCTCTGCTAGGGACAGGTACATTGCTCCGGCCGACGCCTCGTCAGACGGCGACAGTCGCGTGCGATTCCAGTAGACGAGCCGCATCCCAAACGCGCGCGCGCGCTGGGCCATTGCCTTTCCGATGCGGCCGAATCCGACTAGTCCAAGCGTAGCGCCTGTCACGTCCGCTCCGAGCATTTGCATCGGTTCCCATCCTGTCCATTGGCCCGCACGGACGAGCCGTTCCCCCTCGCCCAGGCGCCGGGCGGTGGCGAGCAGGAGCGCAAAGGCGAGGTCAGCGGTGGCGTCGGTGAGTACCCCCGGCGTATTCGTGACCGGGATTCTCCGCGCGGTCGCGGCGGCGACGTCGATATTGTTGAAGCCGACGCCAAAGTTCGCCACCACCCGCAGCGTAGGTGAACCAGCATCGAGGACCGCAGCGTCGATGCGATCGGTGATGTTGCAGAGCAGGGCGTCTCGGCCGCGCACACCCGCGGCGAGCTCCGCCGGCGTAGCCACGCGATCTTCGGGGTGGACGCGCAAGTCAGCGTGGGTGGCGAGACGATCCATGACCGCCGGGGGGAGACGGCGGGAGAGAAAGACCTTGGGTTTCATAGGTGTGGGAAAACGCGTGAGGTTCGTTGAGGGTCGGTGTCGCGTTGGCAATCACCAGTCACGCGACGGCTCCGTCAAATGGCTAGTGTTCCGTCGGCCCATAGTCGAACCGGCGCCGGTCCGTTAAGGTGTCTGTCCCTTAATCGCCCGCGCACTCCGCGGGCGGCAGCAAACACCAAAACCTCCCTCGCATCATGAAATCCCTCGTCGCAATCTTCGCCACCGTCGGCTCAGTTGCCGCCGTAGTCTTCGCGCTCACCACGTATGTCGGACAGCCGGTGGAAGCCGCCACCCGCTTGGCCGCGAACAAAGCCCAATTGGAACGCGGTCGGTATATCGTCCACCAGGTCGGTCTCTGCATCGACTGCCACTCGCCCCGCGATCAAAAGGGAGAATTTCTCGCGGGCAAACACCTCACGGGCTCGCCCATCCCGTTTACGCCCACCGTACCGATGCCGTGGATGCCGGCTGCACCCAAGATCGCCGGACTGCCCGACGGCTACACGGCGAGCGACATGATTCACTTCCTGATGACCGGCGAACGTCCCAACGGCCGTCCGGGAGTCCTCCCCCCCATGCCCCCGTATCGCATGGACCGCCGCGATGCCGAGGCCGTCACGGCCTATCTGCAAACCGTCGCTCCGACCGAAAAGTGAACTACTCGCGCGGATAATGGCGTGCCGGTGCCCCACGCCATCCATCCTTATCCTGTGTAACCTGTCCCTATCAGGCGGACGTTGGTGACGGAGCGAGATCGAACGGAGAAAGTGCCCACGATCGTATCGACATCGCGGGCAGGTTCGCTGATGACTCTCGCGCCATCGTGGGCGCACCGCCCCGAACGTGGCCCTGATGACTCCCCGACTGATCTTCGACGTTCACCTCGACCTCGCCTGGAACGCCATCGAGTACAACCGCGACCAGCGTTGGACGCAGGAGCGTCTTCGCCGGCGCGAGATCGGGATGACCGACCACGTGTTCCGTTCGCGCAGCACCGTCTGCTTTCCGGAAATGCGTCGCGGCAACGTCGGACTTTGTGTCGCGACGCAGCTCGCCCGCTACGTCCCTTATTTCGGCCGGTTACCTGGGTTCGCCAGTCCGGAACAAGCCTGGGCGGAAACCCAGGGTCAGCTTGCCTGGTACCGCGAGATGGAGGGTTGCGGTGAACTCGTCCAGATCCGCAACCGCACTCAGCTCGATGCCCATCTGGCGACCTGGCTCGGTGAAGCCCCTTCGTCCGCTACCAAGCGTCCGATCGGCTACATACTCAGTCTCGAGGGCGCAGATTCAATCGTGTCGATGAAACACCTGGAACGCTCGTACGCGGATGGCCTGCGAGCGCTCGGACCGGTGCACTACGGACCCGGAGTTTATGGCCATGGCACGGACGACGAGGGACCGCTGACGGCGCGCGGACACGAGTTGCTGCGGGAAATGGAACGACTCGGAATCATCCTCGATGCCACGCATCTGTGCGACGAAAGCTTCTGGGACGCACTCGATCACTTCCACGGGCCGGTCTGGGCCAGTCATTCGAACTGTCGCGCACTGGCCAACTGGAATCGTCAGTTTACCGACGCCCAGCTGAAGGCGCTCATCGAGCGGGGGGCGGTCATCGGGATGGCAATGGACGCGATCATGATGGTGCACGGGTGGGCGCACCTGCGCTCCAAGCCCCAGGACTTCGGGCTCAAGTTGGAGAAGATCTGCGACCACATCGACCACATCTGCCAGCTCGCAGGCAACACGCGACACGTGGGTATCGGAACCGATTTGGACGGGGGCTACGGCACCGAGCAGACTCCGATGGACGTCGACAGTATTGCTGACTTGGCAAACCTCGACGGCCTGCTCTCCGCGCGCGGGTACAAGCCGGCGGACATCGAGGGGATCTTCCACGGCAATTTCGTGCGTTTCCTCCGGACGAACTGGGCGTGAGCGACGCCGCGACCATGACGCCGACGCGCGTGCGCGGCCGGATCATCGCCGTCAGCATGGCGATGGCGTTCATCCTGTATCTGGATCGAATCTGCCTCGCAGAGATTGTTAAGGCGGTGTCGTTTCAGGAGGAAGTCGCTCTCTCCAAGGAACAGATCGGACGGGTGCTCGGGGTTTTCTTTTTCTCGTACGCACTTTTTCAGGTGCCCGCGGGGTGGGCGAGCGACCGCTTCGGTGCGCGGTCGATGCTGACAACCTATATTGTCCTATGGTCGCTGTTCACGGCCCTTACTGGCATGGTCAGTTCCTATCCCGCGTTGATGGCGATGCGCCTGTTGTGCGGCGCTGCGGAAGCCGGGGCCTATCCGACAAGCGGAGCATTGATTCGCCGTTGGATGCCAGTGGCCGAGCGCGCGCGAGCGAGCTCGATGGTCACGCTGGGCGGAAGGATTGGCGGAACTCTCGCGCCATTCCTCACAGCCTGGATGGTGGTATCGCTCGGCCACTGGCGGCCTGTGTTGTGGATCGATGGTGCGGTCGGACTACTTGTCGCCGCAGTCTATTGGCACGTGGTCCGCGACCGCCCTTCCGATCATCCCCAATGCAACGCCGCGGAACGAGCACACATCGGCAGTCCACCGATCGAATCTCCATTACCGACGCGGGAAATCGGGCCCGTGCTCTGGGCCTTCTGCAAGAGCCGCAGCCTTTGGCTGAATGCGAGCATGCAGTTCCTGATCAACATCGGCTGGGCATTTCTGATCACCTGGCTGCCCACTTACCTTAAGGAGGCGAAACACGTGGAACCGATCGCCGGCGGCCGAATGGTAACGCTCGTGCTGGCGTGTGGCATGCTCGGACAGATCGCGGGCGGTCTGCTCTCGGATGCAACGGTGCGCCGGTTTGGACTCACGTGGGGCCGCCGCTTGCCGCTGTGCCTATCCGGCACGCTCGCTGGGTCTGCCTATATCGGCTGCCTATTTGCCGATACCGCTTGGGGCGTCGTGGGATTCTGCGCCCTAGTGTCCTTCTCCGTCGACATGGGTACACCCGCCGTCTGGGCTTTCATCCAGGATATCGGCGGCCGAGTCACCGCCGCAGCTGCAGGCTGGGCCAATATGTGGGGAAACTTCGGCGCATCGCTCACCGCGACGATGGTGCCCACGTTGCTCGCGTATGGCACCACGAGCGACGAGGGTCAGCGCTATGTCTTCATCGCGTGCGCCAGCTCGCTCTTTCTCGCCGCCATCGCCGCGCTTGGCCTCGATGCGAGCAAGACCGTGTGGAACGCTGCACCCGCGGTGAACGCACCGACGAGCGACAGGAGTTAAGCGGCTGGCCGAGCGCCGCGCCAGAGCAAGGCAGGAAGGCGAAGCTGGCGCATCGTGCTGAGATCCCCCCAGTCGGTGCAGTCCGGGAGCGGACGCGGCAACAATTGCGTGCGTTGACCGGATCCGGTCTGCAGGCGGGCCAGTTGCAGCCCGACAAAGGCCCGGCTGCCAAGAACCGCTCCATCGCTCAGGTAGCGCAAACGGCAACGTAGCACGGTCGAAAGCGGGAGGCGTCCGCGCTCGTGCGCGACGCGGGCAAACGCCGCGGGAGCAATAGCCCTTGAGCCATGACGGGGCGCGGCGCCCGTGCCAAAGAGGACTTCCCGGTAGCGAGCGTGTCCCTCGATGTAGCCCCGTCCGCCCACCACATGCAGAAGCCCGGCCCGGGCGTTGCGGCCGCCCGCCATCGCTTCAGCGTAGCCGCAGAACCGAGAGT
>JAEUHA010000287.1 GCA_016793535.1 Opitutaceae bacterium | reverse complement strand
CGCCGCCGTCTGATCCGGAAAATCGCTGAACACGCCCTCGACACGCACGTCCTTGAACAGCGCGGCATGTACCGCCTCCAGCGACGGACAATCCTTCGGCAGGTCGTCGGCCCGCACGGTGTACGGGTGAAGGGCGAGCTTTTCCGCCTGCGCGAGCCGGCCCAGTGGCGTAACCTTCGGCGCGCCGCCGCCGGGCGCCCAGGTGACGAGCCGCGTGATCGTCGGCCCGATGCCGTCCGCCAGTTTCGCCAGCGCCCGCAATCCGTCCGCGGTGCACAGCTGCTCATAGTCCGTGCCGTCCTCCCCCTTCTTCCCGCCGCCGATCAGCATCACGAGCCGGCCCTGCCAGCCGATCTCCTCGCGCAGCCGCCGCACTTCGGTGAGTTCGAAGCATTGCAGAAAACACGGGTCGGCCTTCGTCGCATAACCGTACCGGATCAGGATCGGCACGACGACGCGGCTGATGTCGCGACCCTGCGCGCGATGCCACGCCGGCTGCTTGAGCTCCGGATAAATTCCCGCCGTGCGCCCCGTGGCGCGGTTCAGGCCCTGGATCAGCTGCAGCTCCTCCTCGAGCGTGGAAATGCCGAAGGTCGACTGCCGGACGGGGAACCGCCGCGGGTACACCTGCTGGCCGGTCTTGGCGTTGAAGCGCTCCGTCACGCGCAGTTGCTTCATTTCCGCGACCGTGAAATCGAGCGCGTAGTAACGGCCGTCGGCGCGCTTCCGGTCGGGAAAGCGCTGGGCGACGTCCGTCGTCGTATCGAGGTGGATGTCGTGCAGCACGACCGGCACGTCGTCCTTCGACAGCACGAGGTCCTGCTCGATGTAGTCGGCGCCGAGCGCGTGCGCGTAAGCCTTGGCGGCGATGGTGTGTTCCGGCAGGTAGCCACTCGCGCCGCGGTGGGCGATGACCACGGGCCGGACGGATTGAGCGGCGGCGACGGACGCGAGCAGCATGGCGAGAACGGATAGGGATTTCATAAGGCGACTTCGCACGGAGAAAAGGCTCATCCGACCTTGGCGCCGCTCGTCGTGCGGTGCCGCAGGGTCAGGGCGCTGAAACCCATCGTCAGCACGCAGCACACGATCATGGTGCCGAAGACGCCATTCCAGCCCCACTTGTCCGCGATCCAGCCGACGCCCGTGCCGGCGATCGCCGAGCCGAACACATAACCGAAGAAGCCCGTGAACCCGGCCGCCGTGCCGGCCGCCTTCTTCGGCACGAGGTCGAGCGCGTGCAGGCCGATGATCATGATCGGACCGTAGACGAAAAACCCGATCGCGATCAGCGAGACGATGTCGATCCAGAGCGGGCCGTGACGGTTGAGGCCGTAGACGATCAGGCCGAGCAGCGTGAGCGCCATAAACAGGATCGTCGCCGGGGCGCGGCTGCCCTTGAAGACCTTGTCTGACATCCAGCCACAGAGGATCGTGCCGGGAATGCCGGCGAACTCGAAGGCCGCCCAGGCGTAGCTCGATTCCTTGAACGAAAATCCCTTCGCCGTCTGGAGGTAGGTCGGCACCCAGTCGACGACGCCGTAGCGGACGAAGTAGACGAACGCATTGGCGACGGCGATCGCCCAGAGGTACTTGTTGTTCAGCACGTGCCCCAGGAAGATCTCCTTGAAGGAAAGGGTCTCCTCGTGCGCCGCGGAATAGTCCGGCGGGTAATCGTTCTTGTACGCCTCGATCGGCGGCAGCCCGCAGCTCTGCGGCGTATCGCGCAACAGCACCGCGATCACGATCGCCACGAGCGCTGCGACCGCCGCCGGGAAGTAGAACTTCGCGCCCCAGTCGTGGAAAAGAAACACGCCCGCCAGCGCGAGCTTCGCCACCAGACCGCCGCCGATATTGTGCGCGACGTTCCACACCGAAACGGTAACGCCGCGTTCCTTGGTGCTCCACCAGTGCACCATCGTCTTGCCGCACGGCGGCCAGCCCATGCCGTTGAACCACCCGTTCAGGGTCTGCAGCGCGACGATCGCCCAGAGCGAGCCGTAGATCGCGGGAAACGCGCCGAAGGCCGCGGTCACGCCCGCGGTCAGCAGGAGCCCGAGCGTCATGAACCAGCGCGGATTGCTGCGATCCGACACCGAGCCCATGATGAACTTGGAGACGCCGTACGCGACCGAAAGACCGGTCAGCGCCCAGCCGAGCTCGGCCTTCGAGTACTGCGGGTGATCCTTGAGGATGTCCGGCATCGCCAGGGCGAAATTTTTCCGGACGAGGTAGTACGCGGCGTAGCCGATGAAGATGCCGGCGAACACCTGCCAGCGCAGCCGGCGGTACTCGCGGTCGACGCGATCAGGCGGAACGGATGCGGCGGCCGCAGCAGGCTTCAGAATCGATAGCATGAGGGAAATCTGCCGGGGCCTGCCGCCGCTTCACGACCGATACCAGCCGCTTCACATCGCGAACCGTGGCGCACTCCCCGGGTTCGCGGCGCAAAGCCACTCCTCCGACGGCACTGGGTCGCACCGGCCACCACAGCGACGAGCGACTTCATGGCCGCAACTGCTCCCGCAGCCAGCCCGGACGATCCGTCGTAATGCTGGCCACGCCGAGGTCGCGCCAGTGCTTCGCCACGGCGACGTCGTTCACCGTCCACACATGCAGCTCAAGCCCGGCGTCGCGGATCGCCTTCACGTCCGCGGCCGTGAGCGGCCAGGTGTACTGCAGGTCGAGTCCGGTCAGCTTCGCCGCCTTGGCGGCGCGAATCATCTCGGCCACCGACGGAGGCGGCTTGGCCGTCGGCGCCTTCTTCGCGTTCGGCGCCGGATGACTGACCAGCCAGAGCGTCTTCAGCTCCGGGAGCTGTTGGCGCACCGCAACCAGCGAGTCGTAATTGAAGCTGATGACCGTGATGTTGCGCGCAGTCCCGCCGGCGGCGGCCAACACGCGTTTAAGTTCCGGCACGATCTCCGGTCCGACCTTGATCTCCACCAGCAGCCGCTTCCCGGCGGGAATGGATTGAATCTGCTCCTCCAACAGCGGGACTTTTTCCCCTTTGAACTGGGGCGCCTTCCAACTGCCTGCGTCGAGGGTGCGCGCCTCGGCCTGCGTCAGGTCCGCGATCGGCACGTCGCGCCCGCCGCCCGTGCGCTTCGCGGTCTTGTCGTGAAAGACGATGATCTTTCCGTCCTTGCCCAGGTAGATGTCGGTCTCGACCGCGTCCGCCTGCTGCTGCCAGGCGAGCCGCGTCGCGGCCATCGTGTTTTCCGGCGCGTCGTAGGACGCGCCGCGATGCGCGACGATCTCAACGGCCGGGAGCGGAATCGTCACGATGCTCAGGAGGAGCAGGGCAAGGGAACGCAGGGACATGGAAGAAAAGGGGTACAAGAAAGAGGGTGCCCACGGGACACACGGAAGACACGGAAATAGTCCGCCCACTTTTGCCGAGCCCAAAGCCGCGCTGATCAGCGGTGAGCCGGGATGGTGGGCTCAGACGCGTCCTCCGCGTGTTCCGTGGACCTCGCTCAGAATCGTTTTGAAACCTCCATCGTGAACTGGCGCCCGCGCACGTTGAACGATCCCGGCTGGTAGCCGTACTGCTCGTCGGCGAGGGCCGGCTCGGTGTCGAAGACGTTGTTGATGCCCCCGCGCACCGTGACGCCGCGCAGCCAGCGGTGGCCGCCGCGATCGAAACGGTACGAGAGCCAGGCGTTGTGGTTGAGCTGCGGATCGACCCGCAGGAGGTAGCGGGTGACGCCGTTGTCGTTGAAGACCTGGATGTACTCCGGCCGGCCGAGCGCCTGGTAAACCTGCAGCGTGGTGGCCGCCGAGGTGTCGACGAACGACCCGAAGTAGCTCGTGAACCACCCGGCCGACACCGGGCCCTGGCGCCACGAGACCGAGGCGTTGGCGCGCCAGCGGGTGCGGCCGTTCCGGCCGAGTTCGTCCAGTGTCGGCGACAGCTCATCCGCCTGCGATCGCCGCATCACATAGTGCGTCGCTTCGCCGCTGAACGTGAAGGTCCCGAGCCGCGAGCGCGGCGTGCGGTACTGCACGCCGAACTCGTAGCCCTGGATGTCACGGCCGCTCAGGTTGAGATAGTCGTCGATCACGCTCACGACCTCGCCGACCGGCGCACGCGGGAGCGTCTGCCCCGGCCGAGCGTTGTAGGCGGCGAACGCGAGGCGGTCGGCCTCGCTCACGGGCTTGCGCGTCACCTTGGAGTTGCCGCGGTAGTTCGCCGTGCCCGAGCCGAGGTCGATCTGCGCCAACGGCGTGCCCTTCGCGATTTCGGCCCGCATCGCGAGGTCGAGCAGCACCTCGTCGCGATCGATCGCCGCGGCGGCGCCGACGTTCTCGATCACCTTGTTTTGGTTCAGGTGGAAATAATCGAACGTGAACGAAAGGCCGCGCACCCTGGGCACCTCGAGCACGAAGCCCGCGACCCAGGTCTGCGCCTCCTCGGGCTGCAGCCGCTGGTTGCCCTGGCGGAAGGTCGTGCGCTGCGCGGTGCCGTCCGACGGCAGGGCGGTGACCTCGAAGCGATACGGATCGTCGGCGCCGATCTGCCGGCGCAGCGGCGTGATGTTCGTCTGCACGAGATTTGGCGCGCGGAACGACTCCGCCATCGAACCGCGGAGCTTGAGCCAGGTCGCCGGCTTCCAGACCAGGCTCGCCTTCGGTTTCGCGGTGTCGCCGAAGATCGAGAAATTCTCATAGCGGCCCGCAAGCGTGAGCTCGAGCGCCTCGACCAGAGGCAACCGGTTCTCCCGCGTCACGAACGGCAGCGACGTCTCGAGGTACACCGCGTAGATCGTCTGCTTCGCGTCGATCGGCACATTGCCCGACAGCGCGAGGAAGTCGTTGTCGCCTTCGCGCAGGAGCGGGAACTGGCTGCCCGAGCCGGGCGGGTTCACGCCGACGAAAGTCGCGCGTTTGTCGGAAAACGTCTCATGGCGCACTTCCACGCCCGTCGCCACGCCCATGCGGCCGCCACCGAACGGCAGGCGCCAGAGCTGGCCGTTCGCCTTCGCGTCCCACATGAAGAGATTCGTGCGGCCCATCCGGTCCTCGTCGTCGTAAAGCGGATTCACGACCGACTCCGGATTGCGGTAGAGCTGGTCGACGACGATCTGGTTGTTCTGCACCTTGAACGTGACCGGGAACGGATTGAACGCCGTTCCGTCCGTGCGATTGAGCGCCGCCCGCAGCCGCGATTCGCGGACCTGGAAGTGCTCAAACTCGTGCGTCTGCGCACCCGAGGCCACGATCGCACTCTCCCACTCCCACGACTCGCCGAGCTTGCCGCGCAGGCCGCCGAGGACCCGCCAGGCATAGCTCGTGACTTCCGTCTCGCGCGGCTTGAACCCGCTGGGAATGGTGTCGTTCTGCCCCGGCGAGACACCGGTCCAGATCGAGACGTCGGCGGGGGCCCCGACGAGCCGCGGGGTGCCGTCGGCGTTGGGCGCGCCCGTCGGGTGATAGAAGCGCACGCCAAAGGGATTCCACGGATTCGCCGCCGGGAGGTAGATGCCCTGGTCGTCCGTGTTCTTCGCGTTCACCGGCTCGCGGCCGGTGCGGCTGTACGCCCGGTAGAAAAGCAGGTCGCCGAAGAACGACAACCGGTCGTTGAGCGGCCGGTCGACGAACGTGGCGAACTGCACCCGGTCCGTGGCCGGAATCAGCATCTTCCACTTGTTCCAGTTCGAGAACGTAAGGTTCTCGGCATTGTCGATGTTGGCCGAGGGCGCCGTCTGCTTGAAGTTCACGCCGCCGCCCGCCGTCGGGACCAGGTAGAACATGCCATCCGCCGCCATCGTGGCGACGCCCGCCGGCGGCGTCGTGCTGGTGCTGATACCGGTGTTTCCCGTCGGGCGCGAACCCACGAAGGTCAGAAAGTCCGGCTGGATGGCGCCGCGCTGCCACTGGCCCCACTGGTTCACCGCGTTGGCGTTGCGAAAATCATTGTCGCGCGCGATCGCGGCGCCCGTCGTCGGATCGGTCAGCGGCAGGCCGTTCCACGGCGCCGGCAGGGCACGGCTCTGGCGCAGGTCGGAGTTCTTCGCCCACGCCCGATCGGAGGCGGCGAGCGCGTCGCGGTGAAAATAATCGAGCGACACGGAGACGTGCGTCTTTCCGTATTTCCGACCTTCGAAGAGGGTCGCGCCGATCTCGTTCGCGCCACCGTGCTGGGTCATCGAGCCCTTCAGCGTCACGCCGCGGCCGACGTAGGTCCGGGAAACGAGATTGTTGATCACGCCGGCCGCCGCGTCGGCGCCGTAGATGGCGGACGCGCCATCGCGCAGGATTTCCACGCGCTCGACCATGGCGCGCGGGATGGTGTTGATGTTCACCGCGAGCGAGGGCACGCCGTTTTCCGCCATCGAAATCGGGTGCGGCGCCATCCGGCGGCCGTTGAGCAGCGTGAGCGTGCTGCCCGAGCCGATGCCGCGCAGGTCGACCGAGGCCACGTCGCCGCGGGCGAGCTGCGGGCCATTGTTCAATTCGGTGATGGCGGAGATCTCGGCCGCACCGAGCGTCTCGAACAGTTCCGCCATCGTCGAGGCACCGCGGGCGTCGAGATCGCTCCGCTCGAACACCGTCACCGGCAGCGCGGTCTCGGCATCGATGCGGCGGATGTTCGAACCGGTGACGGTAAACGTCTCGAGCTTCAAGGGCTCGTCGTCCGTCGTCGGCGCGGCGGGACGGGCGGCGGGCTCGGCGGACACGGCGGCGGACCAGACGAAGGCGGCCGACGCCAGGGACAGGAGGACGATTCGGGTTTGCAGGGTCATCATGACCCGAATGGGTGAAATCGGATCCGGCCGCGCGCGAGCGGAATCTTTATTCATCGGCCCTGTGCCGGGGAGGAAGGCCGCGAAACGTAACCGGGCTGTCACCGAGGTGCGGAGCCCTGGACGCCAGCGAACCGGGCTCAGCGTTTCTTTTTCTTCTTCGGCGCGGCGGGTTCGTTCGACTTCACCTGCGGCCGGGCCTCGGGCTGCTGGGCGAGCAGGTGGCGCAGGTGGGCGACGACCTCCGGCTGGCCCGCGGCCAGGTTCTTTTTTTCCAGCGGATCGGCCACGTAATCGTACAACTCGAGTTCCGCCGTCGCCGGGTCGGCGCCGGGCGCCTTCCATTCCACGAGCCGATAGCGTTCGGTCCGGACCGCGCGGCCGAGGACGGCGCCGACGCCGGGACGCGTGCGCGGGTAGACGTGAAACACGGCCTCCTTGGTGGGCGCGCGGCCGTCCCGCACCGTCGCGGCGAAACTCCGGCCGTCGAGCGTCTGCGGCAGCTTCGGACCCGGCAGGCCCGCGAGCTCCGTGAGCGTGGGAAAGATGTCCACGGTTTCGACCAGCGCCCGGCTCGCCACGCCGCGGGCCGCCGCGCCCGGCGCCGCGACGATGAGCGGAATCCGGACCGCCTCCTCGTAGTTGCTGTGCTTGCACCACTGGCCGTGATCGCCGAGATGCCAGCCGTGATCGCCCCACAGCGCCACGATGGTGTTGGCCGCGAGGTCGAGCCGGTCGAGTTCGTCGAGCACGCGGCCCAACTGGGCATCCATGTAACTCACCGCGGCGTGGTAACCATGGATGAGCTCGCGCTGCTGGTCGGCGCTCAGCGGGCCGGTCGGCGGGATGTCGGTGTAAGCGCGCAGTTCGCCCCACGCCGTGGGGGCGTAGTCCGGCGCGCCCTCGGGCGCGGTCTGCACGGGAGCGAGGGGAAAGGAGTTACGGTCATACCAATCCCAGTACTTCTTCGGCGCGCTGAACGGCAGGTGCGGCTTGACGAAGCCCACCGCGAGAAAGAACGGCTCGGCCGGCCGCGCCTTCGCCGCGCGCAACCGCTGGATCGCCTCGGCCGCGAGCTTGCCGTCGGCGTAGGCGTCGTCGGGCACGTCGGGCGACTCGACCGCCGGCCCCTTCACGTCGGCCGGCTGGTAACCCGGATCGCCGGGTTCGCCCTTAGCCTTGGCGGACGGGCCGCGCGGGTCGGATATTCCCTTCTGCGCCTGCGCGGCAAGGCTCGACTCCGCCACATAGTTGCCGCCGCGCGGCGCCCAGTGGGGCACCGACCACGACGCGGCGTCCTCCCGGTTGCCGTGCCCCCGGTGCATGATCTTGCCCAGCGCCTCGGTGCGCCAGCCGTGCTGCTGGAAGTATTGCGCCACGGTCACGGCGGCAGGGGCGGCGACCCGGAAGTTCGTCGCAAGGTCGTAGATGCCCAGGGACGTCGACCGGAGGCCGGTCATGAGGGCGTTGCGCGAGGGGGCGCACACGGCCTGGTTGCAGAACGCGCGCTCGAACCGCACGCCGCGGGCCGCGAGCCGGTCGACGTTGGGCGTGCGGATCGTCGGCGCGCCGTAGCTGCCGAGGAGGGGCTTGAGGTCGTCGACGCAGACCAGCAGCACGTTGGGCCGCGGGTTTTCCGCGGCGGCCAGGGAGCCGGCGAAGAAAAAGACGGCCAGCCGGACGGCAAACGGGGTGTTCATGGGGTTGGGCGCAACACGCCGCAGGAAACCCCGGGCGTCAAACGCGATTTGCCCGCGTCCCTCCGGCCCCGAATCTCTCGCTTGCCCGCGCCCGGCCCGGCCTTCACCGTGCGCGTTCAGTTCATGGCTCTTCCCATTCCTCCCGCTATTTTCGCCGCCCGCCACCTGCGGTCCGCCGAATTCGAGCAATCACCGGCCGACACGCTGCTGCGCGTTTACGCCTGGATGCACCTCGCCCGCGTATCCGATAACCGGATCCTCGAGTTGTTCCGGCAGGGCCTGATCCGCGGCACGGTCACGGGTGGCCAGGGCAACGAGGCGCTCATCGTGCCCCTGGCGCTGCTGGCGGACAAGGCGGTGGACACGGCGTCGTTTACCCACCGCGACGCCGGCGGACACCTGATCTGGAGCGGGGACATGGTCACCCACCTGAACCAGTATTTCGCCAATGCCGGCAGCCCGACCAAGGCGCGCGAGGGCAACATCCATCACGGCGATCCCGCGAATCGCTCCGTGCCGATGATCAGCCATCTCGGCGCCATGCTTTCCGTCGTGGCGGGCGTGACGGATTCGCAGCGGCGCCAGGGGCGGTCCGCGGTCGGTTACGCGTTCTTCGGTGACGGCGGCTCGAGCACGGGCGACGTGCACGAGACGCTCAACCTCGCCTCGCTCCTCTCGCTGCCGGTCCTGTTCGTGATCGAGAACAACCACTACGCGTATTCGACGCCGGAGCACGAGCAGTACGCCCCGGGCACGGAACTGTGGCGCCGGGCGGCGGGCTACGGGATCGAGAGCCTGCCGCTGGACTGCACCGGCGACATCGTCGAGATCACCCGCACGCTCGAGTCCGCCATCGCGAAGGTGCGCGCCACGTCGCGGCCGATGCTGATCGAGGCCAACGTGCTGCGCCTGCGCGGCCACGCCGCCTACGACACCTGCGATTACCTGAAGCCCGGCGAGAACGAGGCCTTCCTCGCCCGCGATCCGCTGCCGCGGGTCCGGGCGGCCGCGGTCGCCGCCGCCGGCGCCGAACGCGTGGAGGCCGTCGAGGCGGAAACCGGCGCGTTCCTCGAGGCGTGCATCAAGATCGCCCTGGCGACGCCGCGGCCGTCGCCCGCCGGGATGGAAGCGGAGGTCTTCGCGCCGGCGACCGATCCGTACCCCTGGCGACCCGAGCCGGCGGCCCCCACACCGCTGAATCTCGCCCAGGCGCTCAATCTCGGCCTCCGCAAGATCCTCACCGAACGGCCCGAGTCGCTGGTGCTCGGCCAGGACATCGGCACCTACGGCGGCGCGTTCAAGGTGACCGAACACCTGCTGCGCGACTTCGGCCGGTCCCGCGTCTTCAACACGCCGCTCGCGGAGAGCGCCTGCACCGGCTACGCGATCGGACTCGCGTTCAACGGCCACCGTCCGATCGAGGAATTCCAGTTCTCGGATTTTGCGACCGAGGCCGTCACGCAGATCACCCTCAACGCCGCCACGATGCACTTCCGCTCCGGCGCGGCCTGCCCGCTCGTGCTGCGGTTCCCCTGCGGCGGCGGCCTCACGTTCGGGTCGTTCCACTCACAGGAACTCGAGTCGCTGTTCCTCTCCATGCCGGGCATCAAGGGCCTCTACCCGAGCACGCCCCAGGATGCGTTCAACGCGCTGCTCGCCGCTTACGAGGACGACAACCCGGTCATCCTCTTCGAGCACAAGGCGCTGTACCGCCGCAACCGGGCTCCCGTGGTCTGGGATCCCAAGTACCGCGACATCTGGCTGCCGCGCCGCCTGCGCGTGGGCGATTTCGCGACCTTCGTCACATACGGTGAGATGGTCCACCTGGCCGAGGAGGCCGCGACGTATTTTGTCGATGAATACGAGATCAGCTTCGATCTCTTCGACCTCCGGGCGCTCGCGCCGCTGCAGCTCGACACCATCCGGGAGTCGCTCGCCCGCACCGGCCGGCTGATCGTGCTGCACGAGGGCCGCCGCACCCACGGTTTCGGCGCCGAGCTGGTGGCGCGGCTGGCCGAGGATCACTTCGCCGCGCTGCAGGCGCCGCCGCTGCGCATCGCGTCGCTCGACCTGCCGGTGCCGTTCGCGCCCGAACTCGAGCAGGCGTTCCGGCCCACGAAGGAAAAGATCATCGAGCGCATCGCCGCCTGGATCGGCTGAACGGCCCGCGGAGTGAAACCGGCACCCTCGGCCATGCCCCGCACCCGTTCGACCTCCGCCCCGCGCCGTCCCTCGCGGTCCGCGCCGGCCTGGGCGTCGATCCGGCTTTTTGCGATGGATGTCGATGGCGTGCTGACGGACGGTTCCGTGCAGATCTCGTCCGACGGCAAGGAGGCCAAGTCGTTCTCGATCCTGGACGGCTTCGGGCTGCGGGAACTCGAACGGGCCGGCATCGTCACCGCCTGGATCAGCGGGCGCCCCTCCGGTGCGACCGCCCGGCGGGCCGAGGAGTTGAAGATCCCCCACCTGGTGATGGGCCGCACCGACAAACTCGCGGTCCTCCGCGAGCTGGCCCAGCGGCTGGCCCTGGGGCCGGGACACTGCGCCTACATGGGCGATGACCTCATCGATGTTCCCGCCCTGCAGTGGGCCGGGATCGGCATCGCCCCACCCCGGGCGATCGCCGCCGCCCGGGAGGCCGCCGACTATGTCACCGCGCGCGAGGCCGGCCACGGCGCCGTCCGCGAAGTGTGCGATCATCTGCTGGCGGCCCGGATGAAAGCGCGGAGCAAGCCGGCGCGCACCGGGTCCAAGGCGTCGACCCTTTGATGATGAACCCACGCCGACTACGCTTGCTGCGGGCCCTGCTCCTTGCCCCGTGCTCCCTCCTGCTCGGCGGCGAAGCGGCCGCCCCCGCCCCAGCGCAGAACTGGGTCCTGCCGATCTTCACCGACAAGGAGGGCTTCCGCTCGATGACCCTGCGCGGCAGCGAGGTCCGCCCGCGCGGGAAGAACATCGAGGTCAGCGACCTCAGCATCACGGTGTTCAGCGGCGACGCCGCGGCCCGCGTCGACAGCATCCTCCTGAGTCCGTCGGCAGTGTTCTTCACGAAGGAGAATCGCGCCGCGGGAGAGAAGGCCGTGCGCTTCATTCGCGACGACTTCGAGGTCACAGGCGTCGGCTGGACCTATGACCACGCCCAGAGAAAAGTTTCGCTCCAGTCGAACGTGCGGGTCACGTTCCGCATGCCCTTGAACGATATTCTGAAATGAGCCTCCGTCGCGCGACCGCCTGCCTGTGTGTGCTCCTCCTTCCCCTGCGGGCGACGGCGGCCGATGTCCCGGCCGCGGCCCGCAGTGCGGCACCTGCCGCCAGCGCGGCCACTCCGGGCCCCGCCGCCGCGGGCACGCCGGCGACCCCGCTCGTCGACACCGTGATCGAAAGCGGCGCGATGGAAATGGTCAGCACGGACAAGGACTCGACGTTCACGTTCACCCAAGGCGTCAAGGTCACGGCGACCAACATGACGCTCACCTGCGATTTTCTCGAAGTGATCGCGCGCCGCAGCGGCGATCCGAAGGCAACTCTGGGCAAGCAGGAGAACTTCAAGTCGCTGATCGCAACCGGCAATGTGCGGATCGTGCAGAACGACCGCGAAGCGGTCTGCGAGCGCGCCGAGGTATTTCCCGGTGACGACAAAGTAGTGCTGACCGGCAACCCCCGGGTCCGAAGCACCGATGGCCAGTACGAGGCCAGCGGCCCCCGGATGGAACTGCTGCGCGGCGAGCGCCGGGCCCGGATCATCGGCGAATCCGGCCAACGGCCGCGCATCACGCTGCCGCCGCTCAAGGATCTCGGCTACGAGAAGGAAAAGGAGAAGGAAAAGAAGCCTGCGCCGGCCCCGGATGCGACCGGAACCCCGCCCGCCTCCACCCCGCCGCCGATCACGGTGCCCCTCACGCCCGCGCCCCGATGAGCACCCCGACGACCGCGGTGGCGGAGATTCAAACGGAAAATTTGGTGCGGACGTTCGGCCCCCGGGTCGTCGTCAACGGCGTCAACCTCCGCTTCGCCGCAGGCGAAGTGGTCGGCCTGCTCGGTCCGAACGGCGCGGGCAAGACGACGACCTTCTACATGATCGTCGGCCTCGTGCCCGCGACGTCCGGCAGCGTGCGGCTCGACGGCGTCGACATCACCCGGCTCCGCATGCACGAACGCGCGCGCCACGGCATCGGTTACCTACCGCAGGAGGCCTCGGTCTTCCGCAAGCTCACGGTCGAGGAGAACATCCTCGCCATCGTCGAGGCGACCGGCGTGCCCCGCCGCGAACGCCGGGCGCGCGTCCAGACGCACCTCGAGGAACTTCATCTCGGCCACGTCGCGAAGCAGAAGGCGTTCACGCTCTCCGGCGGCGAGCGGCGCCGGCTGGAGATCGCCCGCGCGCTGGTGACCCGGCCGAAGTTTCTCCTGATGGACGAGCCGTTCGCCGCGATCGACCCGATCTCCGTCGCCGAGGTGCAGAAGATGATCCTGCAACTCAAGTCGCGCGGCATCGGCGTGGTGGTCACCGATCACAACGTCCGTGAAACCCTGCGGATCGTCGACCGCGCGTACCTGCTGCACCAGGGCAAGGTGCTCGCGGAAGGCACCGGCGACTTCCTGATCCGCGACGAGCAGGCGCGAAAATTCTATCTCGGAGAAACGTTCGACCTGTAGGGCCGACGGCGGCCGCGCGGCCCGCCGCCCGTTTTCGACTCGCTACCCGCTACCCGCTGCTCGCTACTCATCCCCCATGCAAAAGGCGATCCACGGCATCACTGTCGCGCACTTCTTTGAGTCCAATCGCGAAAAACTGAAGATGGAGCTCGTGACCGGTGAACGCGGACTGCACCGGCTGATTCACGAAGGCACGATCAACCGTCCCGCCCTCGCGCTCACGGGTTTCTTCAAGTATTTCGCGAACAAACGCGTCCAGGTGCTCGGCGCCGCCGAGATGGCCTACCTGAAGACGCTGCAGCAGAACACGCAGATCCAGGTGCTCCAGGAGATGGTGAAGCGCGGCATCCCGTGCCTCGTGCTCACCCGCAATTATCATCCCACGCACCCGATGCTCGCGGTCGCGGAGGAGATGAAGCTTCCGATCATGCGGACGCCGATGATCACGAAGGACTGGATCAACCTGGCGACGCTCGCGATCGACAACGAGTTCGCGCCCCAGGGGACCGAGCATGCCACGACCCTCGACATCAAGGGCGTCGGCGTGATGCTCCGCGGCGACTCCGGCATCGGCAAGAGCGAGTGCGCGCTGGCACTGATCGAACGCGGCCACTCCCTCGTGGCCGACGATCTCACGGTCATCCGGCTGCTCGACGAACGCGAGCTGATGGCCTCGAGCCGCCCGCTCAATCGCGGCTACATGGAGTGCCGCGGCATCGGCATCATCAATGTCGCGGAGATGTTCGGGGTGAAGTGCGTCCGGCTCGAGAAACGCATCGACATGGTCGTGTCCCTCAAGGAGTGGACGCCCGACGTCGTCGAGGAACGCACCGGCCTGGAGGAGAATTTCTACGAGATCCTCGGGAAGCCCCTGCCGCACATCGAACTCTACGTGCGCCCCGGCCGCGACATCGCCCGGCTGGTCGAAGTGGCCGCGCTCACGCAGGCCCTGAAAAAGATCGGCCACGATCCCGCCCGCGACTTCAACGACCGCCTGATCAAGTTCATGAACGAACAGGCCAAGGACCCGCGGCCGACGAAGATCCGCCCGATCGAGCGCGAGGAACGTCCGTCGGGCATGTAATCCCCGCACCGATGCCGTCCCGCGGGGACGTGGTCGCGCCCGGCCTCAGCCCACCGTGCCGTACAACTTCCGCGCCGCCTCCGGCGTATAGCGCCGCCACGGCGTGGCGCGGAGCCGCGACCGGGCGATGGGTTTGCCGGTCGCCTCGCACCGGCCGTAGGTGCCGGCTTCGATCCGGCGCAGCGCATCCTCGACTTCCTTCAACGCCTCCTCCCGCTCCGCGGGCAGCGCCAGCGCGAGGTCATGGTCGTACGTCTCCGCCAGCCAGTCCAGGGCATGCAGGCTCGGCGGCTCCATCGCCTCCAGCGGCTCCCGGCACCGGTCGCCCCGTCCGCTCAGCAGATGATTCCGCAGCGCGAGCAGGGTCCGGAAATGCCACCGCCATGCGGGATCGATCGCGACCGGTCGCGGCGTCGCCGCGCGTCCCACGCGCCGGCGGGTCCTGGCTTTTGTGGCGCTCATTTCCGTCGCCCCCGCACCGGCACGCTGGTCGAGATCGACGGCTCCACCGGCACGACCACCACCGGGCAGGGTGAACGCGCCAGGACGCCACGGGCCACGCCGCCGGTCAGCACATCGAAGATCGCGGTGTGGCCATGGGCGCCGAGCACCAGGTAACTCGCGCTGCGCCGCACCGCCTCCGCAACAATCGACCCGACCGGGTCGCCCGTGACCCGCACGGCTTCCAGCCGCGGCGCGCGGCGCTGGTACTTTTTCACCAGCGTCGCCAGACGATCCTGCGCCGCCTTCTTGGCCGCGAGCAGCAACTCGGACGAAAGGGCGCCCGCGGGAAAGATATCCCGCACCGTCGAGGGCGGCGCCACCGCATGCACGACCACCACCCGGGCCTTCAACGAACGGGCGACCCGTATCGCCTCGAGCACCACGCGGTCCGTGACCGCCGAGAAATCCACCGCCGCCAACACGGTTTTCATGAGCTTGCCTCCTGTGGAATGGGAACGTCAGACGTTGCGACTCACTGCTCCGGCCGGCGCGCCACCACCGCACCGAGCAGCACGCCGACACCCAGCGCGATCGCCAGCGCCGCATACGGATGATCGCGAATGGCGGCATCGGTGGACTTCGCGCCCCCGATCACCCGGTCTCTTGCGGACGCATACAGCGCCGTCACGCGCCCGCGCACCGCCTCGAATCGTTCGCACAGTGCCGACACCTTTTCCGGCGAGGCCTGCCCCGACTCGCCGAGCATCCGTTCAGCCTCGGCCACCAGTCCCCGCAGTTCCGCCACCAGTTCGTCCGGCCCCATCTCCCGACCCGTGGTTTGTGTGCTCATGACGCCTTTCGCAGGTGAGTTTCGGTCTCCTGACTTCAGCGCGACGATACCACGCGGCCGAAACGCCGCTCCGCGGGGGTTGCCAATTCATGGGCAGTTCTTGCCGACACTGCCTCATGGCGCCGGTGCCCGGGCTTCGCCCAGCCACGCGACCAGCGCCGCCAGGTCCGCATCCGACAGTTCCAGATAGCGCGCTTTCCGCCGCACGACCATCGCCGAAAGCGTGCCGGCCGCAGGTCCGGTGCCCGTGATCCAGGCCCGCAGTTCGTCCGGCTTCAGCCGTGCGCCGACACCATCGAGCGGATACCGCGGATTGCCGTTCCCGCCCAGCGCATGGCACGACGTGCAGCCCTGTTCGCGGAACAGCCGCGCGCCGGCCTCGTTCGTTCCCGGCGGTCTCGCCTCCGGCCCGGGCGCGGCGACCGAAACGGATGGCGCCGGCGGTGGCGCCACGGGATTGTGCCGCAGCGCGAACAGCCACGAGAGCCCCACGACCAGGCCGAGGGTGAGCCAGCAGACCAGGATCGCGATGCGTTCTCTCATGGTGACGGGGACCGGCTTACGCCATGTCGAACAACTCGGTCTGTATCCGCCCCAACGGTACGCCACGGCGGCGCAGCGTCTGCTGCACGGCGTCCGCCATCGGCTTCGGCCCGCAGAGGAAGAAGACCTGCGACGCCGTGAGGGGCGCAAGGCGCGGTCCAATCACTTCCTCGGACAACACCCCCACCCCGCCCGACCAGCCCGGCGGCGGCTCCTGCAACACCTGAAACACCGACAGTGTGAGCCGGGACTGCAGTTCCTGCACCTCCTCGCGGAAGAGGCAATCGTCCCAGCTGCGACAGCCGTGGATCAAGAGCAGCGGCCGGCGGTCGCCGCGGTCCGCCAGCGTCCGCAGCATGCTCATCACCGGCGCGATTCCGACCCCGCCGGCCACGAACACGAATCCCGGGCTCGACGGAAAGTGATCGGTCGAGAACACCCCATGCGGGCCGTCGACATAGGCGATCGTGCCCGGCGTGACTTCCTTGATCGTCCGGGTGAAGTCGCCGAGTTCTTTGATCGTGAACTGCAGCCGGCGCGAATCGGCCGCGCTGCCGGAGAAGGAAAACGGATGCTCCCGCGCCCGAAACGGACTGGTGCCAAGCGTGACCCAGGCGAACTGTCCGGGCCGGAAGCGCAGGACCGGATGCCCCTCGGGTTCCAGCGTGACCGTCCACGAGCGCCCCCGCTCCGGCCGAACGGATGTCACCCGGTACGGATGCCGGCGGAGCACCCAGGGACGCCACCCGCGGATGTAGCCGGCCACCATCAGCCAGAGCGCCGAGTACGCGGTCCAGACCGTGCCACGCCAGGCGGCCGCCGTGTAGTGGCCGACGCCCATGATGTGCACGATCGCCAGCACCATCGCCACCACCGCCATCACGGCGTGGCCGATTCGCCAGCCGTCGTACTCGATCCGCAGGAGCTTGCGGCCAAGCGACGACACGATCAGCACGACGAACAGCCCGAGCGAAACCCGCCCCGCGGTCATGTGCCACGGGGCCGCCAGTGGATTGGCTGGACCGACCGCGTCCGCAAAGCCCACGCGCAGGATTGCATAGTGCGCCACCACGAGCCCGATGCCGACCAGGGCCGCGTAGCGGTGGAAATAGTAGATGATGTCGATCCCGAACGGCGCGGTCGCCCGTCGGAAGCGCGCCGTCAGCACGAACTGCAGCCCCATCACCGCCAGGCCGCCAAAGCCGAGCGCCATCGCAAAATCCCACGCCCGTCCCCCGCCCTTCGGCAACGGGCCCGCCAGCAGCATCAGCAGCGGCGCTGCGACCAGAGCCAGATAGAGTCCGATCCATGCCACGGCCCGCCACCACCGGGCCGGGCTGGGCCGTGCCTCCGGAGGCGGCGGCGACGACGCGATCGGCCCTGGAGCGTCCGTCTTCACAGGCTGATCTCCGCGGTGCATTCGGGGCCGCCGCCATGACGGACCTGGAAGCCGACGCGCTCGCACGCCCGGCGCATGCCACCGTTTTCCGCGAGAATGACCCCGGTGATGCGCGTCAACCGCTCCGCGCGTCCCACATCGACCAACCGCCGCAGCAGCCGGGTGCCGAGCCCCCGGCGCTGCCACGCATCGGACACCACCACGGCGAACTCCCCTTCCGGGCGGCCGTGCTCGCGGCACAACCGGCCCACCCCGACGATGGCCGGCTGGCGGCGTTTTGGGTCCTCGACGACCGCGACCAGCGCCATCTCCCGGTCGTAGTCCACGAAACAGAGGCGCGCCAGGCGGGCGTGGTTGGTGCGCTGCCGCAGCGAAAGCGCCGAGAAGTACCGGTAGTAGACGCTCTGGTCCGAGAGCGTGCCGTGAAACTCGACCATCATCGGCTCATCCTCCGGCCGTATCGGCCGCACCGATACCCTCGTCCCGTCGGCCAGCGCAAACGACTGCGCGTACTGGGCGGGATAGGGCCGGATCGCCGGCACCGGAAGCTGGGCCTCGGTCACGTCCGGATCATGCAGGATGATCCGGGCATCGAGGGCGACGATCGCCCCGGGCGAGGCGAACAGCGGGTTGATGTCGACCTCCTTGATCCAGCGCTGCCCGGCCACGAACTGGCTGAATCGCACCACGAGTTGCTCCAGCGCCGCCAGGTCGACTGCGCACTGACCGCGCCCGGGGCCGAACGCCCGCGAGATCCGTGTCGCCCCGATGAGTTGGCGCGCCAGCGTCGATGTCAGCGGCGGCAGGCCAAGCGCGCGGTCGCCCAGAACCTCGACCAGCCGTCCGCCCGCGCCGAACACCACGACCGGACCGAACTGCGCATCGACACTGCTGCCGAGCAGCAGTTCGACGCCGTCCGGCGGAATCATGCGTTCGATCGTCACGCCCTGAAAATGCTCCGCCCCGGCCTTCTCCGTCACCGCCCGCCGGATCGAACGCCAGGCCTGCCGCACGCCGTCGGCGTTGCGGACGGACAGGCAGACGCCTCCCACCTCGCGCTTGTGCGTGAGGGTCGCGGAGTGGAGCTTGACCGCCACCGGGAATCCCGTCTCCCGCCCCCGGGCCACCGCGGCGTCCTCGCTGTCCGCCGGGAACGCGGGCACGACCGGCAGGCCGTGGGCGGCGAGCACCTGCTTCGACTCCCATTGCGTCAGGATCGTCCGCCGTTGCCGCCGCGCCGCCTGCAGGATGTCATTGGGGTCCGGATACGACCCGGCGGCCACCGCCGGCTCCGGCGCCAGCACCGGCGTCTCGTAAAGTGCGCGCACGTTGGCGCCGTGCCGCCAGAGGTAGTCGAACGCGACCGCGGCCCGGTCGGGATACTTGAAGGTCGGCACGCCGGCCTCGTTCAGCACGGCCTCGCCCGCCTCGACCCCGGGTCCACCCATCCAGCTCGCAAGGAGCGGCTTGCCGCCGGGCATCGGACCCACGCGGGTCACCCTACGGGCGATCGCCAGCGGATCGGTCATCGCCTGGGGCGTGAGGATGACCAGCACGCCGTCGGTCGTCGGATCGCGGGCGACGAGCGTGACGGCCTGTTCGAACCGGTGCTCGTCCGCATCGCCCAGGATGTCCACCGGGTTGCCCCGGCTCCATGCCGGCGGCAGCACCGCGCCGAGCGCGGCGAGGGTCTCGGGGGTGAGCGGCGCGAGTTCGCCCCCGATGGAAACCAGTTGGTCCACCGCCAGGGCGCCCGGACCGCCCGCATTGGTCACGATCCCGAGCCGGCGCCCCTGCGGCGGCGCCTGTTTCGAAAGGATCTCGGCCATGTCGAACATGTCCTCGATCGTCGCCACCCGCAGCACGCCGGCGCGCCGGAACGCCGCATCGCACACCGCGTCGCTGCCCGTCAGCGCGCCGGTGTGCGACGCGGCCGCTTTCGCCGCGGCCGGCGTGCGACCCACTTTCACGACGATGATCGGCTTTGAGAACGACACCTCCCGGGCGGCGGACAGGAACGACCGGGCGTCGCCGATCGACTCCATGTAGAGGATGATGCTGCGGGTCCGCGGATCGTCCCCGAGCGCATCGATCAGGTCGCCCCAGCCCACGTCGAGCATCGAGCCGACCGACACGAACGCACTGAAGCCCACCTTCTCCCGCCGGCTCCAGTCGAGCACCGCCGAACAGAGCGCGCCGCTCTGGCTCACGAACGCGACGTGCCCGGGTTGCGCCAGCGGCGCGGCAAAGGTCGCGTTCAGGCGCTGGTGCGGAGCCATGATGCCGAGGCAATTGGGACCGACGAGGCGCAGCCCGCCACGCCGCGCCTCCGCCAGCACCTCGCGCTCCAGGGCCGCGCCCTCGGGGCCGCATTCCTTGAAACCCGCCGAAAACACGATCGCCCCCTTCACACCGGCGCGGGCGCATTCCCGGACGACGCCGGGCACGGTGGCCGCCGGCGTCGCAATGAGGGCCAGGTCCACCCCGCCCGGAACGTCGGCGATCCGCGCCCACGCCGGCCGGTCCAGCAGTCGGGCGTGGTGGGGGTTTACTGGATACACCACTCCGCCGAACGTCGCGGTGTTCTCGAGCAGGGCGCGGCCGACGCTGCCCGGCTTTTCGCTCGCGCCAATCACCGCCAGGCTGCGCGGCGCGAAAAAACAACCCAGCGGCGGCCCGGCCGCCGGACGGGGCGCGGCGCGTGTGGGCGCAGACTGGGCGGATTTCTTCATCACAGGCGTCGGGTGAAGTGGCAGTTCACCCCGAGTTCCCCTCACCCGGAGGTCCACCACAGCTGCCGCAGCTTTTCCACCGCTTCGACTCCGCCCACGGCAAGGAACGTGAAGAACGCGATCGTCACCCCGAAGGCGATGGCGCCGATGATGAAGAACAACCCGTCGCGCTCCAGCGCCCCGATCGCAAAGAACAGCACGGTCCAGGCCGGCAGCGAATTGCTGAATGGCAGCGGGAGCGGCAGCACCATCAGCAAACCGCACACCGTGATGATCACCGCCGCGATCCGCCGGAACGCGACCCAGTCCTGCATGAACGCGAGCCGGGGCTTCAGCACGACCTGCACGGCCTTGAACGTCCGGCCCGTGCCGCGCACCACCTTGGCCAGCAGGCCCGGCGAGATCTCCCATTCCAGCACATAGCGGGGCAGCCAGGTCTTGTGTCCGAGAATGAGCCGCACGCCGATGAGCGCGATCGCCGCGCCAAACGGGATCGAGAACCCTGGCAGCGGAATCGGCGTCACGAACGGCAGCGCGATCAGGATGAGCAGCAGATAGTACCCCCGGCTCTCCGTCCGTTCGAGCAGCGCGCCGAGCGTCACGCCCTCCTTGTCGTAGCGGTCCACCAGCTCCTGCAACTCGCGCACGAAGGCGTGGGTGCTGGGCGCGGCGGGCGCGGGGGGCGCCGGCGGCGCGACCGTGACGGTGACGACGGACGGCGCCGGGCTGCCGTTCAGGGATCCCAGCGACACTTCCGCCGGGACCGGAGTCGATGGTTCGGGCGCGGGCATTTTCAGGATTCCGCCTGACGAGCGACGAGGACCGGACGTTCGCTGCGCGCGAGGACCGACCGTGCCACGGAGCCGACGATGGCCTCAGCCACGAGACTGCGGCCATGCGACCCCAGGCAGATCAGGTCCGCGCCAAACCGCGCCGCCTCCTGGGTGATCATCCGCGCCACGTCGCTACCCTGCAGCACCGCACACTCGACCCGCTCCGCGCGCGCCGCCATCGCCGCCGGGATCAGTGCACGCATCCGCCGGCACGCGTCCGCCTCCCAGCGACGCAGCTGCGCCCGCGTCACGCGACCACGCGTCGCCCCGGCGAGCTGCGGACTCGACGGTGTCCAGGGCGGAATGACGTGCACGACCTTGACGTCCGCCGCCGGCGCCGCCGCGCCGAACGCACAGCCGATCGCCGCATTGCCGAGGACGGAAAAATCCGTCGCCACGAGCACGCGCCGGAACGCGGGCACCACCGGTGCCGGCACCGCGGCGTCGGTCACGGGCACGCAGGCAACGCTGACGGCGGCATGCCGCAGCACGTCGCGCGAGACGGAGCCATGCACGACGCGGTTGAACCCGTGCCGCTGATGCGTCCCGATCACGACCAGGTCGGATCGCGTGCTGCGAGCCAGGGCGAGCAACGGTGCATCCGGACGGCCCCACGAGGGGAGCACGCGGAGCCGCGGCGCCCAGCGCGCCGCCACCGCCTTCGCCTTCGCGAGCAGGTCGCGCTCCAGCATCCGCTGCAGCCCCGCCGGATTGCGCGCCAGCAGCATCGGTCCCGTCCCCCCGTACTCCGCGCGTGAATGTGGCGGCCAGTTGATGTGGCCCAAGGTCACATCGCAGGGACCAAACCGCTTCAGCCCCTCCACCCAGCGCAGCATGGCGTCGCCGTCGGGCCCGAGCGAGACACCCGCCAGGATCCGCAGCGTCGTCTCGCCGCGCGCCCACTCCAGCAGCGGGGCCGGATCACGCACGACGAGCGTCGGGACCGGCGACGACTGCGCGACTCCTTCGGACACGCTGCCCATCGTCCAATGCTCGAAGGCCATCTTGCTGACCGAGGAAACCACCACGAGCGCCGGAGGCTCGGCGGCGAGAAAACGCGCGATCGCCTGCTCGGCCCAGTAGCCGTTGAGCAGCACCTCCGTGACCGCGGCGCCCGCACGGCGCAGCCGACGCGCCTCCGCCTTGAGCTGCCCGACGGCCGGCCGCGAGAATTCCCGGAACTCCTCCGGGCTCGACGCATGCGTGTTGGTCTCATCCGTCACGTGCACGAGGACGAGCGTGGCACCGACGCGCGCCGCGAGCGCCGCGGCGACCTCCGCGGCCCGCTGGGCGTTCGGCGAAAAGTCGGTGCCGCACACGATGCGCAGCGGCTTCGCTGCGGGGGAGGTCGCGGCCCGCGGGCGGGAAACGGACTTGGTCGAGGGGGATGATTTCATCGGTTGCAGGGGGTTGGAACGCGACTCACTCGTCCGGCCGGCGCACCACGAGTAACGGCCGGCGCAGGACTTTCAACACTCGCTGCGTGACAGAGCCAAAAACGGCCTTCGAACCGCCGAGTCCATGTGACGCAAGGCACACGAGATCGGCTCCGAACCGATCCGCCTCCGCGGCGATCGCCAGCGCCGGATCCTCGTGTTCGATCACGCCGAGTTCCGGCGGCTGTCCGCGCGCCCCCATTTCCACCGGCACAAGGCCCGCCAGCCGCTCCTTCAGCCGGTCGCGGGCACGCGTCGCCGCGGCGCCGCTCGTCTCCGACCCCGGCGTCACATGAATGATGCGCACCAGACCGCCGATCGCACAGGCGCCGCAGGCATGCGGCACGGCCGCATTGCCGAGCGCGGAGAAATCGGTCGCCACGAGCACGCGCCGGTACTCCGGCAGATGCGCGTCCCGAGGGTCGAACTCCGCCACGAGCGGCACGCAGGCGACATTCGTCTCCGCGTCATGCAGCACGGTGCGCGAGAGCGAGGCGTGGAAGAGCCGGCTCAAGCCGTGCCGCTGATGCGTGCCGACCACGATGAGTTCGGCTCTCCGTTCGCGCGCAAGGGACACGATCGTGGCACCGGGACGGAACCGCGTGGGGCGCACGACCACCTTCACGTTGTCGTCGTCCCCGAGCACGTCGCGCACCTTCTTGCGCACCTCCCGCTCGAGCCGCGCCTGCAACCGCGGGGGATTCTCCAGCGGATCCGCGGCGCCGGAACCCGGCGGCGGCGCGACGACATTGACGTGGCACACGGTGAGCGTGCACGGGCCGAGCCGGCGCAGCGTCCGGACCCATTGCAGCACGTTGTCGGAGGTCGCGTAGAGATCGACGGCGACCAGCACGGCCAGCCCCGGGCCCCGCTCGGCCGGCCATCGTTCGAGAGCCGCGGCGTCGCGCACGACGAGCGTGGGCACCGGCGCGGCCTGCGCGATCTGCTCCGCCACGCTGCCGAATGCCCAGCGGTCGAGCGGTCCCTTGACGGCCGAAGCCACGACGATGAGGGCGGGCGGATCCTTTCGCACGTATTCGAGCACCCGCTCACCCGCGGCAAACCCCCGCAGCAGCACCGGATCCACCACCGTTCCCTCCGACCGCACGCGCTCGGCTTCCAGAAGGAGCCGGCGCTGCACGGGCACCAGTCCCGGCCCCGGTCCCGGCTCGGCGGAGTGAACCAGGGTCAGGGGCGCATGCCAGCGGGACGCCAGCACCGCGGCAGCGTCCGCCGCCCGTCCCGCCCGCGCGGTCAGGTCGGTGGCACAAACCAGGCGGATCGATTCGGCATTCATGGAACGGAGGACGTCACCGGCGGGCCGCTTCCGT
This sequence comes from Opitutaceae bacterium, assembly GCA_016793535.1. Lineage (GTDB taxonomy): Bacteria > Verrucomicrobiota > Verrucomicrobiia > Opitutales > Opitutaceae > ER46. The sequence continues at coordinate 5,070 of JAEUHA010000287.1, read as the reverse complement.
TTCGAGGATCGCGGCGGTCGTCTTGAGCACGGTGTCGGGATTGAGCGAGATGCTGTCGATGCCCTGCTCGACGAGGAAGCGGGCAAACTCCGGGTAGTCGCTCGGCGCCTGGCCGCAGATGCCGATCTTGCGTCCGCGCGCGCGACAAACCGCGATCACTTGCGCGATCATCGTTTTCACCGCTGCGTTCCGCTCGTCGAAGATCGGTGCCACGATCTCCGAATCGCGATCGACGCCAAGGATGAGCTGCGTGAGGTCGTTCGAGCCGATGCTGAAGCCGTCGAAGATCTCCGCAAACTCGGCGGCGAGAATCACGTTGCTCGGAATCTCGCACATCACGTAGACCTCGAGCCCGTTGACACCGCGGACGAGCCCGTGCCGCGCCATCTCCGCCTGCACCTTCCGGCCTTCGTCCACGGTCCGGCAGAACGGGATCATCACCTTGAGATTCGTGAGCCCCATCTCGTCGCGCACCTTCTTCACCGCCCGGCATTCGAGAGCGAAGCCCGCCCGGTAACGGTCATGGTAATAGCGCGACGCCCCGCGGAATCCGATCATGGGGTTCTCCTCGGCGGGTTCGTAGGCGCGGCCGCCGATCAGGTTGGCGTACTCGTTCGTCTTGAAGTCGCTCAGCCGCAGGATCACGTCCTTGGGATGAAAGGCGGCCGCGATCGTGGCCGCCCCCTGGGCCAGCTTGTCGACGAAGTACTGCGCCTTGTCGGCGTAACCCGCGGTCAGCTCCTCGATCTGTCGCTTCGCGCCGGCATCGGCCAGCTGCTCGAAATCGAGCAGGGCAAGCGGATGAATCTTGATCGTGGACGTGATGATGAACTCCTCGCGGGCGAGGCCGACGCCGTCGTTCGGAATAAACGAGAGCGCAAACGCCTCCTCGGGATTGCCGACATTCATCATGACCTTCGTCCGGGGCCGGCCGAGCGCCCGGAGATTCGTGCGCTGCACGTCGAAACCCAGCGCTCCGTCGTAGACAAAGCCGGTGTCGCCCTCGGCGCACGAGACCGTCACGTCCTGGCCATCGCGCAGGAGATCGGTGCCCTTCTCCGTGCCGACGATCGCCGGCACGCCGAGTTCACGGCTCACGATCGCCGCGTGACACGTGCGTCCGCCCCGGTTCGTCACGATCGCCGCCGCCTGCTTCATGATCGGCTCCCAGTCGGGATCCGTCTTGTCGGTTACCAGGATTTCTCCGGCGCGAAACTGGGCGATCGCCTGCGCATTCGGAATCACGCGCACCGGTCCGGTCGCGATCTTCTCCCCGATGCTCCGGCCGGTCACGACCACCGGTCCACGCGACCGCAGCCGATACGTCTCGACGACGTCGGTGTCCTTTCGCGACTGCACCGTCTCCGGCCGGGCCTGCAGGATGAACAGCTCGCCGGTCACCCCGTCCTTCGCCCATTCCAGATCCATGGGCATGGGCCGCCCCCGCTTCGCCGAGTAGTGATCCTCGATGCGGCAGGCCCAGCGGGCCAATTGCAGGATCTCGTCGTCGGAAAGCACGAACTTCGCCCGGTCACCCGCGGAGACCGGGATGTTTTTCACCATCTTCGTGCCGCCAACGTCGTAGACCATCTTGAACTCCTTCGTCCCGACCCGCCGCTGGACGATCGGCTTGAACCCGGCTTTCAGCGTCGGCTTGAACACGCAGTATTCGTCCGGGTTGACCGCCCCCTGCACCACGTTCTCGCCCAGGCCATACGCGGCGTTGATCAAAACGACGTCGCGAAAGCCCGTTTCCGTATCGATCGTGAAGATTACCCCGGACGACGCGAGGTCCGAGCGCACCATGCGTTGCACGCCGACGGAAAGCGCGACCTTCAAGTGATCGAAACCCTGGTCGACGCGGTACGAGATGGCGCGATCCTTGAAAAGCGAGGCGAAGCAGCGCTTGCAGGCATCGAGTACGGCCGGCACGCCGTGGACATTGAGGAACGACTCCTGCTGCCCGGCGAAACTCGCCTCGGGCAGATCCTCCGCGGTGGCGCTGCTGCGGACCGCCACGGATGCGAACGCGCCGAGGCTGGCGGTCAGCTCTTCGTACGCGTGTGCAATCTCGGCTTCGAGGGCAGCCGGCAGCCGCGCGGCGAGGATGGCGTTGCGAATGCGTGCGCCACGCGTGCGCAGATCCTCGACGTTTCGCGGTTCAATGCGTCCCAGTTCGTCGGCAATCTTCCCGGCCAGTCCGGCTTCGTGGATGAAGCAGCGATACGCCTCCGCCGTGACGGCAAAACCCGCCGGCACCGCGATGCCCTCGGCCGCAAACTCGCGAAACAGTTCGCCGAGCGAAGCGTTCTTCCCGCCCACCAAGGGAACGTCGCCGATCCCGAGCTCCGAAAACCATCTGATGAACCGGGCCATGGAGTGATTGGGTTGACCGCACAATGCCACAGGATGGCGGCCGCCTCTCCGCACATCCGGAGAATAAATCCGCATTTATTGCCGCCGGTCCTGAAGCCGAATTCCGCGGCGCCACGCCCGTCGCCAATGTGATTCGGGTGTGCCGTGCTGGAAGAGCTGCGGTTCGTCGCCAGCGAGGCGCGGACGAAGCTGCACCCTCCGAGTCACACCCGCCCATTTTCCGAAACTGCGCCGCCTTCACGCCACTCGACCGCCACGGCTCCGGGCCGCGGGCAGCCGGGTTCGTCATCCACTGGATCACACGGGGCCCGCGGCGCCGTGACAGAGGCCGCCGCCTGGCTACCCTTCCGCCATCATGGGCACGCAAGCCCCGGCCGCCGCCTGGCGCCGAAACTGGCAGACGCCGCAGAAGGCCTCGATTTCCCGCCGGGAGATCTGCTGCAGGATCAGATTGAGTTCTTCGAACGAGACGTCGCGTTCAATCGGATCGAGGGAGGCCGCGCCCGATTGGGCCAGCACCAAGGCTTCGCGCATGGCCTGCTCCCCGGCGGCAAAATAGGCGAGCAAGGGATTACGACCGCAGGGGCAGACCGGAGGCGCCTCGTGGCCGACCCGCGTCCGGCCGATGCGATGGCGCGACAGCGGGTTGGTGAGGCCGGTGAAAATCTCGTCCAGCGTCCAATCCAGCATGTGGACGAGCGAATCCGGGTGACCGAGCGGTGAGCTGACCGGTTCGACGCGCAGCAATGCCTCCCAATGTTCGCGAATCTGCGAACGCTTCGTGCGCAGCGCAGTCACCAATGCGTCTTGCATGGCATAACGATGCCAGAAATGTCCCGCCCGCGCTGCGCGAACCTTGGCGAACGCTGCGCAAGGTTTGGCCGGCGGGAGGGAGGAGTCCGTCCCGTCCGGTCGACGAATCAGGGGATCCGCCTGTTCGATTCGAAACTCATAGCCAGCGGACTTGGCATTGTACCCTTCCCCTGACTGCCGCCCAAGCCAATCAACCGCGGATATCGTGGCTGGCGCGGGTGCTTTTCTTATCCGCGTATTCCGCGTGATCCGTGGTTGAGTCCAAACGCTTGCGGCGCTTGGTCTCAGTCCGTGGCACGGCCGTGCACGAGCCGCCCCTCCACCCAGGTCTGGATCACCTGCGTATCCTTGAGATCGTCGAGCGGACACTCGAGCGGATTGCGATCCATCACGATGAAGTCGGCGCGTTTGCCGGGCTCGAGCGAGCCGATCTCCTGTTCCCAGAAGAGCAGATGCGCGTTGTTCCGCGTGTAGAAACGGATCGCGTCGGCCCGGGTCAACGCCTCCTCCGGGTGCAACGGGCGGTCGAGCCAGCGGGCGTTCCGCGTGAGCGTGATCCACATGCCGAGGAAGGGATTGTAGGAATTGATCGCGCGCTTGTCCCCGATCTTCTGCATGTGGTCGGACCCGCCGCCGGCGATGCCGCCCGCCGCCGCGAGGCTCCGCAGCGGCTGGAAGTAGCGGAGGCGGTCGTAGCCGAAGTGCGAGACGAGCGTGCGGGCGTCGAGGTAGAGCCAGATCGGCTGGATGTCCGGCACCACGCCCAGCCGCGCAACCCGTTCCAGGACCTCCGCGGTCATGAAGCTCGAATGGGTCAGCCCCATGCGGAGCGGCTTGATCGGGATCTCCGCATTCACCCGCTCGTAGGTGTCCATCAGCGTGGTCACCGCCCCGTCGCCCTGGACATGGGCGGTGAACTGCATCCCGTTCTTCGCCACCTGGCGGACCAGGGGCAGTAGTTGCTCCGGGGATACGTTCAGCACCCCGAGATATTTTTCATCGCGAATGCCGTACGTCTCGCTCTTGCCCCAGGGCTTCAGCATGTAGGCGCTGCCGGTGAGCATGCCGCCGTCGAGCCACATCTTGGTCCCGATGATCCGCAGCCACGGGCTCGGCGCGCGCAGCCGGTGGCTGCCGATGCCGTCGATCGCCTTCATGAGGGACTCGTGCGAACCCGCCGTGGGAATCGTATGCGAGAGGGCGAGCCGCAGGGTCAGTTCGCCGCGGCCGAGCATGCCCTCGTAGAGGGCGATGGACTGCGCGTTCGCGCCGCGGTCGGCGACCGTCGTCAGCCCCACGCGGTTGTAGTCGCGAAACAGGTCGCGCAGCCGGCCCAGCCGGTCCGCATCGGTCACCTTCACCGTCTGCGACGGCGGGCTCTTCTTCACGAACCGGCCGAGGCCCCGCAGCACGCCGGTGGGCTCGCCGTTCGCGTCCTTCTCCAGGTAACCCTCGCGGCCGTCCTTCACTTCAAAGTTCCGGTCGATGCCGCACAGCTTGAGCGCAAGACTGTTCAGCATCACGTCGGGACCGGTGTGAAACGCGACCGGATGCCGCGGCGCGACCGCGTCAAGTTCCGCGCGGTTCGGAAAGCGCGACTCCCGCAGCCGGGTGATGAACACCTGGGAAAGCGAGATCCACTCCCCTTCCGGCACCACCTTCACCCGCTCCCGGAAATACGCCAGCACGTCGGCGATCGTTTCCATGTCGGGAATCGGATGCTCGAACTCGGTCATCGACGCGGACGTCGCATGCACATGCGAGTCGATCAGGCCCGGCATCACGGCCCGGCCGCGCAGGTCGTGCACCGTCGTGACACCCGGGCGCGCCAACGCCCGGATCGCGGCGCTTTCGCCCACGGCGACGATCCGCCCATCCTTG
>JAEUHA010000268.1 GCA_016793535.1 Opitutaceae bacterium | reverse complement strand
TCGCAACCGGTCGCGGGAAAAACCCGCTCCCACAACCGCTCCGGCCTCGGCCCATCGTTGCACGATCTGACTGGATCTCTCCTTGCTGCCGCTCCTTCGCGCGCAATGCTGCCGCCCATGCTTCGCCTGCTCGCTTTGCTCCCCCTGCTCGTTGCCGGCTCCCTCTCCTTTGCGCAACCCGCGCCCGTCACCGTGCGCGTGATGTCGTACAACATCCATCATGCCGAGGGCATCGACGGCAAACTGGACGTCGAACGAATCGCCCGCGTGATCCTCGACGCCAAGGCCGACCTCGTCGGGCTGCAGGAGGTCGAACGCGGCGTGGAGCGCACCCAGCGGCGTGACCTGCCGGCGGAACTGGCGAAGCTGACCGGACTGACCGCCCACTTCGACAAGAACATCCCGCATCAGGGCGGCGAATACGGCAACGCGGTGCTGTCGCGGTATCCGATCAGGCAGGCGAAGAACACCCACCTGAAGTCGTTCGCGAATGGCGAGCAGCGCGGCGTGCAGCAACTGGTCCTCGAGATCGCCGGCCGCGAGGTGCTGTTCCTTAACACGCACCTCGATCACCGGCGCGATCCCGCCGAGCGCGAGCACAGCGCCACGGAGTTGCAGGCGATCGTGGCGGCCGCGGGATCGAAGCCCGTGATTCTCGTCGGCGATTTCAATGCCGCGCCGGAGGCGAAATCGATCGCCACCCTCCGCGGCTTCCTCACCGACACCTGGACCGCCGTCAGCCAGGAACCCGGCTTCACGATCCCCGTGAAGAAGCCCACGCGGCGGATCGACTACATCTGGATCACGCCCGCCTCGATCACGCCGGTAAAGATGGCCGTGATCCAGAGTGAAGCCTCCGACCATCTGCCGATCGTGGCGGAGTTGCGGGTGAATTAATCCTGGGAGCGCGGACGCCCTCGTCCGCAGGGATCGTCGAAGGAAGGGCGAACGAGGGCGTTCGCGCTCCCATGAGCCTACACCGCCCGCGCGTCGATGAACGCCCGGATCGCGTCCGGCGTCGCCTTGATCCGGTGCTTCACGATCGGCCGTGACTTCAGCGCCTCGAGGCTCGGGTGCTTGGGCTCGAGGCCGATGGCGGACTTGATCGTGTCGGGGAACTTCGCGGGGCTCGCCGTCGAAAGCACGATGTTCACCCGGTCGGAGTTCAGCTCCTTGAAGCCGCACGCGGTGTGCGGGTCGGCGACGTAGCCGTAGTCCCGATACACCCGCGCGATGATCGCCGCGATCTCGGCGTCGCTCGTGCGCGAGGCGGTGAACGTGTCGCGGTTGAAGTTCTCGAACTGGTAGGCACCGGTCTGCTTGAACGTCGCCATCACCTGCCGGACCTTCGCCGGGTCGCGTCCGACCGCGAAGTAGATGAAGCGCTCGAAGTTCGACGCCACCTGGATGTCCATCGACGGCGCGAGGCTCGGCTGCACGTCGCCCACGCGGTATTCGCCGGTGGTGAAGAGACGGTAGAGAATGTCGTTCTGGTTGGTCGCGACGCGGAAGCCGCGGATCGGCACGCCCATCTTCTGCAGCATCCAACCGGCGAGCACGTTTCCGAAATTGCCCGTCGGCACGACGAACTCGACGTTGCCGCGCTCACTCGCCGGCAGCTTCAGCCACGCGTACAGGTAGTACACGCACTGCGCCAGCACGCGCGCGAGGTTGATCGAGTTGACGGCGGACAGCCGGTGCCGGGTGCGGAACGCCTGGTCGGCGAAGATCTCCTTCAGGGCCGCCTGCGCGTCGTCGAACGTGCCGTCGACCGCGAGGGCGAAGACATTGCCCGCGCCCGTGCACGCCATCTGCCGCTCCTGCAGCGGCGAGACGCGGCCGTCCGGATAGAGGATGAAGATCGCGGTGCCCGGCCGCCCGATCAGCCCGTGGATTGCGGCGGCGCCGGTGTCGCCGGATGTCGCGCCGAGAACGTTGATCGTCTCCTTCCGCACCTGGCACTGGTGCGCGTAGAGATTACCGAGGAGCTGGAGCGCGAAATCCTTGAACGCGAGGGTCGGCCCGTGGAAGAGCTCGAGCACGTAGAGGTTCTTCGCGAGCGGTTTGAGCGGCGCGATCTCCGGGTGATCGAACCGGGTGTAGCTCTGCGTGACGATCGCCCGCAGCGTGTCGGCGGGAATATCCGTGGCGAAGACCCGCAGAAACTCGAAGCACAGTTCCGCGTAGTTCAGTCGTTCGAATCGGCCGAGATCGCCGGAAAAATCCGGCAGCCGCTCCGGCAGAAAGAGCCCGCCATCCGGCGCAAGTCCGGTGGCAACGGCGTCGGAGAAACCGAGGGCGGGAGTCTGGCCGCGGGTGGAGAGGAAACGCATGGCGACAGCCGGCTTAAACTAAGCGCGAAGAGGCAAAGGACCGCAAAGACTCGCGAAGAAATCCTTGGCGAACCTTTGCTCGCCTTTGCGACTTCGCGCTTTTTCCCGGGATCGGCTGGTCACGAAGAGTGGTGCTTACAGCTTCTCCAGCTCGAACGCCGCGTGCACGACCCGCGCGGCCTCGTCGGCCTTGTCCTTCGCGATCACGACGGAGATCTTGATCTCGGAGGTGCTGATCAGCTCGAGGTTCACCCCGGCCTTCGCGAGGGCTTCGAAGAGCGTGGCGGCGACGCCGCTGTGGGTCTTCATGCCGACGCCAACGACGGACAGCTTCGCGATCTTCTCGTCGAAGGTCGCCTCGCCGCCGACTTCCTTCAGCGCGGGCGCGAGCGCCTTGATCGCCTTATCCTTCTCGGACAGCGGCACGGTGAAGGTCAGGTTCGCGAGCCCGCCGCGGCCAACGTTCTGCACGATCATGTCGACGTTGATGTTCGCGTTGGCGAGGGCCTTGAAGACCTTGGCGGCGGTACCGGGTTTGTCGGCGACGTTGCTGACGACGACCTTGGCCTGGTCCTTGTCCACGGCGACGCCGCGGACGAGCACCTTTTCCATGTAGGCGACTTCCTGTTTCACGATGGTTCCTGGGTTGTTGTTAAAGGAGGAGCGGACTTCGAAAACGACGTTGTACTT
>JAEUHA010000249.1 GCA_016793535.1 Opitutaceae bacterium | reverse complement strand
CGCAGACTCGGCGCCGCACGGGCAGCGACCTTTCCTCGGGTCCGTTGACCGCACCCGAGCTCCCCGCCTACCCACTGCCCAACCGCCTGCGTGAGACCGCCGTCGGCGAGCGGCCCCAGGAACGTCTGGCCCGACTCGGCGCCGGTGCCTTGAGCGACACGGAACTGCTCGCGCTCGTCCTGCGCAGCGGGACCCGCGGCCAGGACGTGCTGACGCTGTCCGCCCGCCTGATGGCGGAAGCAGGCTCACTCCCCGGACTCCTGGCCTGGCGCCAGGAGGATTTCCGCCAGCTCAAGGGCATCGGCGGAGTGAAGGCGCTGCAGCTGCTCGCGGTGATGGAGCTCGCTCGCCGCGTCATGGGGCAGCCCGCGGAGGAAGGCCCGCTGCTCGCGCGCCCGGACGCCGTCCATGCGTACCTGCAGCCGATCGCAGCCGGGCTGGAGGTCGAGAAATTCTGGGTTCTGTGCCTGAACCGGAAGAACCGGCTGCTCAAGCGCGTGGAAGTCTCCTCGGGCACGGCCACCGCCGCCCTCGCCCACCCGCGCGAGGTGTTCCGTGCCGCGGTCCGCGAATCGGCCGCCGCCATCGTGTGCGCGCACAATCACCCCAGCGGCGACCCGGCCCCGAGCTCCGCCGACCTCCAGGTCACGCGGTTGCTGCGCGAGGCGGCGCGCGCCGTGGATATCACGCTGGTCGACCACATCGTCGTCGGACGCACCCCCGCTGATCCGGCAGGCCGCGGCTACTTCAGTTTTCGCGAAGCGGGGATGCTGTAGCATTTCAGTCGTACGGCGGCTCGAAACGATTGAGTTGAGAGTTCAGGGTTGAGAGTTGAGAGAGAAACCACCCCGTGCGACCGATGGGCCGAATTGCCACTGCGTGCTTCGCAGCGTGATCTTCGCGCTCAACTCTCAACTGATCTGGCTCCGCTCACAGCAGCGGTGCCAGCAGCCGGCTCACGTCCTCGAGCAGATTGACCATGAACCGACTCCGCCCCTTCCGTTCCGGCTTGGGCGCGTGGCAGCGCGAGGATAGTTCGGTCGCCCACGCCTTCATCGCGAGCACGTCGGGCACCGAGTGCACCAGGACCCCGATCTCGAAATTCACGAACAGGCTGCGCAGGTCGAAATTCGCCGAACCGAGCAGGCCGACGGCATCATCGACGATGATCGCCTTGCAGTGCAGCATGCCCGGGGAAAACAGCCGCACCTGCGCTCCGGCCCGCTGGAGTTCCCGCAGGTAGTGCCGCCGGGCGAAATCAGTGACCGGGTGGTCCGAGCGCCGCGGCACGATCAGCGTCACTTCCTTGCCGGAACGCGCCTTCACGATGAGCGAGCGCAACAGCACATCGTCCGGGATGAAGTACGGGGTCACGATGCAGACACTCTTCGTCGCGTCCTGGATCATGGACACGATCCCCTCGTAAAGCGGATCGCCCGGCACGTCGGGACCGCTCGCGACCACCTGCAGGTCGGAGCTTCCGCGCACCCGCGACGTGGCGTCGAACGGAATCTCCGCGTGCAGCGCCTCCACCGGTTCGCGCGTGGCAAACGACCAGTCGGCGATGAACACCTCGTTCAACAACGCCGCCGCCGGTCCCTCGACCACCGCGCCGAAATCCTGCCAGCGCCGGCGGCGGTGGGTTGGCCCCATGTACTCCCGGGCGAGGTTGTGTCCGCCCACGATTGCGGTGCAGTGATCGAACACGGCGATCTTCCGATGACTGCGCAGGTTGGCCGAGCCCCGCGACGTGAACGGCAGCACCGGCATGAAGCGCCCGACCTGCCCCCCCGCCCGCCGGATCGGGTTCACGAACCAGAGGCTCGAGAGCATCGAACCCACGGAGTCCAGCAGCAGCCGCACCTTGACGCCCTCGCGCGCCCGCTCCGCCAGCAGTTTCACGAGCCGCCGGCCGGTATCGTCGCGGCCCAGGATGAACGTGGTGATGTGAATATGCGTCCGCGCGCGGCGGATTTCCTGTTCGAGCGCCGCATACGCGCTCTCGCCGGTGGTGAGCAGCCGCATTGCATTGCCGCCGACGGGAGCGGGGCCGCCCGCGGAAACGATCGTCTGCGCCGTGGGTGATGCGCTTACGGCCGGGATCTCCGGCCCGCCGTGGGGCAGCTGGGGACGCAGCCGGGACTTGCGTTTGGCGATCTGACGCAGCTTCCGGCCACCGACGAGCAGGTAGAGCGGCACCCCGACCCAGGGGACCAGGACAATGATGAGCAGCCAGGCGAACGTGTTCGCCGGCGCGCGCTTTTCGCTCATGAGCCGTCCCACCAGGAGCAGCGCGAGCGCGAAACCGGCGATCGAAAACAGCGTCGCGGCCAGGCCGTTGGCCAGGAACTGCTCCCGGAGTTCGCGCAGGGTTTCGAGCATGCCGCGCAGGCAGAGAAAAGGGCCGCCGCCGCGACGCAAGTCCGCGCAAAAAAATCCTTGCTGTCAGGGGTCGGACTGGCGACGTTCCGCGTCCCTGTTTGGTAGGATACTCAAGTGGCCAACGAGGGCAGACTGTAAATCTGCTGGGCTCCGCCCTACACTGGTTCGAATCCAGTTCCTACCACCATTTCACGTCTTTGGCCGGACGTGCCAGAGAGCGTCAGAAAGGGACTAAACGCACCATCCACGGTGACTTGCGGAGATTGTTCCGAAGTACCGTCGAGGACGCGAAGTGACGCGGAATGACCAGGATTGCCGGATTCTTGTGCGTGTCTTTGTGAGTGTGAATCGGACCCCGAAATCCACGGCAACTTCGCGATCTCTGAATGCAATGCGAGAGCCGCGACATCGGTATACGCCCTTGCCGTGAGTGCGGGATCGGAATGTCCCAACACTTCCTGCGCTGCACGCTGGTTGATGCCGTAGCGAACGCCGAGGGTCTGCCA
>JAEUHA010000213.1 GCA_016793535.1 Opitutaceae bacterium | reverse complement strand
TTCGACACGCAGCGAGAGTTCCCCCACCCGCTGCATGAGCCCGCGCACGTCCTCGCGCAGATTGGCGAGCTCCACGTGCGGCGAATTTTGAGCGAACGCGGAGGCCGACACGAGGCCGACCGCCAGTAGTCCTTTCCACATGGCGGCCGAGCTTGTGAAAAGGTCGCCCGAAAACAAGCGGCTTGTGCGGCGGACGTCTTGCGCGGGGCATTGACGTGGCGCCGGTACGGGCAACGATTGCGGAGACGCGTCGCGCTTCATCCACGCCCATGGTCGCTTTCGCCCGCTGCGCAGCATTCGCCCTTGCCCTGACCGGATCGGTCATGGCCGCCCCGCCCGCGGCCCTCGCCTCTGCGCTGGAGTACCTCCGCGACCAAAAAAGCTACTCGTGGGAAGTGATCAACAGCGACCCCGGTCCGGTCGCGCAACAGCTCGAGACCCGCCGCGGCACCGTGACCACCGTGCAGCGCAGCATGGCGCCGAATCTCAAGGGCCAGATCGACCGCAACGGCGACATGCTGATCCGGCGCGAATGGCCGGACGGCGTCCAGCTCGACACCGTGATCGCCGCCGACGGCACGATGGTCACCCGCACGCCGGAAGGCTGGATGACGGATCGCGAGATCCTGACGGCGCAAGCCCAGGAGCGCCTGCGGGCGCAGGCCCCGACGCCCCGCCAGGTCTGGCTGCGCCGCGCCGACCGGCCGGACATCCGCCGCCCTGATCAGGAGCTCGTGCCGTTCCTGAAGAGCAACGTCCCCTTCCAGGCCACCGGAGACGGCTACATCGCGCAGCTCCGCAGCCGGACCGGTGATCCAGCCCGGCCGAACGAAGTTGAATCAGAACCGGCGACGGACGTCACCGTGACCATGAACCTGCGCGGCGGCATGATTCGCGACTATGAGGTCAAACTCGAAGGCACCCAGCGTGCGACCCGGGCCCGCATCGCCGTGCCGGTAAGCGAGCAGCGGGTGGTGATCATCACGTACGTACCCGTGAGCCGGATCGACCTTCCGCCCGAGGCGCGGGAGAAACTCGCGCAGGCGCGAAGCCCGGCCGGCGGACGGACACCGTAGCGACGTCAGCGCGTCGTCACCAGTCCGGACATCGCTCGCGATGGCAGCCTCGTGCCGGCGGGCACCGGAAAACCGCGGAGAAACTCCGCCGCCGGCAACAGCCGTCCGCCCGGGCGCTGCAGGCGCCGCAGTCGCAGCACGCCCTCACCGGTGGCGACCAACAGTCCGTCGGCATCCTGGCCCACGACCTCGCCCGGAGTTCCACTCGCTCCCGCCGGCGCCGCCACATCGGCGAGTCCGAGCTTCACGGCCTGGCCGGCGATTTCGACCGTGCAGCCCGGCCACGGGAAAAGCCCGTTGATCCGCGCCGCGAGCTCCCGCGCCGGGACCGCCAGATCGAGCGCGCCGTCCTCCTTGGCCAGCTTGCGGCAGTACGTCGCCGCCGCGTCGTCCTGCGGCGTGAAGGTGAGCGTGCCGCCCGCCAACCGGGGCAGCGCGCGTCGCAGCAGCGGAACACAGGCCGCGCCAAGCTTCGTTTCCACGTCCGCCGCGGTGTCGAGCGCCCCGATCGCCACGCCCTCGACATCCGCCACCGGCCCGGCATCGAGGCGACGAACGATTCGCATCAACGTCACGCCGGTCGCCCGTTCCCCGCTCGCAATCGCCGACTGGATCGGGGACGCGCCGCGATACTTCGGTAGCAGCGACGTGTGGAGGTTCAGCATCCCGAGACGGGGCGTGCCCATGAAATCATCGCGCAGGATATGCCCGTACGCCATCACGAGCCCGACGTCCGCGCGCAATGCCGCCAGTTGCAACCGGACCTCCTCCGTCAGTTTTTCCGGCTGCAGCACCGGCAGTCCGCGCGTCTCCGCCCAGACCTTGATCGGACTGGCCCGCACCTGCTGGCCCCGTCCCGTCGGCCGGTCCGGCTGCGTAAATACGCCTACCACCTGAGCAACATCCGCACCCTCGCCCGCCAGCCAATCAAGTATCGGCATGGCAATTACATCTGAGCCGAGGAACACCAGGCGCAGCGGGGCGTTCAACTTCGAGCTCCTCCCTTGCGGCCACCCGCGCTATTCCTTGATCTGCCGCCCGTCGAAATGAACCGGTTGTTAAAATTGCTCCGCATGGCCGAGAGGCGCTGGTGTAAACCGGCGCGGCTTCGGATCAAAGTAATTCTCGGTGCCGCGGTCGGGTGGACGGTCACGGCGAGCGCCGCCGTCGACTCGCCGCTGCCGGCCCGGGCAGGCGGCGGGATGGACTTGGGGTTCCCGCTTCTTCCCATCGCGATTCTCGGCGGGTTCGGCGCGCTCGGCGTCGGTGTCGTGCTCTGGTGGCAGCGGCGGATTTTCCGCCAGCTTGCCGAACAGGCGCGCCGGCTGCGCGTGCAGGAGGAACAGTTGCAACGGGAAGTCGCCGCCCGCCGGCAGGTGGAAGCGGCGCTCCGCGACAGCCAGGCGCTGGTAAAGCGGTCGAACCACCTGCTCGAGCAGACGTACGCGGCGGCACAGGAGCGGGAGAATCTCCAGGCCAAGATGCTCGAGAGCCAGAAACTGGAGAGCCTCGGGGTGCTGGCAGGCGGCATCGCCCACGACTTCAACAACCTGCTCACGGTGATCCTGGCGAACGCGTCGTTTGTCCGGGACACGACCGAAGGCAACGATGCGCGGCTCGAGCAGATCGAGGCGGCCGCGCGGCGCGCCGCGGACCTCTGCCGCCAGATGCTCGCCTACGCGGGCAAGGGGCGCCTCGTCGTCGAGCCGGTCGATCCCGGGGCGCTGATCCACGACACCATGCCGCTGATCCAGGCCTCGGTCAGCAAGAAGGCCCGGCTCCACCTCGAGCTGGCCGATCGCCTGCCGCTCGTGGATGCGGATCCGTCCCAGCTCCGCCAGCTCGTGCTGAGCCTCGTCACGAACGCGGCCGAGGCGCTGGGCGACGGCGCCGGGGAGGTCCGGATTTCGACGCGGCTCGCGCGGCCCGACCCCGCGGCCGGCGTCTGCCACGCCTTCGACGTGCCCGCGGGCGACTGCGTTTGTATCGAAGTGGCCGATACGGGCCACGGCATGACGCCCGCCACGCTGGGGCGGATCTTCGAGCCCTTCTTCACGACCAAGTTCACGGGACGCGGACTCGGACTCGCCGCGGGCCTCGGCATCGTGCGCACGCACCACGGCGCGCTCACCGTCGACTCCAGTCCCGGGCGCGGTTCGACCTTCCGGCTGCATCTGCCGGCCTCCCGCACCGCTGCGCCCTCGTACGCCCTTTCGGTCATGAACGCGGCGGCGCCGGATCGGGCCGGCCCGGGCACGGTGTTGATCGCCGATGACGAACCCGGGGTGCTCGAGGCCACGAGCGCGCTGCTGCGCCACCGCGGCTTCGAAACCGTGCTGGCAATCGACGGCAACGATGCGGTCCGGCAGTTCACCGCCGAGCCGCGGCGGTTCGCCGCCGTCCTGCTTGACCTCACGATGCCGGGGCTCGGCGGAGTCGAGGCGCTTCACGCCATCCGCCTGGTGAACGACTCCGTGCCGGCCCTCGTGATGAGCGGCTTCGGCGAACAGGAGGTCGTCGATCGGGTCCGCGGGCTCGGCCGCGTCGCCATCCTGCGCAAGCCCTTCACGCAGGAGATGCTCGTCTCCCGCATGGCCGAAGTCGCGGCGGCCTGAGCAATCCGGTCGGGCGCCGCAGGCCCGGCCGGAAAGCCTCTCGCCAGTCGCGCGGTTTTTTGCGTCGCTGCGCGGCGCCACATGTCCGCCTCGCCCACCGCGCCGTCCCATGACCCGTACGCCGCGCTCAAGATTCCCCACTATCGCGGCTACCTGGTGGGGAGTTTCTTCGCCCTGCTGGGACGCCAGGCGGTCACGGCGGGAGCGATCTGGCAGGTCTACGAATGGACGCACTCGTCGACCGCGCTCGGGCTCGTCGGGCTCGTCAATGTGCTGCCGCTGCTCGCCCTTTCGCTGCCGGCGGGAGCGATCGCCGACCGGCACGACCGCAGGCGCCTGATCGGCCTCGGCACGGTGGTCATGGCCGCGGTGAACGCCGGGCTGGCCGCCCTCGCCTTCTGGCCCAGCGCCGTGCCGGAACTCGCGCCGCTCCGCTGGGCCAATGACCTGCTGCACCGGATCGCGCTGGTGTTCGAACAGCATGGCGGGGCGGCGTCGCTCCGCTTCGACGAACCCGCACTGCCGCTCATCTTCCTGCTCCTCCTGGCGCATGCGTGCGCCCGCATCCTCATCTGGCCCGCCCGGTCAAGCATCACGCCGTTGCTCGTCCCCAACGCCGCGCTCGCCAATGCGATCACCTGGAACACGAGCACCTTCGAGATCGCCACCGTCGCCGGACCCGCGCTCGGCGGATTCCTCATCGCATTCACCGGCACGACCTCCGTCTACGTCCTCGGCGCCGCCCTCGAGCTCCTTTTCCTCCTGGCCCTCGGCCGGGTCACGTATTTCCAGCCGCCGCAGCGGGCGGTGCTGCGCCGCACCTGGCGCGACATGCTCGCCGGCGCCGAGTTTATCTGGCGCAAGAAAATCATCCTCGGCGCCAGCAGCCTGGACCTTTTCGCGGTGCTGCTGGGCGGCGCTACGGCGCTGCTGCCCGTGTATGCCGACCAGATCCTGCACGTCGGACCGATCGGTTTCGGCTGGCTCCGGGCCGCGCCCTCTCTCGGCGCGTTCGCGATGGCAATGTGGATCGCGCACCGCCCACCGCTCGAGCATCCGGGCCGCGCCCTGCTGTGGTCGGTGGCCGGTTTCGGCGTCGCAATCGTGGCGTTTGGACTTTCCCGCTGGTTCTGGCTTTCGCTCCTCGCGCTGTTTCTCACCGGAGCGTTCGACAACGTCAGCGTCGTCGTGCGCCAGTCCCTCGTGCAGCTGCTCACGCCCGACGCCCTGCGCGGCCGCGTGACCGCGGTGAACCAGATCTTCATCGGTTCCTCGAACGAGATCGGAGCCCTGCGCGCCGGCCTGATGTCCGCGGTGCTCGGCCCGGTGGCGGCGGTGGTATGGGGCGGAATTGGCACGGTCCTCGTCACCGTGGCGGTCGCCCGCGCGGTGCCGGGGCTGCGCCGCCTGCCCGCGTTGCACACCCTGCGGCCCGAAGGCTGACGGCCACCGCGGCGGCCCCGCCGGTCGCTCCCCGGGTGGCGAGACGCGCAATTTACAGTCTTCTGAAAGAGTCCGGGGGGATTTACATTACCCTTCGCCGGAGTGCGCCGAGGAAAGCTCTTGTCGCATGGCCGAGCCCTCGCAACGCAAGACGTACTTCCTCCTCGCCCTCGCCTTCACCCTCGTGGTGGCGCTGGTCGCGCTGGTGCTGGACGACGAGCTGCGCGACAAGCTCGGGACGACCTATTATGTGATCGGACTGGCCATTATCGGCAGCGTGCTGCTCGTGCTGGCCGGCTACGTGTGGGATCGCACGCTGATGGACCGGCTGAAGTCGCTGCGGTCGAACATGCCGGTCGAGGTGCGCGAAGCCGACCGCGAGACCGACCACGACGAGATCATCGGGCTCGCCCGCAACATCGAGCGCATGGCCCAGGCCCTGCAGAAGACCGAGGCGAGCTACCGCGGCATCGTCGAGGACCAGGTCGACCTCATCTGCCGCTACCGGACCGACGGCAAACTCACGTTCGTCAACAGCGCGTACGCCCGCGCCTTCGGCCGCAAGCGGCCGGAGCTGATCGGCCAGCCTTTCCCGCTGCTCACCCCCGGAACCGCGATCTTCGACGAGCCGCATTCGTTCGAACGCGAGCTCGACCTCGCGGACGGTCGCCGCATCTGGCTCATGTGGATGCAACGGCCGATCAAGGACGACGCCGGCAACACGCTCGAGTTCCAGGCCGTTGGCCACGACATCACCCTGCGCAAGGAGGCCGAGGCGGCGCTGCTGCGGGCGAAGGAGGCGGCCGAATCCGCGGACCGGGCCAAGAGCGAGTTCCTCGCCATGGTCAGCCATGAGATCCGCACGCCGATCAACGGGGTGATCGGCTTCGCGCAGATTCTCGCCGACACGCCGCTCTCGCCGGAGCAGCGCGAACACGTGGCCATCATCCGTTCCAGCGGCGAATCCCTCGAGAAGCTGATCGCCGACATCCTCGACCTCTCGAAGATCGAGGCCAACAAGATCGAGATCGAGTCGGCGCCGTTCGGCCTGCACAAGTGCGTCGAGGACGTGGTGACGTTCTTCCAGCCGCGCGCCCGCACCGCGGGACTCGCGATTTCCGCCACGATCGATTCCGACGTGCCCGTGATCGTCAACAGCGACGAGTCACGGCTCCGGCAGATCCTCACCAACCTCGTCGGCAACGCGCTCAAGTTCACCGAACGCGGCCGGATTCACGTGCACGTCTCCTGCCTGCGCGGCGACCCGGTCGGCCTGAGCGACACCCGGCAGGCGCTGAGCCTGTTCTTTGCGGTGTCAGACACTGGTGTGGGCATCCCGCGCGAGAAGCTCGACAAGCTCTTCAAGCCCTTCAGCCAGGTGGACGCCTCGGCGGAACGGCGGCGGCGCGGCACGGGCCTCGGCCTGATCATCTCGAAGCGGCTCTGCGAGCTGATGGGCGGGACGATCTCGGTCGACAGCCGGCCGGGCGAAGGCACGACATTCCGTTTCTCGCTGCTGACCGACTACGAGCGCGGCGACACGACCATTCCGTTTCCAGTTCGCTACAGCCAGGCGCAGACCCAGGCGGTGTAGGCAAAAAAAAGGCGCCGGTCCGAGGACCAGCGCCGGCAAGCATTCCGGGCGAACGCCGCTCAGTAGCGGTAGTGCTCCGGCTTATACGGGCCCTCGACCGGCACGCCGAGGTACTCGGCCTGGGCCGGCGTGAGCTTCGTCAGCTTCGCCCCGATCTTCTCGAGGTGCAGCCGGGCGACCTCCTCGTCGAGGTGCTTGGGCAGCCGGTACACGCCCACCGCGTAGGTGTCGCGGTTCTTCCAGAGATCGAGCTGGGCGAGGGTCTGGTTCGTGAAGCTGTTCGACATCACGAACGACGGGTGACCGGTCGCACAGCCGAGGTTCACGAGCCGGCCTTCCGCCAGCATGTAGATCGTGCGGCCGCTCGGGAACGTGTACTGGTCGTACTGCGGCTTGACCGTGATGCGCTTGGCGTCCGACTGGTTGAGGCGGTCGACCTGGATCTCGTTGTCGAAGTGGCCGATGTTGCACACGATCGCCTGGTCCTTCATCTGGCGCATGTGCTCGAGGGTGATGATGTCGCGGTTGCCGGTCGTGGTGACGTAGATGTCAGCGACGCCGAGCGTCGACTCGATCGTGTTGACCTCGAAGCCTTCCATCGCGGCCTGCAGGGCGTTGATGGGGTCGATTTCGGTAACGATGACCCGGGCGCCGAAGCCCTTGAGCGAGTGGGCCGAGCCCTTGCCGACGTCGCCGTAGCCGCACACGCAGGCGACCTTGCCCGCGATCATGACGTCGGTCGCACGCTTCAGGCCGTCCGCGAGCGACTCACGGCAGCCGTAGAGATTATCGAACTTCGACTTGGTGACGGAGTCGTTCACGTTGATTGCCGGCACGCGCAGCTTGCCCTTCTCGAGCATCTGGTAGAGCCGGTGGACGCCCGTCGTGGTCTCCTCGGAAACGCCGCGCCACTCCTTCGCGATGGTGGTCCACTTCAACGGGTCCTCCTTGTGCACCCGCTTCAGGAGATTCTTGATCACCTGCTCCTCATGGGAGCCGGACGGGGAGTTGACCCAATCGCTGCCCTCCTCGAGTTCGCAGCCCTTGTGGATGAGCAGCGTGACGTCGCCGCCGTCGTCGACGACGAGCTGCGGGCCCTTGCCGCCCGGGAACGTGACCGCCTTGAGGGTCAGGTCCCAGTACTCCTCCAGGGTCTCACCCTTCCAGGCGAACACCGGGATGCCGGCCTTGGCAATGGCGGCGGCCGCGTGATCCTGGGTCGAGAAGATGTTGCAGGAGGCCCAGCGCACATCGGCGCCCAGCTCCTTCAGCGTCTCGATCAGGACCGCGGTCTGGATCGTCATGTGCAGCGAGCCGGTGACACGCACGCCGGCGAGCGGCTTCTGGACGCCGAACTTGCGGCGCACGGACATCAGGCCGGGCATCTCGTGTTCGGCGATGGCGATTTCCTTGCGACCCCATTCGGCAAGGGAGATGTCCTTGACGTGGTAATCGTGGCCCTGGGCGGCGGTCTTGAGCGATGACATGATCGGATGACGGGCTGAACGTTCTGGTTGGCGGGCGGATCCGGCGAGGCCGGTTACTTCACCGCCGCCTGGAGGGCGGCGGCCTTGTTCGTCTGTTCCCACGGCAGCCCGGACTTGCCGAAGTGGCCGTAGTTGGTCGTCTGCCGGTAAATCGGGCGCAGGAGATCGAGCGCGGACACGATGTCGGCAGGCTTGAAGCTGAAAACGCGGTTGACCGCCTCGGTGATGCGCTCGTCGGAGAGGCCGGCGGTGGCGGTGCCGAAGGTATCCACGCGGACGGATACGGGCTTCGGGTGACCGATGGCATAGGCGAACTGGATCTCGGCGTGCGTAGCGAGGCCGGCGGCCACGATGTTCTTCGCGACCCAGCGGCCCATGTACGCGGCGGAACGATCGACCTTCGACGGATCCTTGCCGGAGAACGCGCCACCGCCGTGACGGCCCCAGCCGCCGTACGTATCGACGATGATCTTGCGGCCGGTGAGTCCGGAGTCGCCCTGCGGTCCGCCGATCACGAAACGACCGGTCGGGTTGATCAGGTACTCGGTGTTCCGCGTGAGGAGCCGCGCCGGAATGACCTTCTTCACGACGTTTTCGATGAGATACTTCTCGATCGTGGCGTGCTTCACGTCCGCCGTATGCTGCGTGGAGATCACGACGTTCACGACCTCGACGGGCCGGTCGTTTTCGTAGCGCACGGAAACCTGCGACTTCGCGTCGGGCCGGAGCCACGCGACCTTCTTCGACTTCCGGATCTTCGTCAGTTCGCGCCCCAGCCGGTGCGCAAACATGATCGGCGTCGGCATCAGTTCCGGCGTCTCATTGCACGCGTAGCCGAACATGATGCCCTGGTCGCCCGCGCCCTGCTCGGCGGTCTTCTTGCCCTCCGCCTTCCGCGCATCGACGCCCTGCGCGATGTCGGCCGACTGCGCCGTCAGGTAGTTGTTGATGAAAACCGTGTCGGCATGAAACACATCATCGTCGTTCGTGTAGCCGATGTCGCGAATCGCGTCGCGGATGACCGTGCCGAGGTTGATCGCCGTCTCGAGCGCCTTGGTCCGGCCGGTCTTCTTGTCCTGCAGCTTGGGGATCGTGATCTCGCCGCCGACCACGACCACGTTTGACTTCACGAAGGTTTCACAAGCGACGCGGCTCGTGCGATCGACCGTCAAACAGGCGTCGAGGACGCTGTCCGAAATCAGATCGGCGACTTTGTCGGGATGACCTTCTCCAACTGACTCGGAAGAGAAAACGAATGATTTGCCCATGAGGAGTAATGAGTTTGCCCGTTGAGCAACGCCCGGCGGGACGGCTGGAGCAAGCTCAAACATCAACATATACCGATTCTCTGATGCGTACTTTATGCAGCCTTCTTGCGGTCAGCTGGTAGGGTGCCCACATGCAGCGGCTCAAGAAGTTGCGATTGCGCTTCCCTTCGTCACCACCAACATGCCGGTCGATGGCATCTACGCCGACCACTCCGCCAACGCCCCTTGCGGGTAGAAAAGTCCTCATCGCCGACGACGACCGTCTCAACATCCGGATCCTGGGTGGGATCCTGCGCAGCGAAGGATTCGTGCTCGGCGAAGCGGCTTCGGGCGAACAGGCGATCGCCGTATACGCGACGTTCCAGCCGGATCTCGTCCTGCTCGATGTGACGATGCCGGGCATCGACGGCTTCGAGACGTGCCGGCGGCTGCGGGCCGAGTACGGCACGAAGTGTGCGCCCGTCGTGTTCATCACGGCGCGAAGTGAATCGGACGACGTGGTGGAAGGCCTGGTGGCCGGGGCGGTGGATTACCTGCCCAAGCCGTTCAAGCCAAAGGAAGTCCTCGCGCGCATCCGCTCGCATCTTCACAACCGGATCTTGTCCGAGCAGCAGAAGCTCCTCGTGGAGCAGCTCAGCAAGGCGAATCAGGCGAAGAACCGGTTCCTCGGCATGGCCGCGCACGACCTGCGCAATCCCCTCGCCTCGATCCGCGGCATCGCGGAGTTCCTGCGCGAGGGCGCCCTTGGCCCGCTCAACGCAGATCAGCTCGACCTGGTCGAGACGATCCACGGGGCCAGCACCTCCATGCTCGACATGGTGAATGAACTCCTCGACGTTGCCACGATCGAGTCCGGAGAATTGAAACTCAACCGTGGCCCGCACGATCTGGCCGAGCTCGTGTCGAAGGCGGTCGCCATGATTAATCGCGAAGCCGGCAAAAAGGGAACGCAGGTGGTCGTGGATCCCATCCCGGGGCCCGTAAAGGCCCAGATCGACCTCGCGAAAATGAAGCAGGTGGTCGACAATCTGCTCAGCAACGGGGTGAAGTATTCGCCCCCCGGTTCGACGATCACGGCGACGGTCACGCGCGACGAGGCCAAGGGTACGTGCAGCTTTGCCGTGCGGGACCAGGGGCCGGGCATCCCGGAGAACGAGCGGGACAAGCTCTTCAAGGATTTCAGCCGACTCTCGAGCCAGCCGACCGGAGGAGAGAAAAGCACCGGACTTGGCCTGGCGATCTGCCGCAAGATCGTCGACGCGCATCAGGGCACCATCGTCGCAGAAAACTTGCCTCAGGGCGGCTGCGAGTTCCGAGTTACTCTACCCGCCTTCCAATGAGTTTTTCCGGCAAGATCCTGCTCGTCGATGACGAGGCGCACATCCGCAAATTTGTTTCGCTGATCCTGAAACAGATCGGCCAGCCCGAGATCATCGAGGCGGGCAATGGCGAGGAGGCGCTCAAGTCCTACCAGGCCAACAAGCCCAATATTGTCCTGCTGGATGTAAACATGCCGCGAATGGATGGCATGGAGACACTTCGGAAGTTGAAGGAAATCGATCCCGACTGTGTGGTGATCATGCTCACTTCGCTCGCCAACCGCGAATCGGTTGAACGGGCGCTCGAACTCGGCGCCGCCAACTACATCCGCAAAGACACCCCCAAGGACGAAATCGCCCGCGCCCTTTCCGAGATCATCGATCCGCCCGCGTCGACCGAGTGACACCCTCCACCGCATGAACGAAACCGCCGAATCCGCCACGCGCCCGCCCATCCGCACCGGCATTGCCGAGGTCCGCTACCCGCTGCCCGAAATGCTGGAGGAGCTCAAGATGGAGCGCGCCGCCAGCACGTTTGCGATGGAGAAGCTCGACCAGCAGGAAATCGGAAAACTTTTCAAGGCCAGGAACACTCGTGGAAAATCCAAAAAGTAACTCGTTTCTTGAGCGCATCCGCGCTCTGCCCAATTTCGATTACTCGGGCGAGGTCGCCAGCCTGGCCGCCCGCCACGGGGAGTCGCTGCTGCTCCTGCAGGCGATCATCGACGAAAAATTCCTGACCAAGGACGACGCGTGCCGCTACTGGGCGGACGCGATGAACGTGGCGTACGTCGATCCGTTCGCCTCGGTGATCACCGAGGAGGCGATCGAGAAGATTCCCAGCGAGGTCGCGCGCAAGATCAAGGCCATCGGCCTCTACGTGCTGAACAACGTGCTCACGGTGGCCTTCGCCAACCCGAACGACCCCGAGCTCGTGCGCCGGCTTGGCCACATCGTGCAGATGCCGATCAGCCCGGTGTTCGCCCTCCCGCGCGAGATCGAGGACGCGATTTCGATTCACTACTGCACCGAGAAGGGCCTCGAGGAAAGCCTCGGCGAGCTCGAACGCTCCAGCCTCTTCGACCGGCCCGAGATGGCGGGCGAGAAGCTGGCCGATCTCGCCGAGAACAACGCGCTCGTCCAGATCATGGACGAGATCATTTATTTTGCGATGCGGGAGCGCGCCACGGACGTCCACATGGAGGCGCAGGAGACGCACTGCCGGATCCGTTTCCGCATCGACGGCAACCTGCGGGAAATTCTCACGTACTCGCGCAAGCTCCACCGCGCCCTGCTCTCCCGCGTCAAGATCATCTGCAACCTGAACATCGCCGAGACGCGCTTTCCGCAGGACGGCCGCTTCGCGATGCAGGTCGGCAGCCAGACGGCGAACTTCCGCGTCTCCACGATTCCGTCGGCCTATGGCGAAAAGGCGGTCATCCGCATTCTCGCGATGGCCGGCAAGAAGTCGATGTTCACGCTGGAGAAGATGATGATGTCGCAGACGATCCTGCAGCCGTTTCGCCGGCTCGTGCAGAATCCGAGCGGCATCATCTTCGTCACCGGCCCGACCGGCTCCGGCAAGACCACGACGCTCTACGCCGCGCTGCACGAGATCAACACGCCGGAGCGCAACATTTCCACCATCGAGGACCCGGTGGAAATCACGATGCCCGGGGTCAACCAGAGCCAGGTCAACCACAACATCGACCTGAAGTTCGCCACCATCCTGCGCGCCCTGATGCGCCAGGATCCGGATGTCATTCTCGTCGGCGAAATCCGCGACCTCGAAACCGCCAAGATCGCCACCGAGGCCGCGCTCACCGGCCACATCGTCTTCGCCACCCTCCACACCACGACCGCTCCGCAGGCGATCGTGCGCCTGCTCGAGATCGGCGTCGAACCGTTCATGGTCGCGCCCTCCGTCATCGGCGTTCTCGCCCAGCGGCTGGCCGCCCGGATCTGCGACGCCTGCAAGGAGGCCTATTACCCTTCGCGCGAAACGCTGCAGCGCTACTTCAAGGACGAGGGCCTCACCGACGTGCCGTTCTTCCGCGGGCGCGGCTGCGCCGCGTGCCGTCACACCGGCTACAAGGGCCGGGTCGCGTTCCACGAGCTCGTGCTGGTCACGGAGGAAATCCGGACCCTCATCAGCGAGGGCCGGAGCGTGCAGGAAATCTCCCGCGCCGCCGCCAAGGTCGGCTACAAACCGCTGCGCTACGACGGGCTCAAGAAGGTGCTGCTCGGCCTGACCACGATCGAAGAGATCGAGAACAACACGTCGTTCGAGTGGGCCACCTGACCGGAAAGCACCCCCCGCTTCACTTGAGTCCCCC
This sequence comes from Opitutaceae bacterium, assembly GCA_016793535.1. Classification (GTDB taxonomy): domain Bacteria; phylum Verrucomicrobiota; class Verrucomicrobiia; order Opitutales; family Opitutaceae; genus ER46. The sequence continues at coordinate 5,549 of JAEUHA010000213.1, read as the reverse complement.
CATGGCCGACCCGTCCGTCATCGATCCTCAGGCGATCGAGAACCTCCGGGCCCTCAATCCCGGGGACAACGACGAGTTCCTGCGCGAGATCATCGGTATCTTCCTGGAGGATACGCCGCAGCGGCTCGACGAGCTCGAGCAGAGCCGCGCCGCCGGCGACGTCACGCGGTTCGCCCGCGCCGCGCACAGCATCAAGGGCAGTTCGTCCAACCTCGGCGCCATCGCCCTCCGGGCCGCGGCCGAGAAGCTCGAACACCAGGCCCGCAGCGAGGGCCTGGACGGCATCACCCCCCATGCCACGGCGGTGCGGGCGGAGTACGAGCGCGCGGCCGCCGCCCTGCAGGCGCTGCTCGCCGGCTAGGTCGGATCCGGCCGGCGCGCCTTCCTGCCCCCCCCGGGGCCTGTACCCGCTCTACCGATACAACGCGGTCGTGGGCGCCCCGGTGAGGACGTTGTACTGCCGCATCGCGAGCCGCCACCACTCGGCCAGCTCGCCGGCCGGCCGGCTCCACAGCTCGCGGTGGAGCACGATCATCGACTCCGCGTCCAGGAGGAGCGCCATCTTCTCCTTGAGCGTGAACCGCGCCGGGCCGTCCCGCAGCAGGCGTTCCCGCAGCTGCAGGAACCATTCGCGCGACTCCTCGGTGCGGCGGCGCTGCCGGAGGAGCGCCACGTGCAGCGCGTTCACATACGGATCGAGCACGGCCTGCATCAGCCCGTAGTCGGCGCGCAGGGGCTCGAGCGGCGGCAGGTGCCGGTAGCACTCGGTCAGGTTCTGGTGCAGCCGCTTCAACTCGTACGGCGGAAACGTCTCCTCGGGCGTCAGGAACAGCCCCCACGCCCGGGCACCGCGGCCGACACTCGTCTTGCTCAGGAGAATCGAGATCGGAATCGACAGCACGAGCGGCACCACGACCGGGCACAGCCAGAGGAAGAACGCGGGGGAAATGATGTACGAACTTCCGCCCCAGAAAAGACCGAACACGGTCTGCCCGCCATGGGTGATGATCGCCTCGCGCCAGTCCGTGCCGTCGCCTTCCGTGCTCCGGCGCTGCGTGACCCACGACACGCCCTGGCCCAGCAGGGTGAAGAGGACGAACTTGGCGTTGAACGCCATGTTGATCGGGGCCAGCAGGACCGAGAGCATCGTCTCGGCGAGCGCACTCACGACCAGCCGGCGGCCGCCGCCAAACCGCTCGACCTCGTCCGGCTGCCCGAGCGTCACGACCACGCTCACGACCTTGGGCAGGAACAGCAGCAGCATCGTGAGGGCAAACAGGGTCAGCGCCGCCGGCAGGTCCACGGCGAGGCCCGGCAGCAGCGGACCGGCCCCCGTCTCCGCCGGCACCGCCCCGGGCGGCGCCGTCACCAGCGCAAACACGTGCACGGTGCACAGGATCATGAACAGGAGCCAGAGCGGGGACGACACATACCCCATGACGCCCATGAGGAGGTGAAAGCGATTCGCCGGCCGGAACCCGCGCGCGGTGAGCAGCCACGCGTGCTGCAGGTTGCCCTGGCACCACCGGCGATCGCGTTTCGCCGAGTCGATCAGCGTCGGCGGTCCCTCTTCGTACGTGCCGTCGATGTCGCCCGCCAGCCATACGCCCCACCCGGCCTTGCGCATCAACGCCGCCTCCACGAAATCGTGCGACAGGATGCGCCCGCCGAACGGCTCGCTGCCCGGCAGGTCCGGCAGGGCGCAGTGGTCGATGAACGGCTGCACGCGCACCACGGCGTTGTGGCCCCAGTAGTTGCCTTCGTGCTGCTGCCAGTAATTCAGCCCGGCGAGGAACAGCGGTCCATAGAGGCGGCTCGCAAACGACTGCAGGCGCGCGAACAGGGTCTCGCCATTCACGATGCGCGGCGCGGTCTGGATGATGCCGACACCCGGATTGCGCTCCATCAGGGCCACGAGCTGCACCAGCGCCCGCCCGGTCATGATCGAATCGGCGTCCAGCACGATCATGTAGCGGTAGCGCCGCCCCCAGCGCCGGAGGAAGTCCGCGACGTTGCCGGCCTTCTTGTTGATCGAGTGCCGCCGCTTGCGGTAGAAAATTTTCCCGAAGCCCCCCACCTGCTTGCAGAGCTCGAGCCAGGCGACCTCCTCCTGGATCCACTGGTTCGGCTGGTTCGAGTCGCTCAGGACGAAGAAATCGAAGTGCTCGAGCTTCCTCGTCTCCTGCACGGAGCGGTACACGACGCGCAGGCCTTCGAACACGCGGCTGACGTCCTCGTTGAACACCGGCATCACGATCGCCGTCGACGCCAGCGGCGGGTCCTCGCCCGGCGGGATCGTGCGCACGATGCGCGAGCTGTCGCCGCCGCGATTGACCACGTAGAAGCCGACGAACGCCGTGCAGAATCCCGCCGCAACGTGCGCAAAGAGGATCACGAAAAGCCCGAGCAGCCCGATCTCCACGCCGCTCAAACCGCCGCGCCACAGCAGGTCGGCCATGAACCAGGTGGCGACGGCGGTCAGCGCGAAAATCGACGAGAAGAACAGCAGCCGCCGCCGGCCGAGCCGGCCCGCGCCCATCGCATCCGTGAGAAACAGGCGCCCGCCCGGCGCCGGCGACCGCGGCATCGGGTCAGCGCGTGACATAGAAAATCCCCGCCAGCGCGCCGGCGAACACGAGCCAGAGCAGCACCGCCCGCAGGAGGGGCCACCGTTCGATCCGTTCAAAGGTCTCACCCGCGGCCTCCGGAATCGGACCCAGGTCGATCGGCCGCGGCACCATGCTCGACACCGCCATGTCGGGCCCGGCCTCGATCACGCCGGCGCGCATCGCCGCGCCAAAGTCCGCCGGAATCTCCCGATGATCCAGGAACGCGTACGGCCAGCGCTGCGGCCCGTCACTCAACAGGAGCGCGAGGCGGCCCTCCACCGCGATGCGCTCGTGCGGCTGGCCTCGCACCTCGAGCATTTCCGCGAACCAGTCGTCCATCATCGCCTCCGTCTCCTCCGCCGCGATCACGGTCGGACTCCGGCCCGGCTCAAGCTCGTGCCGCCGCGCCGCCCGCTCGAGCACCTGTTGGATGAGACGGCTCTGGTGGAGTCGGTTGTGAATCCGGTGCGCGCGCAGGTAATCCTCGACGCGCACGTAGGCCGCGTTCCATTCGTCCATCGTGCCGGTGCGGGGACGGAATTCGCGGACGGCCGCTTCTGACGCGGGCCCAAAGTCATCGGCCGGCTGCTGGGACGCGCTCATGGTTCCCACAGGTAAGACCACGTTTCGGAGAGCGCCTCGCCGCCGCGGCGCACGAAGCAGCGCAGCTCCACCGGACGCCCGCTGCCGTCCGGCTTCACGGTGAACGCCACCCGCCAGGTGCCGTTGATGGGGTTCTTCTGCACCGAGGCATGGTTGAAGGTCGCGCCGGCACCGACGGTCACGACCGGATCCAGTTTCGCCTCCGCCGTCAGGGCCTGCAGCGGCGCGCCGTCGAAATCGATCACGAACCGCTCCAGGCCCGGCTCGTAGAACGCGGACTTCCCGTGCCGGGTCGAACGCACCCGGCCGGCCGGAGGCGCCAGCGCATCGAGCGACCAGTGCACCCGGTACTCCAGCTCGATCGGCTCACCCGCGGGCGGCAACTTCTCCGGGAGCCAGAACGCGACGATGTTGTCGTCGAACTCGGTCGTGGTCGGGATCTCCACAAGCCGCACCGCGCCCCGGCCCCACTTCCCCACCGGCTCGATCCAGGCGGAGGGCCGGGCGTGGTACGAAGCCTCGAGGTCCTGGTAATTCTCGAAATCGCGGTCGCGCTGCAGCAGCCCGAACGCCCGCGGGTTTTCGTCGCTGAAGGACGCGACCCGCACCCGTGCCGGATTCGCCAGCGGGCGCCAGATCCACTCGCCCGCGCCCGTCTGCACCAGCAGTCCGTCCGAGTCGTGCACCTCCGGCCGGAAATCGCGCGGCACCGTGGAATTCTCCCCGTGCCAGAACATGCTCGTGAGCGGCGCCACGCCGAAGATGGCCGGGTTCTTCCGGCAATAGACCGTGGCCCGGACGTGGAGCGTCGTCGTTCGCCCCGGCGTCACCGCCATGCGATACGCGCCCGTCATGCTGTCGCTGTCGAGGAGAGCGTACACGGTCATCGTCTTCGCTCCCGCCGGGGCCCGCTCGAGCCAGAACTCCGTGAAGACCGGAAACTCCTCCGGCCCCGGCCCGGCCGTGTCCACGGCCAGGCCGCGCGCGGAAAGGCCGTACGCGTTCCCTTCGCCGAGGAAGCGAAAATAGCTCGCGCCGGCGAAGGCCCCGATCTCCTGGTGCGGCGTTCCGACTCCACGAAACGGATACATGAGGCGGAAGCCGGCAAACCCGAGGTTGTCCGGCACCGCGCCGCTCCGGAGATTCCGATACTGGAAATATTCGCGCCGGAACGGAATCGACCGGACGGCCCCGGAGCTGACTTCGTGCAGCCGCACCGTCTTGTCGAGCAGGAAGCCCGGATGGAGAAACTGCACCTGGAAGGGTAGGCCGTCCGCCCGCCAGAGCGATTCGCGCCCATCGAACTCGATCTGCCGCAGCTCGTCATACGACAGCCGCCGGATCCAGTCGGGCACCTCGCCGGCCAGGGGCGCCCGGGGCTGCGTCGCGAGCGCCCGCGCCCGCGCCTGCAGCGCGGCGAAATCAAACGCCGGTTCCGCGCCCCCGGTCCAGCCCGCGCCGGCGAGCGCCCATCCCACGGCCCACGCGCAAAGCCCGATGCGACTCATTTCTCGAGGAAGAACCCGCGTTGCTTGTCCGAGACCGGCAGCGCCGCGCGCTCCATGACCTTCAAGAGGTCCTCCCAGATCATGCGCTTCGAGCGGTTCGACTGGTTGCGCAGGATGTAACTCGGGTGATAGGTCACCATCAGCGGCCGGCCGGCGAACGCATGCCACCGCCCGCGCACCTCGCCGAGGGCCTTGAACGCCCCGATGCCCAGCAACCCCTGCGCCGCGGTCGAGCCGAGCGCGACCAGCACCTCGGGCGCGACAACCTCGATCTGCGCCCGCAGGTAGGGCAGGCAGTACCGCATCTCGTCCTCGGACGGCGGCCGGTTGCCGACCTGCTCCCGGCCTTCGACGGTCGGGAGCTGGGGGCGCCAGTTCATGATGTTCCCGATGTACACGTCGGCTCGTTTCAGTCCCATGGCTTGGATCATGCGGGTCAGCAGTTGACCCGCCGGACCGACAAACGGCTCCCCTCGAAGTTCCTCCTCGGCCCCCGGTGCTTCGCCGACGAACATGATGCGGGCGTCCAGCGACCCGACGCCGAGCACGACTTTCTTGCCCGGCCGCACGCTGGCCCGGCAGACCGGATCATTGATCACTGCGGCCAGCAGCGCCGCCCAGCGCGCCGCTTTGTCGCCCTCGGGCAGCACCACCACCGGCGCCCCCGGCAGTGCCGTCGCCGGCGCCACGGGGGCCGCCGCCTTCGCGCCGCGGTCCGGCGGCGTCCACGCCGGCGCAATTTCCCGAACCTCCGCCGCGGCTGCCCGCCCCGGCGCGGCGGCCACGGCCGTATCCACTTTCTCACTGCGGCGCGACGCGGCAGCGCGGC
>JAEUHA010000179.1 GCA_016793535.1 Opitutaceae bacterium | reverse complement strand
CGGGCGAAAACGTGTACCGGGGAAACACGTTTCGCGAATGCGCCGGCATGCTCACCCTGCGTCACGGCGACCGTAACGTGGTCGACGGGAATTTTTTTCTCGGCGGCGGCAAGCAGGATTCCGGGGGAATCCGCATCATCGGCGAGGACCACGTCGTGACCAACAACTACATCGAAGGCGTCACGCGCGGCGCGTTCTGGATCACGGCCGGCGTGCCCAATTCGGCGTTGAACCAGTACTACGTGGCGAAGCGGGCGCTGATCGCGTTCAACACGGTGGTCGATTCGGCGGGACCGCATCTCGACCTCGCGAACGGACTCGGCGGCGCCGGCCGCACGCTCAAGCCGGAGGGGGTCGTCGTCGCCAATAATCTTTTCGTGGTCGGAACGGCCGGGACGCTGCTCACCGGGGAGGAAGGCACGGGCTGGAAATGGCAGGGCAACCTGGCGGTCGGCGCGAGCGCCGTGCGCGCCGGAATCCGCCGTGCGGAGGTAAAGCTGGTGCGAGGGCCGGACGGCTTGCTGCGTCCGGTCGCCGGAAGCGCGGTCACGGGGGCAGCGGAAGGAAGCTTTGCGATGGTGAAGACGGACGTCGACGGCCAGCCGCGCACGGGGCGCTACGACGTCGGGTGTGACCAGGCCTCTGTTCAGCCGGTGACACACGGGCCGCTCGCCGCGACCGAGGTCGGGCCGGCCTGGCGGAAGCGTTAACCGCGCGAGATCGGCACGCTCAGTTCCCGGGCGAGAATTTCCGCCACCACCTTGTGGCCTTCGGGGTTCAAATGCCCCTCATGCGGAAAAAACCAGCGCCCGGGATCGGAGCGATACCGCTCCAGCATCAACGCCGGAAGGTGGATGACGGAAATTCCCGTGGTCCGCAGGCGCTGCACGATCTGTTCGCAGAAGAAATCCTGGTATTGCGCTGACGGTGAACGCGGGGAATGAAAATAAGCGGCCGAGGCGATCGGTATCACGATGAACTCCGCCTTGCGCCGGGCCGCGTCACCGGCAACTCCCTTGGCGATCCGCTCAAACAGCGAAAGCGCGGAAGCGAAACGCGACGCCAGCTCCGGTCGGTAGTCGCGCTCCGGGGGAAAAGGCGGTGACAGCACGCGGAACAACTCATAGCGCAACTCCAGCCGGGTCCGCCAAGACCATGCGGAGGCATCGGCGCCGAGCACCACCGGCCACCACGGCTCTACGCGCGCTTCACTCGATTTTGGCACCGGCACATTGCGTAGAAAGAGGTCGTCACCGACGGCCTCGAAGCGCGGCTTTGGCGTTCGCAGTTGAAGCGGCACGTCGCGCATAATGTCGAGTAGGTCGTTGCCGAGGTAGACCAAGAGCAATACGCGCTGCGGTGCGAGCGCCCAGAGATCCTTCGCCAGAAAAACCGCCTCCTGATCGGGGCTGTAGCCCGGAACTCCGCCGTTAACATAGTCGAACCCGCCGGCCGCCGCGGCATTTAGTCGATGGACGTACGTCTCGTCATCATTGACCCCAAAGCCGAAGGTATAGCTGTCGCCGAGCGCGAGCGTCAGCTTGCGGCCGGAGTTGCGGGGCGGAGCGGGAGTGTCGGCCCGGAGTCCCTGCGCGTTGATGGAATATTGGACCGCGAAATCCCGATGCGAATGGGCACCGCTCCAATTCGGCACAAGCCGCCAGCCCAGTTCCGGATCGTACTTCACCATGCCGGGGGCCATGCGGTTGCTTTGCGCGATCGATGTCTGCTGCCTGCGCAAAATGGCCTCGGCGCCGACCACGCCCACCAAGCCGATGACCGCGAGGATGACGACGCGGAAAAGCCGGCGTTTTCCTGGCGACAATACGGGACGGGGCGGCACAGTGGGAGCCATGAAGTGGGACGAGAGTCGCGACTAGTGCATCTGGTCGAGCCGGTTTCGCCGCTTAACCGGCAACCAGTAACTGTCCGCACCGGATCGACGCCGCAGAGCGAGTGGATCATGGCGGAAGAACCGGAGGATCAAACCGAGCGGAGTGAACACGAGCAGGAACAATAGTGTCAGCACGACCTTCCCCACGCGCTCCCCCAGCCACGTACTCACCGCCATCGAAGCGCGGTGGAAACCTCGAAACCACTGCGGCCGGACGGCGGCGGCAGAAGCGAAGACCACCAGCGCCGCGGCGACCAACGCCAGAGATCCGTTGGACAGCGTACCGCGCCATCGCAGGAGGAGCGCGGCGGCGAGTCCAATCGCGCAGAATTGCATCATGAACTTTCGCCACTCGCGTGGTTCGTCGTGGAAGTCGGGCTTCATGACAAAGTGCTCAGTCGGGAACCAGCCCGTGGGTACGGGGAAGCGGTCCCTGCGGCTGCCGCTCGCGCCGCAGCAAAAAATTCCCAATCACGAGGGCGTCGATCTCAGAGTTCCGGAAGCAGCGGTAAGCATCGTCCGGCGAACATACAATCGGCTCTCCGCGCACATTGAATGACGTGTTGATGAGCGCCGGGCAGCCCGAGGCACGGTGGAAGCGGGTGATCAGATCGAAGAAGATCGGATTCTCTTCCGGCCCCACGGTTTGGATACGGGCGGAATAGTCCACGTGGGTGATCCCGGGCAGCGTTGAATGCGGATGGCGAAGCCGTTCGAGACCCGAAAGCCCGGATGGCGGAGGCCGCCGCAGGTCCGATCGAACGGGCGCCACCAGCAGCATGTAGGGCGAGTCGGCGTCCAATTCGAAATACTCCGAGACGTGAGTGCGCAGAACCGCCGGCGCAAACGGGCGAAAGGACTCCCGGAATTTCACTTTCAGGTTCATTTGCGACTGCATCCGGGTCGACCGAGGGTCCCCTAGAATGGAACGGTTGCCCAAGGCCCGCGGGCCGAATTCCATCCGGCCCTGGAACCACGCCACAACTTTCTCCTCGAGCAACAGCGCGATCGTTGTATCGAGCAGTGAATCGCGTTCGACGCGCTCATAACTGGCGCCATGCGCGTCGAGCGCCGCGCGAACGTCTTCGTCCGAAAACGCCGGGCCCAACAGCGAACCCTGCATGAGATCGCCTGAACGCAGTTCGAGCGCCGCACCCGCGGGCGCGAAATGGCGATGCCAGCCGAGCAGAGCGGCGCCCAAGGCCCCGCCCGCGTCGCCGGCCGCCGGCTGAATCCAGAGGGAGTCGAATCCCGCTTCGCGGTGGATTCGCCCGTTGGCTACGCAATTCAGCGCTACGCCCCCCGCGAGACAGAGGTTTCGCCGGCCCGTCGTTTCGCGGGCATGCCGCGTCAGGCGGAGGACCACTTCTTCCGTCACCAGTTGGATCGATCGAGCGATGTCGCAATAGCGCTCCGAAATTGGTTCATCCGGTTTCCGCGCCGGTCCGCCGAACGCCCGATCGAATCGGGCACCGGTCATGCGTCCGGTGTGCAGGAATTCGAAATACTCCACGTTTAACCGGAAAGACCCGTCCTCCTTGAGGTCGAGCAGTTCGTTGCGAATCAACTCTGCGTACCGCGGTTCACCGTAAGGCGCGAGGCCCATGAGTTTGTACTCACCGGAGTTGATTCGGAATCCACAGTAGGCCGTGAACGCCGAATACAACAGCCCAAGCGAGTGCGGGAACCGCAGCTCCTTAATCAACTCGATCTCCCGTCCCGAACCTGTACCGATGACCGTTGTCGCCCACTCCCCCACGCCGTCGACGGTAAGGATCGCCGCGTCCGGGAACGGAGAGGGAAAAAAAGCGCTGGCGGCATGCGCCTCATGATGTTCCGTAAACAGGATTTCACACCCTGCCGGCAGCCCAGGGAGATGCCGCCGAATCGAACCCCGGAGATCCAGCTTTCCAGAAAGCCAGCCAGGAAGAATATCGATGAACGTGGCCCAGCCGCGCGGCGCTACGGCCAGGTAGGTTTCCAGCATCCGGGCAAACTTGACGATCGGTTTGTCGTAGAAGACCACGGCAGCCAGGTCGCCGATTCGAATACCTGCCTGCCGCAGGCAAAACTCGACCGCGTGCCGAGGAAACCGTTCATCGTTCTTCCGCCGCGTGAAGCGCTCTTCCTGCGCCGCGGCGACGATCGTGCCGTCGCGTACCAACGCAGCCGCCGAGTCATGGTAAAAGGCCGAGAGCCCAAGGATGTGGGGCGCCTTCGGCATGGGTCACATGAACGGGTAGATCGCCCAACCCAAGCCACTGGACGAGCCAAAGATCAACAGACTTCCCAACGCCACCAAGAGAACCACGATCGGAATCAGCCACCATTTCCTCTCCTGCCGCAGATATTCCAGCAGTTCGAGCAGGACGCGCCACATGGCGCGGCAGTTTTCCATGTTTGCCGCGCGAGACAAGCGCCGTTGTGCCGGACCAGCTGCCAGCAAAGCTCCAAGCAAAACAGCCCTAAGTCCGGCCGGAGGAGTCGGGCACGGTCTTCGCCACCTCCTGTCGTTTCGCGCTTCGGAAGCGCATCCCGGGTGCCTGCAAAAAAAAGTGTAATCCAACACCTACGTTCGTCGGAAAGACTTACAAATCGGGCGCGAAATGACCCAGCGATTCAGAGCGGTGAGTCGCGGATAATTTCTTATTCACCTAATTATCATAGCATAGACCTCATCATACCCATGCTGGCACATAGGGTGCATTATCTAGTTCTCACGTCAGTGGTCTCACGTACCTGTCAGCGAGGTCGGGACTGCGGACCAAGCTCCAACTCATACCTCACCGGGTCAGCCGTTACGGGCCGCCCCTTATAACTGGAAAGTATATGCAATCGAAAAACGTAAGATTGATTCTGGTCGCCGCCGCCCTCGGCGCGGCTGCCACTGCCAAAGCCGGCTTCATCAACGGCGGCTTTGAAACCGGTGATTTCACCGGCTGGACTGTGGAACACGGTGTGACAGGCAGTAACACATGGGTCGCTGGTCTCGGACCGGCGGGCGATATCCATCAATCCGTCGTTTCCGGCGCGAACATCGACCCGTACGTCAACGCATTCGATACGCCTTTCAACGGCACCTACATGGCGCGGTTGAACAAGCCGAATGAGGCGACGTATGAAAAGAGCCGCATCCGCCAGACCGCCGTCATGGGCGCGGGCGAGACTGACCTCTTTGTTAACTGGGGCGCGGTGCTCGAGGACCCGAGCCATGCGGCTCAGGACCAGCCGTACTTCCAAATCGACGTGAAGGTAAACGGTGTTTCGGTCTACTCGTTCCAGCACACGGCTGGCGCGGGTGGCAACGCCGGTTGGACCCAGACGGGCCCGAACACGGACATCTGGTACAAGAGCGACCAATTCGCCCTCATTGGTGGCCTGAACGTTGGCGATAGCGTTGAAATCATCCTCACGGTGGCCGATTGCGATCTCGGTGGCCACTGGGGTTACGCCTACCTCGACGGTATCGGCGGCGTTCGTCCCCCGCCGCCCCCGAACGTCGGTGTTCCGGACGGTGGCTTCACGGTTGCGATGCTCGCTTCGGCTCTAGCCGGGCTGATCGCGCTCCGCCGCCGCTTCTGATCGCTAGCATCGCAAGTCCGTCAAACGACTCGAACCAGCCGCACCTGCCCCGCAGGTGCGGCTTTCTTTTTGTCCCTTTCCCTGACCGTGTTGGGCCTATCCGTGGACCGCGCCAACGTTTTCGACCATCGCGTCAGAAGCACGTCTCCGGAAACTCGCCGGCCTCGTGCCGGGTTGTCTCTGCGACGTCCCGTTACCTCCGAGGATCAAGGCCAGCGGGCTGCCCCGTCACCGGCTTACTTTGCCTTTCGATCCACCGGAGGCGGCGGGACACTTCCTGCTGGCGGCGTCGGGAGATCCGCCAGTCGTCGAGCAATCTGATCTTTGCCGGGAAAATCTCCGGGCAAACGCGACGCCCGCTCAAAGGCGGCTCGCGCGATCTCATTCTGCCCGAGTTGCTGGCTGGCAAGGCCGAGGTGAAAAAGGATCTCGCCATTTCTCGGCGCCCGCACCGCCCCTTCCCTGAAGAGCCCCTGAGCCTCTGTGTATTCCTTTCGCCCGTACAGGATCCAGCCCAACGTGTCCGCGATTTCGGGACTCAACGGAGCCAGCTGCCGTGCCTTTCGAGCCAGTTCTAGCGCCCGGGTGGAATTGTCGAGCTGCTCGGCATATAGAACCGCGAGATTGTTGAGCACGGCAGGAGAATCCGGTCGCTTGCCCAGGAACCCCTCGTAGACGTCTCGGGCCTTCGCAGGCTGCTTCAATTGCGTAAGCGCCTGGCCGGCCGTGAGCGCTGCCTGAATATCATCCGGCCGCTTGGCTAAAAATTCAGCTATCCGGCTCAGGTTTTGTGCTGACGGACCTCGACCGACAAAACCCTGGCTGAGGAGTTCATACACCCCGGTCATCTGCGGATCCTGCTCGAGCACCTGCAGCAAGATATCCTCCGCCTCATCCCAACGCCCCTCTGCCACCAGCACCCGTGCCTCCAGGAACCGCACGGACGGTGCCGGCAAGGGCGTCCGCTTCATTTCAGCCTGTACGCGTTTCATGGCTCCCGCGAAGTCCTTGTCCTTGAGGTCGAGGGCGACAAGTTCCGCGACGATGGGAACAAATCCGGGGGTAAGTTGCAGCGATTGCTCCAAGCTCTTCCGGGCTTCTTCCGTTTTCTGCAGTCGGATCAGGACCAACCCCAGCAAGCGATGCAGTTCGACCCGCTCTGGCGAGGCCTTGATTTGCAGCCGGATGCTTTGCGCGGCTTCATCCAGTCGCCCCATCGCACGCATCGCTTCGAGGTAAAGCATCTGGGCCGGGACGAGATTGGGTTGATTCGCAAGCAACTCACCCATGGCCTCCGCGACCGGCCCTACGTCACCGGCCGCCAAATTGAGCCGGGCGAGTAGTAGAATGGCATCCTGATAGTCCGGGTTCTGCGTGACGGCACTGCGAAGAGCCAATCTCGCCCTTTCCGGGTCGCCGTTCTGGAGATGGGCCTGGCCGAGGAGGAACTTGTCCTCTGCCACCGCCGGAAACTGCTTCCCGGTTTCCGTCAGGGAGGAAATTGCCTGAGCCGTCTGTTCCTGCGCAAGCAACAGCCGGGCCTCCGCGATCCGCCCTTCATAATTTCCCGGATCACGGGCGAAGATCGTTTTTAGATGAGCGCGCGCTTCGTCGAATTTTTTCCCCGCCATCGCGATGTACGCGAGGCCCCGCCAGGCCGGAAGGTAGTCTGGAGCCTTGGTGGTAATCTCCCGAAGGAGCGTCTCCGCCTGCGGCAGTGCACCCGTTTGCGTGAGGAATTCGGCATACCTGATTTTCTCGAGTGAGCGCGCCGGCGAGAGCTCAGCCGCCGCCTTGAACGCGGCACCCGCCCCTTCCGGGTTGTTGAGCCAAAGCTGATACGCCGCTTGCGCCATCCGCACTTGGGCCGCCTGGGGCTCGAGGGACTGCGCCCGTTGCAGCGCGGCTGCCGCGCCCTTGGCGTCGCCACGCCGCATAAGGAGATTGGCGGACGCGATATGGTAGGCGGCCGATCCTCGATTCCCCTTGTTCAATGCCTGTTCCAAGCCCTCCAGGTCCTGCTTCGTTCGCGCCGCGCGCGAGAGCGCAATGATCGCCTCCTTGTCATCGGGCAGCCGCTGCAGGATCCCCAACGCTTCTTTCTTCGCCTCCGCCAGTTTTCCAATCGTCAGGTTGATCTGCATCAGCTGCCGCCTCACCTCGCGATTGGCTGGAGCGCGGCTGCGCACGGCCGCCAGAAGCGGCGCTGCCCGGAGCGGCGCGCCGCGTTCGAGCCAGATTGTGCCCAAGTATTCGAGCGCGCGCACGTTTTCGCGGTCCAGTTTCAGCACGTTCAGGCATTCGATTTCCGCCTTTTCGAAATCACCGCTCCGAACGAACGCGGCCGCGCGATCAAGCAGTGCCTCCTTCTTCGCCGCGGGGGAACATCCGGTGAAAAGAAGCCCCGTCACGATAACGAGGGCGGAAAATGTGACGAATCGGTTCATGGCAGGGGCGTGGTGCTACAACACAGGGCTAATCGGCCGGTATCCCGCTCGGATCCAGCCGTGATTGGGGAAAAACCTCTCCGACAGGGATTGGCGCCCGGTCTGAAACGGACGGCAAGCCTCGACGGTTCATGCTCGAACACGGTGCCCACGCTGCCAGTCGCGCCGCTTGGGTGTCAACCGAGGGCTGCCCCACGCCAAGTGCCGCCCGCCGTCCCCAGCCCCACCGCCGCGCGCGCCGCGTCATCGGTACCCGAGCCGACGAATCACACTGCCCCGGTTGATCTTGCGCCGCCGCTCCGTTGACACGGGTGACACCGCGGCGCAGGCTCCGGCGCCCCCATGAAACTTCGCTCCGCCTTCCTGCTCCTGTCGGCGTTCCTCGTTTCGCCGCTGGCCATCCGTGCCGCCGATTCCGCCACGCCGAACGGCTGGCACGCCCAAACGCTCGGCCAGGCCATCGGCTACATGCTCCTGTTCTCGCTGATCGGCATCGTCGCGGCGATCGGCGGGTACAAGCTCTTCGACAAGTGCACGCCCGGCGACATGCACCATGAAATCGTGCAGAACAAGAACGTGGCCGCCGCCATCGTCGCGGGCTCCGTGATTCTCGGCGTCTGCATCATCATCGCCGCCGCCATGCTCGGTTGAGGCCAGGCCGCGCTGGCACTCCGCAGTGAAACGCAGTCGATACGTCAGGCGGGTACTTCTCGCCGGCTTGTCCGCCGGGGCTCTCGGCACGGCCGCGGCCGCCACGGTGCCGCTGGTCACGACAGAAACCTACCTCACCAACGACACCCAGATTCCCGGCGCCGGCCACTATCACGCTCCGTTCCGCGCGTTCTTTCCGCTGCCTTACAACCATTTCGATCCCACCCGGAAGATGTATTTCTACGGCGGCCAGTGGGGACCGGCGCCGCACCGCAGCATCGTGAACATCTCCGCACCCACGCCCGAAGCGGCCCGCCAGGCCCAGGCCCTGCGCACCGATAACGTCCCGCGCAGCGGCTTCGGCAGCACGTCCCGCTCGCACTTCGTGCCGTCGTGAGGCGGGGCAAAGCAAAGTTGAGAGTTGAGAGCTGAGAGTTGAGAGACGGAAGAAAAAGATACGGCCTATGCCTTCCTCTATCGGCATGAATTTTCCCGAACGTTAGAGCCGGATCGATCTCTCAACTCTCAACCCTCAACTGCGCACCATGCAACGGCATCCTTGTTCGCCGCGCCGCGAATGGGCCCGGCGGGTCGAATCGATCGGGCTCACGTATCATTCGCACGACCACGGGCCGTACTGGGACGAATCGGCCTGCTACGAATTCACGGCCCCCGAGATCGACGCGCTCGAGGCCGCGGCCCACGAGCTGCACTATCGCTGCATCGACGCCGCGGATACGGTCGTCCAGCGCGGGTGGTGGGACCGACTCGGGATTCCGGCGGCCGCGATCCCCACGATCGTGCGCTCGTGGGAGCGCGACGACTTCAGCCTTTACGGCCGCTTCGACCTCGCGTTTGACGGCCAGGGGCCGCCGAAGCTCCTCGAGTACAATGCCGACACCCCGACCGCGCTGGTGGAGGCGGCGGTCGCGCAATGGTTCTGGCTGCAGGACACGCACCCCGACGCCGACCAGTTCAACTCCCTGCACGAACGCCTCGTCGAGGCCTGGCGCCGCTGGGCCGGCACCACGATCCATTTCAGCAGCGTCAAGGACAGCCCCGAGGACGAACAGACCGTCGTCTACCTGCGCGACACCTGCGAACAAGCCGGCGTGACCACGCGCGGCGTGTACATCGACGACATCGGTTGGCAGGGGAATCCGGGGTGCTTCGTCGACCTCGACGGCCAGCGCCTCACGCACTGCTTCAAGCTCTATCCCTGGGAATGGCTCGTGCACGAGGAATTCGCGCCCCACCTGGCCGCCGATCCGGTACAGTTCATCGAGCCCGCGTGGAAAATGCTGCTCAGCAACAAGGGCCTGCTGCCGATTCTCTGGGAGTTGTTCCCCGATCACCCCAATCTCCTGCCCGCCTTCGAAACCTCCGCCCCGCTCGGCTCGCATTACGTGCGCAAACCGAAACTCAGCCGCGAGGGGGCCAACGTCGCCGTGATCGAAGCCGGCGCCGCGATCGAGGAGACGTCCGGTGACTACGGCGCGGAAGGCTATATCTATCAGGCCGTGGCCCGCCTGCCCGAGTTCGACGGCCACCGCGCGGTCTGCGGCGTCTGGATCGTCGATCACGAACCCGCCGGACTCGGCCTGCGCGAGGACACGCGCCGGATCACGGGAAATCTGAGCCGGTTCGTGCCGCATTTCTTTCGATGAAGCGATATCCTACCCGGTCGAATTCGAATCGACTTCTCCTGGGAGCGCGGCCGTCCCCGGCCGCATTGAACCAATCTGCGGCCGGGGACGGCCGC
>JAEUHA010000178.1 GCA_016793535.1 Opitutaceae bacterium | reverse complement strand
GCGGCCGTCCCCGGCCGCTGAGTTCCGGTCACTGGAAGACGGCCGGGGACGGCCGCGCTCCCAGGGGACTGACCCGCCCTACCCCAGGGCGCGATCCAGCAGGTTTCGCATCATTCGCTGCACGCGGTCGTCGGGACCGTGCGGCCGGCTCCAGTGTGACCAGGGCAGGACGTGGCCGGGCGGCGTCGCCATCGCCTGCGGCCACCAGATGGTGGCGGCGTTGAAGACGAAGTTTTTCTTCGGTCCCGGGTACAGCGTCGCCGCCCACTGCTGCGGCCGCACGCCGCTGACCCAGGCCGTGCCCTCGGCCACGACTTCGAGGCCGGGAATCTCGGTCGCCGGCTTGCCGTGGTATTCCCAGCCGATCAACCCGGGGATGTGCTCACCCTTCTTCATGCCGGTGCCCGCGAAGAGCCAGTGCTCCGGTTTCACGCAGGTCCAGTCACCACCGCCATTGATCGGAGAGATGTTGCGCGCGCCCATGAGCAGTCCCTCGTCGGGTCCGTGGTGCGGGAACGGCCCGTTGTTCTTCTGCCGGTCCTGCGCATACGACTGGTCGCCGCCGTACGGGCCGCCGCGGAAGATGATCCGGTTGGGGCGGCCGTCGAAGCCGGCGCGGAACGGCGTCACCCAACAGACGGAATTGCCGCACAGGAACATGAGGTTCACGCCCGCATCGCGCATTTTCTCCGCGCTCCGGAACTGCCGGATGTCCCAGTACTCGTCGTGGCCGACGCTGAGGAAACTCCTGCACTTCAACCCGTGGTCGGGCGTGAGCATGTCGCTGTTGGAACAGTACGTGACGTCGTAGCCGTGCTGCTCCAGCCAGTATGCGAGCGGGAACTCGAAGCACAGCCATTCGCCTGAGCCCACCGTGAGCGGATCATTGACGATGCCCTGCCACTGCGCCTCGCGGCCGTAGGGCCGGTCAAAGCTCACGTCCGCCCACGGGCCCTGGTTGCCCTTCGGGTGGGTGTAGACGGAAAAGTTGTTCGGCCACCGGTTGTACGCCTGCCAGGTGTTGTCGCTGCACTGGAAGAGAATGTCCGCCGGCCGCTCATCGCGCACGATGAAGACAACGTAGCTCTGCCAGTACGCCTCGTCCGCCGACTCCGGGATCGTGGTCATGCGGCCGAGGTAAACGCCGCTCACCCAGTCCGCGGGAATCTTCAGGCTCGTCACCGGGGTCCAGCGGCATTCGTGCAGATTCTTCTCGCCCGGTGTGGGAGTCGCCTGCGTGGGCACATTCAGCGGCCCCAGCTCGGTCATTTTCCGCGCGCCGCGGCCGCCGTAGTAACCGGTGCGGAAAATCTCGAGGCGGATCCGCCGCGCCGGATTGGCCGAGGCCATGATGTCGATCGATTCACCCGCGCGCACGCTCTGCTTCGAGCAGTAGCCTTCGATCCACGGGGAACGAAATCCGTCGCGGTCGACGCGCACGCGGGTGAGCTGCCAGTCGCGCGAACCCTCGCGGGCGTTCTCGGCGGCAATCACGCTGCGGCGGGCCGCGGACGCCGCGGAAAGCACCGGGGCACCGGCGGCGGTCGCAGCGCGGGCGGCGGCACCGCCGGCGTGGAGGAAGTCACGACGCGTCAGGGAGGGGGCGGGATCGGTCGGGGGCATGGGGAAACGGTGTACGCGCGGCG
>JAEUHA010000153.1 GCA_016793535.1 Opitutaceae bacterium | reverse complement strand
CGGCAGATCTTCGATCCCCAGGAGACCTACACGAGCGGCGGCGTCACCCGTTCGCTGATCGGTGCGTTCCCGAGCACGTCGAACGCCAACGCCCTCGTGATCAAGGATCCGGCGATCACCAATTCCGAGACCGACCCGAACCAGACCACGGGTCAGTTGCGCGTGCCGGTGTCGCCCACCTCGGTCCCCGGTGCGGTCCAGCTCGCCGCCACGGCCAATGCCCTCGCCAACATCGTCGGCTTCGTCGGCGAGTTCGACGTCAGCGCCGCCGTCCGCGCGCTGTCCCAGAAGCAGGGCACGGATCTTCTCAGTTCGCCCAAGCTCACGGTGCTTTCCGGCAATCCGGCCAACATCACCGTCGCCCAGGAACTCCGTTATCCGCAGAGCTACGGTGAAATCCAGAGCCAGGTCGGCACCGGCGCCGTGGCTGGCGGCGCCGCGGGCGTCACGATCACCGCGGGCACCCCGCAGGAATTCACGATGCGCAACGTCGGCGTCGAATTGAAGGTCACCCCGACGGTTGAAGAGGACGATTACAGCATCAGCCTCGACCTCAACCCGCGCGTGACCGAGTTCGAGGGGTTTGTCGAATACGGCGGTCCCAGCGTCGCGATCTCCGGCTCGACCACGGTCACGGTGCCGCCCGGCTTCTATCAGCCGATTTTCTCAGTGCGCGACATCTCGACCAAGGTGACGATCTGGGACGGCGCGACGCTCGTCATGGGCGGCCTCACCCGTGAGGAAGTGAAGAAGGTGAACGACAAGATCCCGTTCTTCGGCGACATCCCGCTCCTCGGCCGGCTGTTCCGGTCCAAGGGCGAGAGCGCCCAGAAACGCAACCTGCTCATCTTCGTCACCGCCAATCTCGTCAGCCCCGGCGGCTCGCCGAAGAAGCAGTCCCTCAAGAGCACGCCCGCCAACTCGCTCTTCCAGAATCCCACCATCGTGACCCCGGCCAGCGCGGAACCGCGCACGCGGAGCGGGTCGAAGTAAGGTTCGCCGACCCCCGACATGAAGACGCTTTTCCTGCGTGTTTTAGCTCCGGTCGCCGCGGCCTTCGCGCTGGCGGCGGGGCCCGCTGCCCACGCGTTGCCACCGCTGAGCTCGACAATCACGTCGCCAGCGGATGGTGCGAATCTCGGCACGCTTTCGTCGCCCTCCAATAGCGTGACGCTCACCGCCACGGCCACGCCCAGCGGCGGTGGCGCGTTCATCACGTCGATTGATTTTCGCGTCAACGGGGTCTCCGTCGGGGTCGATACGTCTGCCCCTTTTGAAGCGACGTGGACTCCGACCTCGCCCGGCTCGTACGTCATCACGGCCATCGCGACCGACAGCAGCGCAGCGTCGAACAACACGCTCACCTCCGCGCCCGTAAACGTGACGGTCGCCGCCGTACGGATCGCGAATGTGATTTCTCCGGCGAACAACTCCGCGGTCACGCAAAACTCCGATATCTTCCTGCGCTCCACGGCGACCATGTCCGACGGTGTGGTCTCGAGCGTCGAGTTTCTCCTCAACGGCTCGTCGGTGGGAGTGGTCAGCGCTGCCCCCTACAATTTCGCCGCAACGATCACGGCGGCCCCGGGCGTTTACCCGCTCATCGCCCGCGCGACTGGCAGCAACGGCGCGATCTTCGAATCGCCGCCGATTTCCCTTAACGTCGCCGCGGCGATTCCCCCGGGTCCAACGGTGACCGTGGTTTCGCCGACGCCCAGCGACACGATCGCCGTGGGCACGGCGGTCACCGTCACCGCCAGTGCCGTGGACGACGGCTTTATTCCGAACACCGCGCCCGGCGGTGTGACGTTCTACGCCGACGGCGATCCGATCGGCACCACGGATCTCACCGCACCTTATTCCGTCACCTGGACGCCCACGGTCGCCAAGACCTATTCGCTGCGGGCCCTCGCGACGGACGACAAGGGCAACACGCGCCTGTCGCCGGCCGTCAGCATCATCGTTCGTTCGTCCGCTCCGACGGTTTCCCTCACGTCGCCCCCGACGACTGTCGCTGCGGGCACGACCGTGACCCTCAACGCAACGGCCGCGGCCGGCGTGGGTGCGACGGTGGCGAACGTGCAGTTTTTTGCGGATGGCGCCGCCATCGGCGGTCCTGATTCCGTGGCTCCTTATTCCACCAGCTGGACTCCGGCTACGGGAGGCACCGTCCAGCTCACGGCCCGCGTGACCGACTCGAATGGCGTGACCGTGACGTCCGCCGCGGCTTCAGTGAATGTCACTGGCGGTCCGGCGGCGCTCGGTGTGTCGCTGGCGATCGTCGGCTCGTCGTCGATCCCGGTTGGATCGACGCGGGCGGTGAACGCGACCGTCACTGGCGGCAATACCATCAGTCGCGTCGAGCTCTACTACAATAACTCGGAGCTCGTCGGCACGGACACGCAGGCGCCTTACAGCTTCCTCTTCACGGCCCCTCTGACCCAGGGCAATGGGATTTTGACGGCCCGCGTTTACGACGTCACCGGCCAGGAGGTGACGTCATCCCCGCTGCCCGTTTCGATCACGGCGGCCGCCGGCGTGGCCCCGCTGGTTGCGTTGGTCGCTCCGACCAGCGGCTCGTTCGTCGCCGTCGGTCAGCAGGTCGTGATTTCCGGCACGGCGACCGATCCCGATGGCGTGATCACGGCCGTCCAGGTCTACGTCAATGGCGCAACGACCGGTCTGGCCAACGGCGGTCTGGCCACGGTGGCCGGGACCACGTGGTCGGTGGTTTGGACCCCGTCCGCCGTGGGCGTGGCGTCGATCGCGGCGATCGCGACCGACAGCGGCAGCAACTCCGTGGCGGCGCCCCCGGTGGGCGTGACGGTTGCCGACAGCACGTCCCCCGCACTCACGCTCACGCTTTCGCCGCGCACGGCGGCTGCCGCCGGCAGCACCACGCTGCCGAGCGGTGCGGTGCGCAACGTCCTCGCTGATGCCATTCCCTCTTCGGGCCGCGCGATCGTGCGGGTTGAGTTCTTCGTCGATGGCACGAAGGTGGGGGAGGACACCGTCACACCCTATACCTTCCGTTTTGTGGCGCCCACGCTGGCCGCGGGCGAGTCGTCCCGGACCTTCGTGTTTTCCGCCCGCGCCACCGACAACGCCGGCGCGGCCCGCGACGTCCAGGTGCCGCTCCTGGTGGTTTCACCGGTGGGATCACCGCCGCTGGTGAATCTCCTGACCCCGGCCAACAATGCCGCGGTTACGCCCAACACCACGGTGAGTCTCGCCGCGACCGCCACCGCGGCCGGCGGCTCGGTTTCGTCGGTGCAGTTTTACGTCAATGGCAGCCCGACCAGCGTGAACGGCGGCAACGCGATCACCGCGGCGCCCTACACGAGCACTTTCGTTCCGACTGCTCCCGGCACGTACACGATCGACGCCATCGCGACCGATGACCGCGGCAATACGACCGTGTCCAATTCCGCCACGATCACCGCCGCGTTCGCCACGCCCACGGTCGCGATCGTCTCGCCGAATCCCAAT
>JAEUHA010000152.1 GCA_016793535.1 Opitutaceae bacterium | reverse complement strand
CCGGATTCCCTTTTATTACGGCTGGGTGATGATGACCGTGGCGGCGGTCGCGATGGTGGGCACGCTGCCGGGGCGGACGCAGGGGCTGGGCCTGATCACGGAGTCGCTGCTGCGCGACCTGCAGATCGATCGCGTGGCCTTTGCCCAGATGAATCTGTGGGCGACCTTGCTCGGCTCGCTGTTTTGCCTCGGTGTAGGTCGGCTGCAGGATCAGCTCGGAAGCCGGGTGATCCTGGTGCTGGTGGCAGGCTTGCTGGGTCTGGTGGTGCTGGCGATGAGCGCGGCCACCGGGGTGACGATGATGTTCCTGCTGCTGGTGCTTTCGCGCGGGTTGGGGCAGAGCGCGCTGTCGGTCGTGAGCCTCGCCCTGGTGGGGCAGTGGTTCCGCCGCCGCCTGAATCTCGCGATGGGGATTTACGCCCTCGTGCTCAGCATCGGGTTCATGGCGGCGTTCCCGATCGTGGGTGCCGTCGTGCTCGCCGAAGGTTGGCGTGCGGCCTGGGCGGGCATCGGGTTCTGCCTGCTGCCGGGCCTGGTCGTGATCGGGTGGCTCCTGGTCCGACGGAGTCCGGAAGAGTGCGGCCTCGCCATCGAGGGCGAGGCCACGGGGGAAACGAAGACCGCCGGCGGTTACACCTGGCGGCAGGCGCTGCGCACGCCGGCGTTCTGGGTCTTCGCGCTCGCGAGCTCGGTCTACAACCTCGTCGCCTCCGGGATCGGGCTGTTCAACGAGTCGATTCTGGCGGAGCGCGGGTTTTCGCCGGAGATCTATCACCGCAGCCTCGTGGTGTGCGCCTTGATGTCGCTGGTGGGAAATTTCTTCGGCGGCTGGCTGGCGACCCGCTGGCGGGCGAACCGGCTGATGGCGCTGACGATGACGCTGCTCGCGCTCGCGCTGGCGGGGCTGCCGTTCCTGCGCACGGTGCCGCAGGTCGATGCGTTTGCGGTGGTGATGGGGCTCGCCGGTGGATTCGTGATCGTGATCTTTTTCAGCTTCTGGGCGGAAACGTTTGGCCGCGCCCACCTCGGCCGGATCGTCGGGCTCGCGCAGATGATGACGGTCCTCGCGTCGGCCGTCGGACCGCTGCTGCTGGCGGGCTGCCATGCGCTCACGGGATCGTACGCGACGGTGTTCTTCGTCCTCGCGGGAGTCGTGGCCCTGCTGGGAGTGGCGGCCTGGACGGTGAGGCTGCCCGCGCCGGCCGGGCCCACGGAGGGTGGGCCATGAAAGGCTTTGGTCTTTCCGGCGTGGAAGTCTGGACGGCGGCCCGGCAGGCCGGGCTGCGCCCGGTCGGGCTCGGGTTCTCCCTCGGTTACGGCGCGGTGAGCTTCGCCCTGGTCAGCGTGCTGGCCTATTCGATCTGGGCCTTCCGCCTGGTGCCGGGCGAGGCCGCGATGTACACGGCCATCGCGGTCGTGTACCTGCTCCTGTCCGGCCTCGCGCTGAGCCGTCTCGTGCGGGTGCCTGCGGCGTGGCGTCGGTTCACGCTCCTGTTTGCGCTCGGGTTTGCGATGTACGCGCTCATCTGGTGCGCGTTCTGGTTCGGGCTGCGCGGGAAACATTACGCGGACCTCTGGGGCGCCGCGGTCGGCCTGGCCGGGCTCGCCTGGCTGTTGCAGCGGGCGTTTGGCCTGGAGGGCGGATTCCTGAAGCTCTTCCTGGTGCTGTTCGCGCTGCACAGCGCCGGCTATTACGCGGGCGGAGAACTCTATGCCCACTTCCGCGGCTCAACCGGGCGGCTGCTCTGGGGCGCGGGCCACGGGCTGGGCTTCGGCGCGGGGCTCGGCTGGGTCCTGTACCACGTTCAGGCGCCACTCCGGGCGCAGTTGGCGCGCCCATGATGCGCGGCGTCCGCCTCGCCGCGTCGGACGTAGCCTTCTCCAGCGGCCCACCCCGTTCCTCCTCTCCTCAACCGCCAGGATTCTCCCCCCTTCCCATGACGAACGCCCCCGATTCCCAATCCTATGAGGCCATCATCATCGGCGCCGGGCCCTCGGGAGCGTCGTCGGCCGCCATTCTGGCGGAGTACGGGCACCGGGTGCTCGTCCTCGAGCGGGAGAAGTTCCCCCGCTATCACATCGGCGAGTCGCTGATTCCGTTCACGTTTCAGCCGCTCCAGCGGCTGGGCATGATTCCGAAGCTGAAGCAGTCGCACTTCGTGAAGAAGTACAGCGTGACGTTCGTCCAGCCCGACGGGGCGCGCTCCCAGCCTTTCTACTTCTTCAACCGGTACGATCGCGACACCGTGGCGCAGACCTGGCAGGTGCTGCGCTCCGAGTTCGACCAGATGATGCTCGACAACGCGCGCGAGAAGGGCGCCGAGGTGCGCGAGGAAACGACGGTCAACCGGCTGCTGACCGAGGGCGGCCGGGTCGTGGGCGTCGAGGCCACCGACAAGTCCGGCCGCACCTATGAGGTGCGCGCCCCCATCACGCTCGACTGCTCGGGCAAGGAGGCGTTCGCCTCGAATCGCAACGGCTGGCGGCTGCGCGATCCCTACCTCAACAAGATCGCGGTCTGGACCTACTACAAGGATTCGAAGCGGGGCGAGGGTATCGATGAAGGCGATACGACGGTGGCGTTCGTGCCGGACAAGGGCTGGTTCTGGCACATCCCGCAGCACAACCGGATGACCAGCGTTGGCGTGGTCGCGGAAGGGAAATACCTGACCCGCGGCGGCGTGAAGGACCCGCGGGAGATCTTCCAGCGCGAGGTCGCGGAGAACGCCTGGATCCAGGACCGGCTGTCCACGGGACACTCGACCGGCGAGTACTACATCACCAGTGAGTATTCGCGCCACTCCCGTTACTGCGCTGCGCCCGGCCTCGTGCTCGTCGGCGACGCGTTTGCGTTCCTCGATCCGGTGTTCAGCAGCGGCATCATGCTCGCGCTGAAGAGCGGCCATCTCGTGGGGGAGGCGGTGCACGCGGGCCTGCTGGCGGGCGATCTCTCGCTCGCGCGCTTCACCGACTACAGCGCGGCCCTGAGGCAGGGCATCGAGAACATGCGCAAGCTCGTGTACGCCTTCTACAACCCGGCCTTTTCCTTCCGCCAGGTGATCGAGCGCTACCCGGACGCCGGCGGACAGATCACCGACTGCCTCTCGGGCGACGTGAACAAGGACTACACGGTACTTTGGAACCGGATACGGGAGTTCGTGCCGCTGCCGGACGATCTGCCGTATGGCGTGCCGATGCCGGAGACGGCGGCGGCGGGCAAGGGCTGAGCGGAGCGCTGGGTTGCGTCCTGGGAGCGCGGCCGTCCCCGGCCGCAATGGTTCGAAAAATGCGGCCGGAGACGGCCGC
>JAEUHA010000150.1 GCA_016793535.1 Opitutaceae bacterium | reverse complement strand
CGGCAGATGACCCCGGCCCCGTGGGTGAACGTGCTTGCGAATCCTTGGTTCGGGACCGTGGTTTCCGAGAGCGGCGGGGCGTACACCTGGCTGGAGAATGCGCACGAGTTCCGGCTGACGCCGTGGAGCAACGATCCCGTGCGGGACACCTCCGGCGAGGCGTTCTACCTGCGCGACGAGCAGACCGGGCAGTTCTGGTCGCCCACGCCGCTCCCGGCCCGCGGGGCGGCGCCGTACGTCATCCGTCACGGCTTCGGCTACACCGTCTTCGAGCACACCAGCAACGGCATCGCGTCCGAGCTGTGGGTGTATGTCGCCATGGACGCGCCGGTGAAGTTCGCGGTGCTGAAGGTACGCAACGTCTCGGGCCGGCCGCGGCGGCTGTCCGCCACCGGCTATTGGGAGTGGGTGCTCGGCGACCTGCGGGCGAAGAACCTGCTGCACGTGCAGACGGAGGTCGACCTCAAGACCGGCGCGCTGCTCGCGCGCAACCGCTACAACTCCGGCTACGCCGACCGGATCGCGTTCATCGATGTCAGCGACCCGGCCCGCACGCTCACGGGTGACCGCCGGGAGTTCCTCGGCCGCCACGGGAGCCTGGAGGAACCGGACGCGCTGCGGCGCGTGCGCCTTTCCGGCCGCGTCGGCGCGGGGCTCGATCCCTGCGGCGCGGTGCAGGTGGTCTTCGATCTGGCGGACGGACAGGAGCACGAGACCAGCTTCCGCCTTGGGGCGGGCCGGAGCCCGGCCGACGTGCAGGCGCTGGTGCAACGGTTCCGCCGGTCGGACGCGAGCCGCGGTGCGCTCGAGGGCGTGTGGGCGCACTGGAACCGCGTGCTCGGTGCGGTAAATGTGGATACGCCCGACCCGGCCGTGAACGTGATGGCGAACGGCTGGCTGATGTACCAGACGCTCGGCTGCCGGCTCTGGGGGCGGACGGGCTTCTACCAGTCGGGCGGCGCGTACGGCTTTCGCGACCAGCTGCAGGACGTCATGGCGCTCGTGCACGCCGAGCCGGCGCTCACCCGCGAGCACCTGCTGCGCGCCGCCGCGCACCAGTTTCGCGAGGGCGACGTGCAGCACTGGTGGCATCCGCCGGCCGGGCAGGGCGTGCGCACGCATTTCTCCGACGACTTCCTGTGGCTGCCGTATGCAACCTGTCGCTACGTCACGTGCGTCGCGGACACCGGCGTGCTCGACGAGAAGGTGCCCTTCCTCGAAGGGCGCGCCCTCAAGCCGGAGGAGGAGGCCTACTACGACCTGCCGCAGCGGTCGGAGGAAACCGCGACGCTCTACCAGCATTGCGTGCGGGCGATCGAGCGCGGCCTGAAGTTCGGCGCGCATGGCCTGCCGTTGATCGGCTGCGGCGACTGGAACGACGGCATGAACCGCGTCGGCCACGAGGGGCGCGGGGAAAGCGTCTGGCTCGCCTTCTTCCTCTACGACGTGCTCACGCGCTTTGCCGCCCTGGCCCAATCCCGCGGCGACACCGGCTTCGCGGCCCGCTGTGGCGAGGAGGCGCGGCAACTGCAGCAGAACATCGAAGCGCAGGCGTGGGACGGCGGCTGGTACCGGCGGGCGTACTTCGACCACGGCGAACCGCTCGGGTCCCACCTCAACGCGGAGTGCCAGATCGACTCCCTGCCGCAGAGCTGGTCGGTGATCAGCGGAGCCGGCGACCCGGCCCGCGCGCGCGAGGCAATGCAGGCGGTCGAGCAGCGACTGGTGCGGCGCGAGGCCGGACTCATCCAGTTGTTCGACCCGCCGTTCGACCAGTCGCCGCTCGATCCGGGCTACATCAAGGGCTACATCCCGGGCGTGCGGGAAAACGGCGGCCAGTACACGCACGGCGCGATCTGGACCACGATGGCGTTCGCTCTCCTCGGCGATCACGACCGCGCGTGGGCGTTGTTCAATCTGCTCAATCCCGTGCACCACGGCGATTCCCCGCGCCGGATCGCGACCTACCAGGTGGAGCCGTATGTGGTCGCGGCGGACGTCTATGCCGTCGCGCCCCACACGGGACGCGGCGGCTGGACCTGGTACACGGGCTCGGCCGGCTGGATGTACCGGCTCCTGGTCGAGACCCTGCTCGGCGTGCACCTCGAGGGGGACCGGCTGCGCCTCGAGCCGCGGCTGCCCTCCGCCTGGCCGGGCTGCAAGATCCATTACCGGTTCCGGCAGACCGTCTATCACATCACGGTCACGCGGCTCACGCCCGACACCGCGGCCGCGACGCCCCTGTCGGTCGACGGCCACGACGTATCCGGAAACGTGATTCAGCTCGTCGATGACCGGCGCGAGCACAGCGTGGTGTTCCGGGTGCGGTGACGGCCGCCGGGCGGGACTTTCTTCCGCCGCGGGGTGAACCGTTGGGCGTTCCACCTGTCGGTCCCACTCATGATGAAACCATATATCGCACCCTTGCTCGTTGCGGCCCTCGGGGTGGCCGCGTTTTCCGCCGCCGGTTGTTCGCCCAAGAAGGAGCCGGGCACGGGCAGTTTGTTGCCGCCCGCCGGAAGCTCGGCGCCGGCGACGGTGGCCGGCGACATGCCCGCGACCAAAGCCGGGACGGCGGACGGCGCCCGGATGGCGGTCGTATCCTGGCCTGACCTCGAGACGCTGACGTTCGAGCGGCGCAGCGAGTTCATGACCGGGTTCAAGCAGATGGAGGCCATGGTCGATCGCCAGGTGACGGAACTGGCGGCGAAGCGCGCGGCGATGAGCGGAACGGTCGCGGTGAAGGACTGGGATTTCGCGATGAAGGAAATGAATGACGCGCGTTCCTACCTGAAGGCGATGGGCGACGAGGCCGCCAAGGCGACGTCCGACACCTGGGCGCAGCAGAAGGCCAAGGTGGGCCAGGCGTGGGTACGGGCTCAGGCCGCCTACGAGAAGGTCAAGTTCACCACCACGAGCTGAGACCGACACCCCTGGTCACGTCGCGCCGC
>JAEUHA010000137.1 GCA_016793535.1 Opitutaceae bacterium | reverse complement strand
ACCTTCGCCATCCACGCCCGCCGCGCCGGCCTGAATCGGGTGCCGCACGTGCTTTCGACCGCGGCGTTTCGGCGACCGGGAGGCGAGCAGTTGAGTCTGTTTTGATTTCAGCTGGTAGGGCGACCGTCCCCGGTCGCCTTTTCGTTCTGCGGCCGGGGACGGCCGCGCTCCCGGATGATCCTTCGGCAATCGAACGTGACAACCCGCTCCACTCCGCCTCTCGTGCTTCCACCACCATGTGCGGCCGCTACGTGCTCAAACGCCAGGACCTCGAGGCGCTGCTGCAGCAACTCGGCGTGAAGGACCCGCGCGAGTTCGTGAGCCGCTACAACATCGCGCCGAGCACGATCATTCCGGCGGTGCGATCCTCGCCGCGCACGGGACAACGGGAGCCGGCCGGGTTGCAATGGGGCCTCGTTCCCCGGTGGTCGAAGGACGCGCGCGACAGCGCCCGGCTGGCCAACGCGCGGTCCGAAGGCATCGGTGAAAAGCCCGCGTTTCGCGACGCCGTGCGCAAACGCCGCTGCGTCGTCCCGGCCAGCGGCTTCTACGAATGGCAGACGATCGGCCGGCTCAAGCAGCCCTGGTACTTCGACCTCACGGATGGCAGCCCGTTCGTTTTCGCGGGCATCTGGGATTCGTGGCGCAGCGCGGACGGAGTCGAGCTCGAGACCTGCGCGCTGATCACCACCTCGCCCAACGACATCGTGCGCCCGCTGCACGACCGGATGCCGGTCATCCTGCGGGGAGTCGCGGTCGACGCCTGGCTCGATCCGGCCGTATCCGATCCGGCCCTACTGCAACCGCTGTTCGCCCCGCTGCCGGCCGCGGAGCTGAAGGCCACGCCGGTCTCACCGCGCGTGAACAGCGTCCGGAACGAGGGCCCCGAGTGCATCGCGCCCGCCCCGCCGCTGACCGCGGAGGAACCGCCGTCACCGCAGCTGTCGCTGGGCCTGGAGTGAGGCGACCCCGGGTTGCTGTCCAAGCAGCACCGCGCGGACCGCCAAAGTGGGGTGAGCATCCTGCTCGCCTGATTTGGAGATTCGTCCCGGTCCGATCCGGGGGCAGGATGCCCCCGCCACTTTCCCTGGTCACCTTCCGTGCTCAGATTTCCCGGTTGAATTCTTGTGCGCCGGCCCCGGGTCTGCGATGAACGCGCCGCTCTCCCTCATGTCCGCTTGAACCTGCTCGACCGCCACATCTTCACCAGCGTGCTGTTCACCTGCGCCGCAGCGGTGGGATTGTTCGCCTTCGTCGTGCTCCTGCCGAACATCGTGCGCGAACTGCTCGGGCCGCTGCTCGCAGGGCAGTTCGGCTTCGACACGTTTGCGCGGCTCGTGGGGCTGCTGCTGCCCTTCGCGGTCTCGTATGCGCTGCCGATGGGCGTGCTCACCGGCGTGCTGCTGACGCTGGGCCGGATGTCCGCCGACAGCGAGATCACGGCCATGCGCTCCGCCGGAATCAGCGTCGCGCGGCTCGCGCGGCCGGTCTTCGTGCTCGGGGCGGTGTGCGCTACGGCGGCGTTCTACGTCAACTTCGAGTCGATGCCCTGGGCGCGCCAACAGTACTACCGCGAGTTCGCCGCCGCGGTGCGCGCGAATCCGCTGCGGATCATCGTGCCCAAGACGTTCATTCGCGATTTCTCCGGCACGGTGCTGTACGTCGGCGAACGCGAAGGCCCGATCCTGCGCGATATCTGGATCTGGGAGCTCGACGACCAGCAGCGGGTGAAACGGCTCGTGCGGGCGGAGGCGGGCCGGCTCGACTACGACGAGCCGACGAACAGCCTGATCCCCACGCTGGTCCGCGCGCGCGTCGAGGAGCGCAACCAGGAAAACCCGGAGGATTTCACCAAGTCGCCCAAGGCCGCCTCCGTCGATCGCGCCGAGGGTGTCCGCATTTCGCTCGATCGCTACTTCGGCCGGAATCTCGAGCGGATGAAAGACGACTGGCTCACGTACCCGGCGCTGCGCGAACGACAGGCCAAGCTCGACGCGACGACGCCGGCGCCGGACAAGGCGGTCGAGCACGCCCGGGACAAGATGAAGCTGTCACTCATCCTGCATGACCGGCTGACGCTCGCGTTTGCCGTGTTCTCGTTCGCCCTGATCGGGGTGCCGCTGGGCATCAAGGTGTCGCGCCGGGAAACCTCCGCCAACCTCGGCATCGCGCTGGGCCTGGTGCTCACGTTCTACTTCCTCACCGTCGCCATCAAGTGGCTCGACCGCCGGCCGGAACTGCGTCCCGACCTCCTGCTCTGGCTGCCGAACGTGCTTTTCATCGGCCTGGCCGTGTGGCTCTTCACTCGAATTGATCGAAAATAGTCTGTTGCTGGCGGGT
Source organism: Opitutaceae bacterium (assembly GCA_016793535.1). Classification (GTDB taxonomy): domain Bacteria; phylum Verrucomicrobiota; class Verrucomicrobiia; order Opitutales; family Opitutaceae; genus ER46. The sequence continues at coordinate 227 of JAEUHA010000137.1, read as the reverse complement.
TGCCCCACCCCGCGCCACTCCTCGCTCACGAAGTCGAAATGATCGATTTCATCCTGTTCCTCCTATCATCCGGTCAATGTCTGAACCGGATGACAGGATAGACCGGATGGCAGACAAGCGCAGGCGGAGTCTGAGGTAGCCGCTTGAGTGCGGACCCGTTCCTCAGCGGTGATCCGAGATATCAATGCCGCCGGCACTTTCCACCTGCGTCGCCACCAGGCCGCTGC
>JAEUHA010000109.1 GCA_016793535.1 Opitutaceae bacterium | reverse complement strand
GCAGCGGCGCGAGGGGGCTCACGTGTTTGCGCTCGGTGAACTGCAGGTCTATCGCGGCGACGCGAACATTGCGCTTGCAGCCCCGGTCACCGCCGATCGGGCGTCGCCCGCGGCCCCGGCGAACGTCAGACCGGAGTTCCTCACCGACGGCCTGCGTTCGACGCAGATGTTCGTGGAGTGGCCGGACTGGCTTCGGTCACTTTCGCGACGACGTGAAGTCCTGACCGAACTCGAGCACGTGCGCGGAGAACTCGTCGCATTGCAGCCGGCTCTTGTGGTCAGGATCGCGTGGTCGACCGCAGCCGGACTGGTCGTCATGCTCGCGGGCGCGCTCGCGTTTCTCCACTGCGCCCGCCGGGCACAGGCCCGCACGGTGATGGCGCTGCAGCGCCGGATCGCGGGGGATCTCCACGACGAGATCGGAAGCAATCTCGCCAGCATAGCGATGCTGACGGAGCTGAGCCAGCGGCAGCGGGTGGGACTCCCGAGTGAAGACGTGGCCGAGATTCGGCGTCTCGCGACCGAGTCCGCGGCGGCGATGAGGGACATCGTCTGGTTGATCCAGCCTGGTCCGCATGACGCCCCACTGCTCGCCGAGCGGCTGCGGGCCGCCGCCCGCCGCCTGTTGGCGGGCGTCGAGTGGAGTTTCGAAATCGTCGGCCTTGTGCAGGCGCCGCCGCTCGATGTGCAGCGGCACCTGCTCCTCGCGTTGAAGGAGATACTCCACAACGTGCTCCGCCACGCCGGCGCGCGCCGGGTCGAGATCAGGCTCATCGTGCGCGAGGATGTCTTCGTGCTCGACGTTCGCGATGACGGGCGGGGTTGGTCCGCCGCTGCTCCGGTCGGGGACGGACATGGACTTACGAGCCTGCGGCATCGGGCGGAACTGCTTGGCGGTGAGCTCAGCCTCGACAGCCGGCCAGGGGAGGGGACTTGGGTCACGCTCAGCGGCGCGCTTCGCTCCGTCGCCCCACCGTTGACCGTTTCGCCATGACAACCGGCGCCCGGCAGGCCGTCTGGCTGATCGAAGACAACGCCACGCTCCGCCAGACGGTGGCGCGGTCGATTGCCGCGATCGTGGAGTTTCATTGTCCCGCGCAGTTTCCGCGTTGCGAGGATGCCCTCGACCGCCTGCGCGAACGCCCGGCAGAGGCGCCGGCGATCATCCTGTTGGATGTCGGGCTGCCCGGTATGAGCGGGCTCGACGGAATCGCGCTGCTCAAGCAGGCGGCCCCGGGGTCGCAGATCGTGGTCCTCACGGTCTTCGATGACGACGACAAGATTTACCGCGCAATCTGCGCCGGCGCGTCCGGCTATCTCCTGAAGGGCGCACCGTTGGACGACTTGGCGGCGGCGTTGGCCGAGGTGAGCCGGGGTGGTTCGCCGATGACTCCGCGCGTCGCGCGCCGCGTACTGGAAATGTTTTCCCGCCTTGCTCCGCGCGAAACCAGCACCGCGGGACTCTCGCCGCGCGAACGTCAAATCATCGAGGGCATGGCCGAGGGACTCACGAACAAGGAGATCGCCGATCGCCTCGGACTCAGCGCCCACACCACGGACGGTTATACGCGGGCGATCTACGAAAAACTCCATGTCAATTCCCGCAGCGGAGCCGTGGCCCGGGCGATGCGGGACCGGCTGTTCTGACCGGCGGTCGAGATGTTGCGGTCCGGTCGATGTCGTTTTCCGGACGGTGATCAGCGCGACCGGCCGGGCGTTCTGCGGCTCCGTCGTCAGCCGGCGTCAAAGACGAACTGCGCACGGCGAGTTTTGCCCTCGGCGCTCAACCCCAGTTTCCAGCTGAACTGTCCCTGCCTGGGCCCTTTCTGACTGGAAGGGCTGCGGGAAGTGATCGAAAAGTGGCCGCGCCTCTCGCCGGAGTTGCGCACGGCGGTTCTCGCGGTGACGCGGGCGCTCACGAAGTGACGGTTGGCCCAAGTCGCGTTCGCTGCGACGTCAGCGAATCAGAGTCGCACCGGGAATGCCCGCGTCGAACGTGGCGAGAGTGAGCCCGGCCGAAGCAGCCACCTGGGCGAGATAGGCGTCGGACGTCTGGCTGGGTCTGGCGCCCCACGCCGGTGGCATCGGCGAAGGGGCGTTGGCAACAAACCCGCCGGCCTGACGCTTGATTTCGGCGAGTGCCGTTAGGGCCTCCGCGAGCGAGAGCTGAAAGACCTGCGTGGAGATTCGGAGGAAGCCCAGCTCCGCGTGTGCGCACGTGCCAAGCGCCTTGAGCCCTTCCGCTTTCGCCCAGGCATGAAACGCGGCGTGGCCGTGCGCGTTGGCGTGCCGCCACGCGAGCAGGCCGTTCACGTCGCGGAGGAATTTCACGGGAAAGCAGCGAGTGCGGCCTTGATCTGCTCGTGCGTCACGATCGGGCCGCCCTCATCTGTGGCGTCGTAAAGCAGACCGGAAACCGGATGCCGCTTGATGACGCGGCGGCGGGCCTTCGCGGGCTTGGCGTCGAGCACCCGCGTGCGAAGGAAGGCGGACACCGTGGAATTCTCCGACCGGGCCTTGGCGCGGATCACGCGCGCCTCTTCTGGCGAGACTTTGAGGGTGAGGGTCGGCATGCGTATTACCTACCTTATTTAGCAGACGAGGTCGTTCAAGGCCGGGACGCGGGCTGTCTCACTGCGCGTGCGATGATCGATGCGGCACCACTTGGCCGGTTCTGTATTTCGACGGATATTGCGATCAGCGGCCTGCCACGGGGGTCTATCTTTGGAACCACCTACCGCGCCCCGGAAAGCTGGGCTGATCTCAAGCAACCCAAAAGTGGTCCTACCATTCAGACCGATCTCGTCGCCCCGCTTCGATGAGAAGAGTTGCATCTGATGCCGGGAACGGGTCACCAGGACGGTGAATCGCCGCCATCCGTTGTCACGTTGAGCAGGCCGAAGTAATAGCGCAGGTCTATCCAAGTAACTTGCACGAGGCTCGGACTCGTTGCCGATCGTCTTGCCGATTCCTTGGACGTCGCAGGAATCTTTGGGACAGTACTTTAGGTTACAAAAGCGGGTTTGAGTGCTGCGAAGTTTGCCGGTTTACCACCTCCTGGCAGCCATGGGAGCGGCGCGTTTCAGGATTGAGTATTCGCTATTCGCGAATAGCGAATGTTGCGGTGACCAAACCTCAAGACGTCGTCGTTGCGCTCAAGCTGTGCCTCTCCGGCGTGGAGCAGTCCTTTGCGGTACTGGCTAGCGGTCTCGGGATGAGCGCTTCGGAAGTGCATGGGGCGTGTTCGCGTCTCATCGAGGCGAGGTTGGTCGATCCAGAGACCCGCCGGCCTCGGCGAAAGGCATTGCAGGAATTTCTCCGTTCCGGCGTGCCCTATGCATTTCCTGCGCAACTCGGCGAACTCACGCGCGGGGTTCCGACGGCGTGGGCGGCGCCGGCCATGGCCGGCAAAGTGTCGGTCGACGAAGCAGTGATACCGGTCTGGCCTGATCCCGACGGGACCCGCCAAGGAGTTGCGGTCGAGCCGCTTTACCGGAGTGTTCCACTCGCCGCGAAAAACGATCCTGAACTCTACGACCTCTTGGCTTTGGTCGACACACTGCGGCTCGGGCGCGCGCGTGAGCGGAAGTTCGCAGAGCAGGAACTCGAACGCCGGCTGAGTCACGAGCCGGCGGCGAGCTCGCGGCGCGCTGAGAATGGCTGACGCCCCTGTCGCTGCGATGAAGGCGGTCGCCGAGCGTCTGGACGCGCTCGGATTGGACTACGCTTTTCTCGGCGGCTCGGTCGTTGGCCTGTTGCTCGATCATCCGGAGATGTCGCCAGTGCGAGCGACCGACGATGTCGACGTGGTGATCGAGGTCGTTTCTCAGGCGCGCTACGCGGGCATCGAGGAGAGATTGCGTGCGCTGAAATTCGACCATGACATGCGTCCGGGTGCGCCGCGGTGTCGTTGGGTGCTGGGCACCCTGATTGTGGATATCATGCCAGCAGACGGCGATTTTCTCGGCCTCAACACCGTGTGGTTTCGCGAGGCGCTGGCGTCGGCGATACGGTGTCCGGTTCCCGGCGGCACTTTGCGCGTCGTTTCTCCGGTCGGCTTCATCGCGACAAAATACGTCGCCTTCCTTGATCGCGGGGCGGGCGACTACTATGCCAGCCATGACCTGGAAGACCTGATTGCCGTGGTCGACGGACGAGAGAGAATTGCCGAGGAAGTGGTGGCCGCTGATCCCGCACTGCGTGACTTTGTAGTCAAGGCGATGGCGAACCTAGCGGACTCGACCGATTTTCTGGAGGCGTTGTCGGGGCATCTGCCCGCCGACCGCGCGAGCCAGGGCCGCCTGCCCGGCCTTCGCCGAAAGTTGATTCGAATTGCGGAAACACGCGCGTGAGGTGCTTCCCAGCGCGCAAGACGCGCGAAAGTAGGCGCACCAACGACCGCGCCGGCCTTTGCTTTCTTGTCATTAGTTTCCCCGAGCCGGGGGGCGGGGGCGGCGGCGAGCGCCCCGCTTTCTGGAGCGGCGGACACCCCCGAGGCGCAGCCGAGCCGCCGTGTTTTGACCTCGGGAACTACGATTTCCCGTGCGCACATTTCGCGCATTCGGACTTGTTTTTCAGCCGCGGCGGAGCCGACAACGCGGCGCCGTCTTGGAATGACTTAGGAAACTATGAACTTCATAGGGCCTTGCGTCTTCCAACCGAACAAGTGCGCAAGTGGGGCGAGAACCGAGGCGGCTGTTTTTGGCTTGGGCGCGATCGAGCGCAGAAACGCGGATCGAAGTGCGGCGAGGGATTGCTACCGGAAATTCGGTGGGTGCGGGCGATTGAGCCGAAGCGGCGAGCGGCTGAACTCGGAACGCATGAACTCCTCCCAACTTGAATTCGACGTGCCCGTGGCTTCGCCCGCGGCACGTGAACGTGCTTCCTGCGAGGCCCGTCTGTCCGCGGCGGTGCCGGTGGTGGTTCGCGCACCGCGGCCGGTGCGAACCACGAGTGACGTCGGCGCGGTCGAGTCGCTCTGCACGTTCGCCGAGGCGGCGCGCACGCTGGGAATTTCGCTCCGGCAGTTTCGCCGGCTTGTCGATGGCGGTCGAATCGCTTTCGTCAAAGTCAGCGAACGGTCGCCGCGGATTCGGCCCAGTGAGTTGCAACGGTTCCTCGCGGCGTCGGTCGTCCAATACTCCGAGGTGAAATCATGATCGAATTCGTTTTCAGGCCTTCGCGTGTCATCGATGGGAAACGTACGCTTCTGCGTGTGTTCAGCGGTCGCTACGCGCTCGCAAGAGGGGACAAGCCAACGACGGTGTGCTTAAACACACCGGACCGTGAGATCGCCCGGAAACGGCTTCGCGCGATCGTCCTGGAAAAGCAGCGCGAGCAGGAGGGTATCATCGCGCCGAAGGCCGTTCGGGTCGCGGCGACAACGCCCTTGGGCGAGTTGATCGGCGACTACGAAACCGACCTGAAGGGGCGGGGACTCGACGATCGGCATGTCCACGACACGATTGCGCGGCTGAGACGGATGGTGGCGGACACCGGCTGGCGGGCGCTGAATGACATCCGGCCGGATGCGTTCGTGCGGTGGCGCGCGTCGCTCACGTGCTCCGCCAAAACCGTGAAGGAGTACCAGACGTCCGCGGCGGCGTTTCTGAACTGGCTCGTCCGCGTCGATCGGCTGGCGGTCAATCCGCTCGCGAAGATAGACAAGATCGACTCGCGCGGGAAACAGGTGCGTGAGCCGCGTGCGTTCACCGAGGACGAGTTGCGCCGACTGTTTGCGGTCGCGGGGCGGCGACTGCCGGCCTACCTGGTGCTGCTCTACACCGGCCAGCGCAAAGAGGAGGTGCGGTCGCTGGTGTGGGGCGATCTGCACCTCGATGAGGTCCAACCCTACGTGCTCGTTCGCGAATCGACCACGAAGGACAAGGACAAGCGGGCGGTGCCGCTGCACCGCGACTTGGCCGCGTTGCTGCGGGAAATGCGGCCGTCGCATGCCACAGCCACCACCTCGGTATTCTTTGGCCGTTTTCCAACGTACGAGAGCCTGCGGGCGGACTTGGACAAGGCAGGCATTCCACATACCGATGACCTCGGCCGCGTGGTGCACTTTCATGCGTTCCGGAAGACGTGGCAGACCCTCGGCGTTCGCTACGGCATCAACCAGCGTGCAGCGCAGGAAGTGTTGGGACATTCCGATCCCGCACTCACGGCAAGGGCGTATACCGATGTCGCGGCTCTCGCATTGCATTCAGAGATCGCGAAGTTGCCG
>JAEUHA010000253.1 GCA_016793535.1 Opitutaceae bacterium | reverse complement strand
TTTCGTCGACCATCGTCGCGGTGATCCGCTGGCCTTCCTTGAAGACGGAGATGTCGGCCTCGCCGATTTTGAACTCCATCGTCATCGCCGGCATGTAATTTGGAATCTCCTCGTGGTGGACCAGGAGGATCCGCTTGTCGGTGACCACGCCGACAATCTCGCCGCGGAGGGCGAAGGTGGACGCGCGGTCCGCCGGTTGCGGTGATTGGGTCGTTTGGGCCGGTGGCTCCGGCGGAGTCGGTGGGTTGACGCTCACCGCTGGCTGACGCGTGCAGCCGACGGCGAGGGTGAGGGTGAGGAGGGCCGTGGAGAGGCCGGCGCGTTGACGAAGCGTCGGAGGTCTCGGGCGGGACGACAGATGGATTTCGAAGGACGAGAAAAAGGACATGGGAGCAGGGTGAGGGCCGAAGGCCTGCGCAGGCGCATGGCGCGCCGGCGGGTGAGGCCAGTACCAATGAAACCGTCGTCCTTCCGCGGAAGGAGGCGACGGACGGTCAGGTGCGCGTCAAACGCGCGGCGGCGGACTCGGCGGGCTGGCGCGCCCGCGGCCATCACTCCCTACGTACGCGGCGAGGCTGCCCACGGCGCCGCTCACCGGCGACAGCACCGGCGTGCTCGTGGTCAGCGGGCAGAGGTCGAGCATCTTGCCGGCACTCTTGGTCGGCGGGGCGGTGTCGCCGCCCGACTCCTGCTGCTTGCGTCCGTCCTGCGCCACTTGGCACAGGCTGCACAACTCGCCGGAAAACGTCTTCTTTGCGGCGGCCGCCAGGGACATCTCCGAGGAATACCCGGTGAACATCCGTCCCCAGGCAACCACCTGCACCAAATCCCACTGGCTTCCCGTGGCCATGAGCCACGCGAAGAAGACCAGCCCGAGTTGGAGACGTTGCCGCACGACGGCACGCTCATGAGCTTTCCTCCCGCCGATGGCAAGATCGGCAGTGGGGCACGTGGCGTACGGGCCGAATTTAGGGCGGGTCTTCGAATGGGTTGTCATTCTGAGACGAGGCCCCACGCCGGAGCGTTGCTTCACGCCGCTCCGCTTCACGCCGCCACGAAACGATCGGTCTCCCGTCACGTCGTGGCGCGACACCGCTCCTGCAGCCGGCACGTATCCACGGTGGCGACGTCGGGCCTGCCACCGTCCACGGCGCCGTTGCGAATCGTTGCGCCCGGTGACAAACGCGGTTCACGTTTGGCCCGCCAGGTGACGGTCATCGAAATCATCTCGCTCGCTCCGCCGTGAAACGACTCCTTCTGCTCGTCGCGCTCCTGCCGCTGTCCGCCGCCGCGGCGGACAAGCTGTCGATCGCCGCGGCGGCGAACCTGATCTACGCGCTCGAAGCCCTCACCGCTGAGTTCCAGCGCACGGAGCCCGCGACGCAGGTGACCGTGGTCACGGGGGCGTCCGGTAGTCTCGTGGCGCAGATCGAGAACGGCGCGCCCTTCGATGTCTTCCTTTCGGCTGACCTCGAGTATCCGCAGAAACTGATCGCATTCGGGCGCGCCGTCCCGCGGAGCCTGACGACGTTTGCGGTCGGTCGCCTCGTGGTGTGGAGCACGCGGCCTGAAATCGACGTGAGTGCGCTGCCGGCGCTGGTGCGAGATCCCCGGGTGCGGCGAATCGCCGTCGCGAACCTGACGACTGCGCCCTACGGCCGGGCGGCGCGCGAAGTGCTGCTCAAGCTCGGCCTCTGGCCGGACGCCGGGCCGAAGCTGGTCGTGGGCGAGAATGTCACCCAAACCGCCCAATTCGTGGAGACCGGCAACGCGGACGCGGGCTTCGTGGCGCTGTCGCTCGTGTTGTCGCCCCGGCTGAAGGACAAGGGCCGCTGGCAGGAAATCGACGCCACGCTCCATGCGCCGCTCGAGCAGGGCGCGGTGCTCACGCTGCGGGGCGGCCAGAATCCCGCCGCAGCGCGCTTCCTGGCGTTCCTGGGCAGTCCGGCGGCAAGGACCGTGTTCGAGCGTTTCGGCTATCGGGTTCCGGCGCGATGAAAGCGTCCCGAATAGGCGGTGTAGCACAGCCGTTTTCTCGAGCGTAAGGTCTGAGCATAAGAGGGCGTCAGGCTCCGGCTAGGGCGTGGAGTTCCCGCCGCGAGGATGGGTGGAGTTGTCGAACGTGAACGCAAACGTGTAGTCGAACTTCAAGTCCGCCGCGCATCCGCTCCCTTCAAGGCACGCTGCAGACTCCGCGCGCCGATCGCCGCCGTGGCGGCGATGGCGCTGGCGGCGAAGGCCACCAGCACGCTCATGAAAATCCCCGCCGGACGATCCTCGCCGTCGCCGAACGCGAGGATGATGACGACTCCGCCGGCCACGAAGCCTAGGATCACCAGCGCGCAGACCTTGATCGTGCGCAAGGCGTCCAAAGAGGCCGGCGAAAATCTCCCGTGGCGGCCGGCCTCCCCGAAGAATCTGAACGCCCGCTGCAGCGCCACGAAGAACGGGATGGAACCCACGTACACGTACGCCAGGAAGGGGTCCCGAAAATAGATCTCAAAGGTCGTGGCGTGTGCGTTCCGGCCCTCGAGGTGAGGTTCCCAGAGCAGCAAGCCCAGGGTGCCAAGGCCCAGGACGACAACGACGACTTGGAGGAACTGGGCGAAGCGACGGTTCAGGCCTGGCGGTTTCATGGCAGTCACACTGACGCAGTCCGGTGAAGTCTGGATGAAGGGGCGATGATTTCCGGGTGAAAATGGGCGGATGCCGAATTTTCGCGGTTAGCAGTGGATTGATTCGCGTGATTGGCTGAGCGCTTGGAGATGTGCCCAGTCATCCTTAACTAACGCCTCTTTCTTTGCGCGAGACCTGCGCTTGAGCTGAGCTTCACGATGACGAGCTTCAGAAAAAGGGGCGAAGACCTCGAGACGTGCGAATGACGCAGGCGGATCCAAGTACGTCGTTCGGCACGCTTGTCCCGAATGATGATCGTCTAGCCGCTGCTCCAGATCCTCAGACGCACCGATATAAAGGGCTCCGGATCGCAAACGGAGAAAATAGACGACGCACGGGCCCGTCGACGCGGGGCTGCGCCCCTTGCTCAGGGCCATTCGCCGCGCTTCCACGACCAACGCATTCATTGTTGTCCGTGTATGCCGGCCGCAGGCCATGAGCAAGCCGTGCTCGGATGGCGCGTCGAATGGCTGCATTGGACGGATGGAGAGATGAACCGTTGTAATTGTGCGGGTTTTCCCAGAGGGGCGGGAATGATCGGTCAAATCGACCTTATGGAGGAGTGGTGGCAGGGGCAGATTCTGGTGATTTTGCGTTTCATGCATTTCATTCACGACCCTCGGCACGAAGTCACCGATTAGGCTACGGGTGACTTGACCAGACGGCGTTCCATTTCCGCGATCATGGGCGTGATCGCGCTCTCGGGAAACGGTGAAATGCAACTGGCATTGATCTCACACAGGGAGAATTCCGCGTCGGGCGCATCGCCCAGGAAGAAGTCCGCGTCCCAGAGGAGCGGAAATTCCTCGGCCCGCATCGCCATCAGTTGCCCCAAGGCTGGCAGCCACTCTTGCTCGAGTCGTCGCCGCAGTCTTTGGAAAAGGAAGCAATCCTCGGTGTAATAGTAGCGCCGGCTCGGTTGCTGGCGCGTGAAGTCGTCGCCGGTTGTCGCCGGGTGGATTGCGACAATTTCCTGGTAGCCGAAGCCGGCCACCTTCGTCCCGCAGAGATAGGCGCGGACCATGCCACGGTTCATCGTCGCCACCCATCGCTGGTCCACCAGATGGCTGCCGTGGCCGAAAACCTCGGCGTCGAAGAACGCGAGCAAGCCGGCCTCGCTCACTTCGCGCCGTAACTCGCCCTTCGATGCGGGCGTTACTTCGAAGCAGCCGGACGCGAGAGCGCTGACCTTCCACACTCCTTGTCCGCTGTGGCCGCGGTATTGCTTGAGGACGCGCACGCCGTCGCGCCGAACCGACGCCGGAAACTGTTCGCGGAAATCCGCGAGAGAGCGATGCGCGAACGCATCGACCGACCAACCCAGCGGCTGGGTCGTGACCAGCACGTCCTTGGTGCCAATGCGCAGGATCGCGTCAGGATGCGCACTCACCAAAACCCCATCGCCGGCCAGGTCCCGCAGGAATAGATCCAAAGCGGAACGGTCGAGTTGTGGTTCCGTTGGATTGATCCAGACCAATACGGCGTCGCAGAGGCGCGCTTCGCGATG
>JAEUHA010000091.1 GCA_016793535.1 Opitutaceae bacterium | reverse complement strand
GCCGCGGATCTGGTGCTGGCGCCCTTCACCCCGTCGAACACCGCGCGGAGCGCCGGCACGGTCTATCCGGTGATCCGCAACCTGCCGCCATTGTTCGACTCGCACCCGCACGATCCGTCCGCGCGGCGCATCGGCTCCTATCTCATGTGGGTGGCGATCGCGGCGACCTCCGTGACGAGTTCGATGTTCATGACGGGCCTCGCGACCAACGTGCTGGCCATCGAGCTCGTCCGCAGCACCACCGGCCTCACGCTGGGCTGGACGGAGTGGTTCCTGACGTTCCTGCCGCTCGGCGCTCCGCTGCTGCTGCTGGTGCCGCTGCTGGCGTGGTGGACCTATCCGCCGGAACTGCGGGCGGCGCCCGCCGTCGGCCCGTGGGCGCGCGCGGAGCTGGAGAAGATGGGACGAGTCACGCGCGCGGAGTGGGTGCTGGCCGCCGTCGTCGGTGGCGCGCTGGCCTGCTGGGTGTTTGGCGGCAGCGTGATCAGCCCGACGCTCGCGGCGCTCGCCGTGATCGCGGTGCTGTTGGTCACGCGGATCCTCGCCTGGGAGGACATCATTTCCAACCGGGCGGCCTGGAACACGCTGACGTGGTTCGCCGCCCTGGTGGCGATGGCGGACGGCCTGCGGCGGACCGGGTTCGTGGCGTGGTTCGCGCAGGGACTGGCCGGGCATCTGGCGGGGCTGTCGCCCGCGACCGCCGTGGTGCTGCTGGTGACGGCCTTTTTCCTGGTGCACTACCTTTTCGCCAGCACGACCGCCCACGCCACCGCGCTGCTGCCGATGATGCTGGCGGCGGGCTCCGCGCTGCCGGGCGTCGACGGACGCCACCTGGCGCTCATGCTCTGCCTTTCGCTCGGCCTGATGGGGATCATCTCGCCGTACGGGAGCGGCCCGGGCCCGGTGTATGCGACGTCCGGATACCTGCCGGCGCGCGACTTCTGGCGGCTGGGGGCGATCTTCGGCGGGGTCTATCTGTTGGGGATGCTGGCGCTCGTGGTCGCGACTTCCCCGGGAACGCGGACGCCCCCGTCCGCATTCTGAACGAAGCGGACGAGGACGTCTGCGCTCCCAGGGGGGCACGCTCTATCTTTCGCCGTTCGTGCGCCGACGCACGGCCAGCAGCACCATTGCGATGACGGCACCGGCGGCCGCGAGGGCGGAGTCCTTCTGTGCGTCCCACGGATCGCCCTGGGTTCCGTTGTACGCGGCGCCGAGCTCGGGGCTCACCAGCATGGCGACGACGGCCTCGATGATTTCGTACAGTCCACTCCAGGCCATGACGACGTGCACCGTGCCGACATAGGCCCACGCGCCCCGCAGGCCCGCGACGCGCCGGAGCAATTCCCAGAGGGCGGGGCTCGCGAGCAGGCCAAACAGGAAATGCACCGCGCGGTCGTAGTGGTTGCGGGTGTGGCCGAGCGTGTCGCGGACCCAGTTGCCCAGCGGGGTCTCGGCGTACGTGTGCTGCGCACCGTACGCGTGCAGGATGAAGAACACCGTCAGCAGTGCGTACGCGAGATTCGAGAAACGAAATCGCCGGTATGTCAGCACGAACCCGGGCACGGCAATGAACACGAGCAGGTTCTCGAGCAACCAATCCTGACGGTTGAAAACCTTGATCGCGGTGAGGACCCAGACGACGCCGTAGGCCGCGAGGAGGGCCAGCGGCAGCCGGGAGGTGGCGGGCCCTGGAGGTTCCGCGGGCGAAGTTACGGTCATGCCGGGAGCGATCCTGGGGCGGCGCCGGCCTGGGGCGCAAGCGGTACCGTCGCGACAAACTCGGTCCAGTCGTCCTCGCTGCGCGCGAGCGTAAGTTCGCCGCCATGCGCCCGCAGGATTTCGCGAGAGAGGCTCAAGCCGAGTCCGGCGCCCGCGGGCGCGTTTCGGGCTCGGGCCGGGTCACCGCGGTAGAAGCGTTCGAATACTCGCGTCCGGTCAGCCGCCGGGATGGCGGGCCCGGTGTTGCCGACCGAGATGAGGGCGGAGGCCTGGTCAGTCGTAACGGAGACGTGGATACGCCCGTCGGGGCGGTTGTACTTGATCGCGTTGGTGGTGAGGTTCTGCAGCGCCTGTTCGAGCAGGGTGGCGTCGGCCCGCACGCGGACATTCCCGGGAACGCTGGCTTCGACGCGCAGCGCGGGCGCGAGGGCGCTGCAGTCCTCCGTGACGTTGGCCACGATCGCGCCGAGATCGACGTCCGCCCGCTCCAGCGCGAGCCGCCCGCTGTCGGCCAGCGAAAGCAGCAGGAGTTTTTCGAGGATGGCTTTCAGGTGCTGGATTTCCTCGAGCAGGCTCGTGTAGGTCTGCTGTGCAGCGGAGCCGGACGGCGAGTTGCGCAGGGCCTGCTCCAGTTCGGCCTGCAGCAGGGCGAGAGGGGTCTTGAGTTCGTGCGAGGCGTCCGCGCTGAAGCGGCGCGCTTGGTGAAAGCCTTTCTCCAGCCGGTCGAGCATGGCGTTGAACACGGAAACGAGCCGCTGGAACTCCCGGTCGTGCGCCGGGGCCGCCAGCCGCTGGTCGAGCCCCCGGGCGGTGATGCCCTCGGCAGCCCGGGTGAGCGCAGCCACCGGCCGCAGCGCACGCGTGGCCAGCCACCAGGCGGTGCCACCGACGACGACGAGCACCACGGGCAAGAGCAGCAGGAAACGATGCCGCAACCGGTCGAGGTCGAGATTGAGCTGGTCGAGATTGGTGGCGAGGATGAGCTTTGTGTACGGGTTCCCGCTGACGGCGATCCGCCACGTCGTGCCGCCGGCTTCGACCGTGTAGAAGCGGGTTTCGCGGATCGGAAGGCCGGGATTGGTCCGCGAAAGCCCGGTGCGCCGCGGTGGGGGCGGTGGGTCCTTCAGGATGACGCCACCCTCGTACGTTTCCACGGCCGGGTAGTCGTCGGGTCGGATGCCCTGCGGCCAGCGGACGGAGCGGTACACTTCGCGTCCGTAGTTTGCGGCCTGGAGGACATGCGTGGGCGGTTGGTCGCGTCCGGACACGAAGGAGAGCGCATCGTCGAGCCGGGCCCAGTGGCCCGAGTCTTCGACGCGCGCCAGGTTCTTGGCGGCGAGCTGCCTGAGCTCCCGGTCGAGCCGGTCGGTGTTGAAGCGCGTCGCGAGCGACCAGGCGACGTAGCCGCCGCCGGCGATCAGGGCGGCGGTGACGACCCCGACGAACAGGGCGAGGCGGAGTCGGAACGAGGTCACGGCGCGACGTTTCCGGCAACCGTGTCAGCCCGGGCGCGGTAGCCCACCCCCCGCACGGTTTCGATCAGGGAAGGCTCGCCGGGCCGCTCCAGCTTGCGGCGGATGCGCTGGACGTAGACGTCGACCAGGTTCGTGCCGGGATCGAAGTGGTAGTTCCACACGTGCTCGCAGATCTGCGCGCGGGTGAAGGTCTGGCCCGGCGAGCGCAGCAGGTACGTCAGCAGCGCGAACTCCCGCGTGGTGAGGTCGACGCTTTCGCCGCCGCGGCGCACTTCGCGGGTCATCAGGTTCACGCTGACGTCGCCGTTCTCCAGCATCGGAGTGGCGGTTCCCTTGGCGCGCCGGGCGACGGCGTGCAGCCGGGCGATGAGCTCATCGACGAAGAACGGCTTGGTCAGGTAGTCGTCAGCCCCGAGGTTCAGTCCCTCGAGCCGCTCGTTCAGGGCGGTGCGGGCGGTGATGAGCACGACCGGCACCTGCACGCCGCGTTCGCGGAGGTTGCGCAGGATGCTCAGCCCGTCGCGGCCGGGCACCATGATGTCGAGCACCAGCGCGTCGTAGGCCCGGGTGGTGGCGAGTGCGAACGCGTCGTCGCCGTGCGCACAGTAGTCGACCACGAAACCCTGCGCCTCGAGTCCCTTGCGGACGAGGCCGGCCAGCTTCTTGTCGTCCTCGAGTACCAGGATTTTCACCTGCGCACATCAGTCTCCGGCGCGCACGCGGCGTCAAGTGGCCAAAGATGACAGAGTCTTAATCCGGCCGCGAGCCGTGGCGTTATCTTGGCGTGGTAGGTTGGCGCCCATGAAACGGGTCCTCCGCTCAGCCGGGGTTTGGGGTGCGGCGGTGGCGGTCGCCATCGCCGCGGCGGTGCCGTCGCGCGCGGCCGATGTCGGCTCCGCGCGACTGGTGAACATCGCGACCCGCGTGGCAGTGGGCGGCGCGGCGGGCACACCGATACCGGGCTTCGTGCTCGGCGGTGCCGGCGGCAAGACGGTCGTCGTGCGCGCGGTGGGGCCGACCCTGGCCGGGTTCGGCGTGGCCGGCGTGCTGGCGGATCCCCAGTTCAGCCTCGTGCGGGGCGACGCGACCCTGCTGGCGAACGACAACTGGAATGCCCGCGACGGGGCCGCGATGACGGCCGCGGGGGCGTTTGCCCTCGGGGCTGGCAGCCGCGACGCCGCGGTCGTGACCGGGCTGGCCGGTGGCGCGTATTCGGCCCCGGTGACGGCGGCCGACGGCGGGAGCGGCGTCGCCCTGGTCGAGATCTACGACGGCGACGCGCGGACGGACGTCACGCTGGTCAACGCGTCCACCCGGGCCTTCGTCGGCGACGGCGACAGCGTGCTGATCCCGGGCTTTGTCGTGGCTGGCACCGGTACTTTGCGGCTCCTGATTCGCGCCGTTGGACCGACGCTCGGCACCTTCGGCGTCGGTGGCGTGCTGGCGGATCCGACCCTTACGCTATTCCGCGGCCCGGTCGCGCTGGCGACCAACGACAACTGGTCCGGCACCGCCAACGCCGTGGAGATCGGCGCGGCGGCGCAGGCGGTCGGCGCGTTCGCGCTGCCGACCGGCAGCCGCGACGCGGCGCTGCTCGTGGCGCTGGCGCCCGGGTCGTATTCGGCGGTCGTGAGCGGCGTCGGCGGGACGACCGGCACCGCGCTCGTGGAGCTCTACGTCGTGCCGGAACCAGCGGGTCCCGCAGGGCTGGCCGTGACCGCGGTCGCGGCGGCACCGGCGGCACCCAACTACGCGGACAAGGTTTTCGTGACCGCGCGCGCCCAGCCGGAGCCGGGCGGCCGGATTGCGCAATTGCGGCTGGGGCATGTGGTCGGTGCCCAGCCGGCCGCGGGGGGCGAGACGCAGCCGATGTTTGATGACGGCCGGCATGGCGACGGTGCGGCGAGTGACGGCGTGTGGGGCGCGGCGATTCCGGCGCAGGCCGCCGGCACCGCGGTGAGCTACACGGTGACGGCGGTGAGCGAGTCGGGTTCTAGCGTGACCTCGCCGGCGGCGACCTACGTCGTGGCCAGCACGCTGTGGGACGTCCGCGTCTCCGACGTGAACGCCCCGCTGGGTTTCAGCGCGCCCGAGTTCCTCGGCATCCCGACCGATCGCGGCGTGACGCTCAATCTCGAGGCGAACCAGCCGGTGGAGCTGTACGTCGAATACGGCGACGCCTCCGGCGCCTATGTCGGACGGACGCCGCCGGCGACCTATCCGGCGGGTGCGCCGATCGACGTTCGGATCGAGGCGCCGTCCGGCCAGACGCCGCTCCTGCCGAACCAGCGGGTCTTTTATCGGGTGCGCTACCGGGCGCCCGGCGAACCGGAGTTCCGCGCCCGGGGCGAACGGAGCTTCACGACGGCCCGGCCGCGCGGGCAGGCGTTCACGTTCACGATCACGGCGGATCCGCATCTCGACGAGGTGACGAGCCCGGCCCTGTTCACCCTCGCGATGCGGAACATCGCGGCGGACAACCCCGACTTCAACGTCGACCTCGGAGACATCTTCATGTCCGACAAGATGGCGACGATCCTGCCGGGCCTCGCGGTCAACTACGGCCTGATCGAGTTCCGGGCGCTCACGCTGCGCAACCACTTCGCGGAGTTCTGCCACTCGGTGCCGTTCTTCTTCACGCTCGGCAATCACGAGGCCGAGTACCGGTACGTTTACGACGCCGACCGCACCACGGCGAAGAACAGCAACCTCGCCAGCTGGAATCTCCTCGCGCGCAAGGCGTACTTCCCGACGCCGGTGCCGGGCCCGTTTTATACGGGCAGCACGGAGACGCGGACGATCGAGGGCCGGAGCGAGCAGCTCGAGAACTACTATGCGTGGGAGTGGGGCGATGCGCTGTTCGTCGTGCTCGATCCCTTCAACAACACGCTCACGAATCCCAACGCGAATCCCGCGGACAACTGGCGCTGGTCGCTCGGCAAGGCGCAGTACGACTGGCTCAAGGCGACGCTCCAGGGCAGCCGGGCGCGGTACAAGTTCGTGTTCCTCCACCATCTCGTCGGCGGATTCGCCTCGGCGCGGGGCGGCATCGAGGCCGCGCAGCTCTACGAGTGGGGCGGGCGCACGGCGGACGGCGTGGACGAGTTTGCCGCGCGCCGGCCGGGTTGGGAGCAGCCGATCCACGCCCTGTTCGTGGCCACCAAGGTGAGCGCAGTTTTTCACGGCCACGATCACTTCTACGGCTATCAGGTGCTGGACGGCATCGTGTACCAGGAATGTCCGCAGCCGGGCACCGCCAACTTCTCCACCGGCAGCGCGCGCGACGGCGGCTACACGAACGGCACGATCCTGCCCAACTCGGGCCACCTGCGGGTGAGCGTAGCGTCGGACGGCGCGACGGTGCAGTACGTGCGCGCGGCCCTGCCGAACCAGGAGACCGCGACGCTGCGGAACCGCACGATCGCGCACACCTACCGGATCGCGCCGGCGAACTGATTCTCCATGCGCCTCGGACTTGTCCTCGTCCTCCTGTTCCTTGCCGCCGCCGCCCGGGCCGCGGAGTTTCCCGGTACGATCGTGCTGGGGCGGCCGACGAACGAATCCGTCGCCGGCAACCTCCTCACGTCGACGGCCCTCTCCGCTTACGTCGAGTACGGCACGCAACCGGGCGTCTACCCGGCGCAGACCGCCGCGGTCGCCCTCGCGGCGGGCGTCCCGCAGGAGATCGTGCTGGCCGGACTGCGCGGCAACTCGCGGCACTATTACCGCATCCGCTTTCGCGCGTCCGAGTCCGCGGCGTTCGAGGCGAGTCCGGAATACTCTTTCATGACGCAGCGCGCGCCGGGCAGCACGTTCGTCTTCGGCGTGCAGGGGGACTCGCATCCCGAGCGGGTGAACACGCAGTTCAACGCCGCGCTCTACACCCGCACGATGAACACGGCCGCCGCGGACCAGCCGGACTTCTATCTCACCAGCGGCGACGACTTCAGCGTCGACACGATCAACCAGGCGAATCCGCGGGCGGTGACGCAGCCGCAGGTCGTGCAGCGGTACACGATCCAGCGGCCGTACCTCGGCATCATCGGCCGCAGTGCGCCGGTGTTCCTCGTCAATGGCAACCACGAGCAGG
>JAEUHA010000089.1 GCA_016793535.1 Opitutaceae bacterium | reverse complement strand
CTGCTGGCGCTGCGGTAAGTCTGGGAGCGCGGTCGCCCGCGTCCGCAAACAACACTCCACCGGACGGGGGCCTCCGCGCTCCCAGCCCGGGAAGCCCACTGTCTCCGGCCATGCGACGGGTGCGTACGTGCTTAGGTTCGGCTCAGCGGCCATGAAAGCATCACCCCGAGTTTGGACCGATGACGAGTTGATGGCGCTGCCGAGGGACGGCCATAAGCGCGAACTCGTCCATGGGGAGATCGTCATGAGTCCAACCGGCTTTCGGCACGAGAACATCGTCGCCGCGCTGCTGACCGCGATGCGCCTGCATGCGCGACAGCTCAAGTGCGGGTCCGTCTGCGGCTCGAGCCTGGGTTGCTGGATGGCCTCGGGTAATCTGCTTTCCCCGGACGTTTCATTCATTCAGGCGGAACGCATTCCGCGGGGTCCGGATGCGATGTGGAGATACTTTCGCGGTGCGCCCGACTTGGTCGTCGAAGTGCTTTCCCCATGGGACCGGACGATTCGGACCCACGACAAGATGGTCGAGTATTTCGAGAACGGCGCGCGCCTCGCGTGGGTGATCAACCCCGAGGAGAGAACGGCCCTGGTCTATCGTGGGCCCGCCGCGGAGTGCCTATTGAGGAACTCAGATGCACTCGAGGGGGAGGCGGTGTTGCCAGGGTTCAGGTTGGAGTTGGCGGAGCTTTTTGCGGAGGAGTGACCATAGCGGGTTGTCGGGAGCGCGGCCGTCCCCGGCCGCCTTACCGTTCCGGCGGACGGGGACGTCCGCGCTCCCAGGGGGGAGGAAAGTAATCGTGGGCTGCGCCCCTTTCCCGTCTTGCGCCGTGTGCGCCACTTTGCGGCGATGCATGCCGCCGCATGAGAATCACCGGACTCGCCCTCGTTCCGCCGCCGACTGCGGCCGATTGTCCCAAGGTCACGCCCGAGTTGCTGGCGTCGGTGCTCGCGCGGTACTCGCGCAGCAACGAGGGCATCGGCGCGATTCTCGCCAAGGTCGACCTGGCCAATCCCGACGCGTCGATCGACCGGATCCTCAAGTTCGTCGACTACGGGCACGCGTCGATCGGCGGGCTGACGGGCGGACTGGCGGTCGCGTTGGACGATGTCTCGATGTGGTTGGCGTACAAAATTTTCGAGATCGCGCAAATGGCCGACGGCCAGGAGTCGAGCACGCGCTACATCACGATGGACGCGGCGAACGTGCCATCGGCCGAGGACCTCGGCGTGCCGGCCGACCTTGCGCCGCGGTGGCGCGACGTGCTGGCGCGCGCGTTCGCGGCCTACCACGCCGAATACGCGCGGCTTGACGCGCTGGCCACGGCCGAGCCGCAGCGCGTGCGTGTGCCGGCCGACGCGAAGCCGGCGGTGGTGACGCGGCTGCGGAAGAACTACGCGCTCGACCGGGCCCGCTACTTCATTCCGTTCGCGACGCGGACCAACCTGGGCCTCGTCCAGACTTCGCGCATGTGGGCCGTGACCGTGAAGCAGCTCGATTCGCTGCCGCATCCCGAGGCGAAAGCGGCGGCGAAGCTCATCCGCGACGAACTGCTCAAGCAGTCGCCGCGGCTGATGCGGCACAGTTTCGCCGAGAAATCCTACGAGGAGCAGGCGCGGCAGGAACTCGCCACGTCGCTCGCGCTGGGCCGCGAACGCCTCTCGGCCGCGGGCCTGCCCGACGCGGTCTGGGTGCGCGTCGAGCGCGCCACGCCGCCCTGGCTGCCCGAGACCCAGCCGGTGGCCGAAGCCCTGCGGCACCGGGCGAACCGTTATGGCCAGCAGGGTACGGCGACGCGCCGCATGCGCGTGAGTTTCGCCTGGAACAACATGGCGCTGGCCGAGCTGCGCGACCTCAACCGGCACCGCACCGGCCACCGTTACACGCCGCTCATCCAGGCGGGCTTCTATCTTCCCCCCGAGATCGACCGGGCCGCACATGCGCGCCTGCTCGCCGACCAGCTCGAGCTCACGCGCGAACTCATGGCCCGCGGGTCGCCGGCCTACGTCTATTCGCTGCTGCTGGGCGCGCAGACGCCCTTCGAGCACAGCACGCACGCGGACAAGTTCATCTACGAGGCCGAGCTGCGCACCGGCATGGGGGCGCACTTCAGGTACGCCGAACACCTCAGCGCAGCCTTGCGGGAGTTCCTCGTCCAGGTGCCCGAGGCGCGGGACTGGGTGGTCGAGGGGACGGCGGAACCGGAGTGAGTGGGGTGGCTCCGGACGGCGGGTGGGAGCCGCCGATCGCCTCTCCGGGCGGCAATTATTGGGTTGCTGGTAATCCGCCTCGGGGCCTTGCTGCCTCGTGCGTTGCGGCATGAAAATGTCCCGTTGGTTGGTGCTGCTGGCCCTCGGCGCCGGCAGCGTCGCCGTCCGCGCGGCGGATGCGACGACTCCGATCGACTACACGCAGCGCAACGCGCCGTTCACGCCCGGGCGCACCGTGGCGCCGGCGAAACAGGCGCCGGCGGCCAACCGCGCGACCCAGCAGGACAAGCGGGTCGAGAAAACCGAGTTTGAGAAGACCACGGCGCCGCTGGCTGACCGGCGGGCCGGCATTGATGTGACCGAGACGCGCGAGAAACAGGTGCGGGCCAATGATGCGCAGCGTCCGGCCGTGAACGACCGGAAGACCAGTTCGTATGATCACCAGACGGCGAACGTCTCGACGGGCGCGGACACCACCCGCCCGCCGATGGTGGCCCGGTACCAGGACAGCCTGACTGCGGCGAGCGCGGCGAACATGGCGCGGTTTCCCGCCGTGGAGCGGGCGACGACCGCGAAGATCAACCGCTTTGTGTTTCGCAAGAACCCCGCTGATGCGGCCCCGACGGGAGATGGAACCCGGATCGTCCCGGCCGCGGGAGGCTCCACCTTGCAGAAGTGACCCCGGCAGAGCTGCTGATGAGCCGATTCCGCGTTCTCCAGTTCAACATGCAGTTCGGCCAGATTTGGGATGAACGTCATCCCGATCGGGCGCCCGTGCGGCTCGACGCCACGCTGGAGGAGATCCGCCGTCACGACGCCGACATCGTGTTCCTGCAGGAAGTCGAGCAGGCGCGCCCCGGAGGCGTGCAGGCCGAGCCGCCCCCCAACTTCACGCGGCTGAAGGCGGAACTGGCCGGGTATCACGCTGCCTTCGGGTACCCCAAGGCCGATCCGCGGGAACTGCCCTTCGGGATCGGCCTGGCGATTTTTTCCCGGGCACCGCTGCGCGACCTGAAACGACTCGGTCTGCCGTCGCCTCCGATCGAGTTCGAGTTTCATGGCCGGAAGCTGACGCCGACCGACCGGCTGTTGATGAGTGCGACGACCACGGTGCAGGGGCGCGAGGTGCGCCTGATCAACACCCACCTGCTCGCGTTCTTCATGCTCGGGACCAGCAGCGCGACGAATCCGGCCCAGCGGTCGCTCGTCGCCGAGCAGCTCGCGGCGTCGGCCGGCCCGACGCTGCTCGCCGGCGATTTCAACGTCAGCGGCCATGCCTCGCTCGTCGACCAGTTCGCCGCCTGCGGCTTCAAGACCGTGCAGGACCGCGAGCCGACCTGGCGCCGCCGGCCCTTCGTGCTCGACCACATCTTCCACAACGCGCCGCTGCGCTGCGTCGGCCATTCGGTGAACCCGAGCCCCGCGAGCGACCACCACGCGCTGGTGGCGGATTTTGAGTTCGCGGCGGGTTGAGGGGATCGCGGTGGAGCTGCCCGTCCCGCCGGCGGCTGAGGTTGCGCCTGGGGTCACGCGCCGAGTTGGACGCCCGAGGATGCGCGGCTCGCGCGGAGGAGTTCCGCCGACCGCGCCGCGGAGTGCTTTTCTGCTTGCCCGCTAATTACCCGAACGGTTACCAGCGTGCGGTTGTCGCATCGCCGTTGCCCCACCCGGCGGTGACTCGTTTTCCGCCCGCCCTCCCTTCCTCCCCAACGCACCGCCCATGAACTCGCGCCTGCCTGTCCGCTCTTTGTCGCTCGCCCTGGTGATCCTCGCTGCCTCGCCGTGCCCGGTCCTTGCGGCGCAGGACGCGGCGCCGGCGTCGGCCGCCGCGACCCGACTGGTGAATGGACGAGTCTCGAATGCCGCGACGGGCGTCCGCCTCGAGGGAGCGCGGGTGGAGTTGCAGGGGACGGGGCGCGCGGTGACGACCGACGCCGAGGGCCGCTACGTCATCAGCGCCGCGGCCGCCGACACGGCGATCGTGATTTCATATCCGGGCATGGACAACGTCACGATTCCGCTGCGGGCGACCGACGGGGCGGCGGTGACGCACGACGTCGCGATGACGTCCGACATCTACAAGATGCAGGCCTTCACCGTCGAGGGTGAGCGCGAGGGCAGCGCGATGGCCACGGCGCGGCAGCGGCAGGCTTCGAACGTGAAGAACGTCGTGGCCACGGACGCCTTCGGCACCATGACGGAGGACAACGTCGGCTCCTTCCTGCAGAAGATCCCCGGCATCGTCGCGACCGACCTGAGCGGCTCCGGCGTCCGCGAGGTCCAGGTGCGCGGCATCGAGGCCGGCCTCAACACCGTCGAGATGGACGGCGTGCAGCTCGCGAACAACAACTCGAGCGGCACGAACCGCGCGTTCGACTTCTTCCAGGCGTCGCTCTCGCTGATCGAGAGCATCGAGGTGACCAAGGCGCCCACGCCGGATCGCCCGGCGAATTCCATCGGTGGCTCGATCAACATGGTCACGCGCAGCGCCTTCAACCGGAACGCCCCGCGGCAGATCCGGTACTCGCTCGGCTTCGCCCACCTCATCGGTCGGAAGGGCGGCGAGGAGGAGCAGTGGATCGATTCGCCGATCGACCGGCTGACCCCGGCGCTGACGCTGGCGTACTCCGACGTCTTCGGGGCGAACCGCAACCTGGGCGTGTCGCTGTCGTACTCGCGCAATTCCGTCTTCTACTCCTCGAACGACACCGAGCATTATTACCAGGGCACGCTCAACCGGCCGGCGTATGTCTACCGCACGCGGCAGCAGCGGCAGGCGATGGGCGGGCCGCACGTCCGGGAAAACATCGGCGCCAAGGCCGAGTACAAGTTCAGCGAGCGCTCGCTGTTCACGTTCAATGCCTCGCACAATTTCTACATCGAGCGGCCGCACACGCTGGCGCTGAACCTGCAGACGACGAACAACGCGAACCAGATGCGGCCGGGCTTCAGCGAGACGTACACCGAGGTGATTCCGTCCAACGCGGCGGCCGCCACGATGACGGCCACGGCGTACGACAACTTCACGCGCAACTACCGCTTTCTCGCGTCGGGCGTGCACCGGCTCGATGGCCTCACGGTCGACTACAGCGGCACGCTGTCGATGTCGCACGCGTTCCAGAATTACTCGCCGAACGAGCGCAAGTACAACGCCGGCGTGCGCACCAAGGGCGCGTTCTCCATCGGCGGCCTGACGGGCATCGGCTGGATCACCGACCGCCGCGCCGACGACACGTTTCCGCAGATCACGCAGACCGCCGGGCGCGACTTCTACGACCTGAACAGCTACACCACGATGATGCTGTCGCAGAACAACCGCATCGCGAAGTCCTCGATCCTCGAGGGGCGGATCAATGTGCGGAAGGACTTCCGGCTCGCGGTGCCGGCCTACGTGAAGACCGGCCTCGTGACGCAGTACCAGGAGCGGCGCAAGGACTACCACTATCACCAGTACACGTTCGTCGGGCCCGGCGGGCTGGGGCAGTTCCGCGAGACCGCCGGCTGGGCGAGCGAAGCGATGGAGGGCATGCGGCAGGGGCCGTGGATCGACCTCCACCGGACCTCGCGCCACAAGGATGAGAATCCCTCCCAGTGGACGGAGAACGCGAACTACCGCGTCGCGCAGCGGCTGCAGAACCTCCAGAATTTTTCCGAGGAGATCAACGGGGCCTACGTGATGGGCAACGTGAAGATCAACGCGCTCAGCATCCTCGCGGGCCTGCGCGTGGAGGAAACGAAGACTGCCGGCAGCGGGCCGCTCTACACGCTCACCGCCGCGGAGCGCGCGCGGCGCGCCGCGTGGGTCGGACCTGTCACCGACGCCGAGAACGAGCGCCGCGCCACGGAGGAGTGG
>JAEUHA010000087.1 GCA_016793535.1 Opitutaceae bacterium | reverse complement strand
CGTCGACGCGCGCGCTGGCGTCATCGAGCAAAGCCGCCGCCACACCGCCATCGCGGCGCTGCTGCGCATCCCGCACCTCGTGGTCGCGGTGAACAAGATGGACCTCGTCGGCTGGAGCGAGGCGCGCTTCCTCGAGATCCGCGCGCAGTTCGAGGAGTTCCTGCCCCGGCTCGACATCAAGGACGTGAAGTTCATTCCGATGAGCGCGCTCAACGGCGACAACGTTGTCGACGCGTCACCGCACACGCCCTGGTACTCGGGCCCGACGCTGCTCGGTCACCTCGAGACGGTGCACATCGCGAGCGATTGGAACCTGCAGGGCTTCCGGCTTCCGGTCCAGTGGGTCAACCGGCCGAACAATCCGACGAATCCAGACCTGCACGACTTCCGCGGGTTCAGCGGCCAGATCGCCGGCGGCATCGTGCGCCAGGGACAGAAGGTGCTCGCGCTCCCCGCGGGCGTGGTGTCGACGGTGAAACAGATCTGGACCTACGACGGGCCGGTCGCCGAGGCGTTTTGTCCGCAGTCCGTCACGGTGGTGTTGGAGCACGACATCGACGTCAGCCGTGGGAGCATGCTGATCGGTGCGGATCACCTGCCGGGTTCGAGCTCCGAACTGCACGCCGAAGTCTGCTGGATGCATCCGCGCGCGCTTCAGCCGGGCAAGCGCTACTTCCTCAAGCACACGACGCACACGGTGCAGGCCGTGGTGACGTCGCTCGTCAACAAGCTCAACATGTCGACGCTCGAAACGATTCCCGACCCCGCGGAACTGGTTGTGAACGATATCGGCGAGATCCGCCTGCGCACGTCGCAGCCGCTCGTGTTCGACGGTTACGCCACGAACCGGCTCACCGGTTCCTTCATTCTGATCGAGCAGGGCACCAACGCCACCGTCGCCGCCGGCATGCTCCTGCCGCCGCGGGAGGTCGTGAAGTCGGAGAACGGCGACTACGTGATCTGACCCCGCCGTGCGCATCTCCGTCAAAGTCGACTACGCCTGCCGCGTCATGGCCGAACTGGCGCGGCTCCACGGCTCCGGCGAGCTGGCGCAGATCGAACACCTCGCGCGCACCGAGGTCGTGCCGGCCAACTTCCTCGCGCAGATCCTGCTCAAGCTCCGCGACCACGGACTCATCAACAGCCGGCGAGGCAATCACGGCGGCTATGTGCTCGCCCGGTCGCCGCAGGAAATTTCGCTCTACGACATCCTCGTCGCCGTCGAAGGCCAGTGCCTGCAGCTCAGCGGTAACTTCGCGGGCCGCAGCGGCCGGCGGTTGAAGCAGGTGTGGGACGAGATCGGGGTGACGCTGGTGGCCAAGACCAAGAGTTACACCCTCGACCAGCTCGTCTCGAAGAATCCGGCCGAGATGTACTACATCTGATCCTCCTGGGAGCGCGGCCGTCCCCGGCTGCTATGTCCGATCGTGCGGCCGGGGCCGGCCGCGCTCCCAGGAGAAGTGAATCCGTTTCGATGGGCCTACGCCGCGCGCACCGGTTCCGTGTCCCCGCGGCCGCTGAGCGCATCCGCCTCGGCCTGCAGCGCCACGAGCCGCGACTCGAGTTCAAGGCGCAGGCGATCGAACTCCGGGGCCTTCAGCTTCGGCGGCACGGGCAGCGGTTCGCCGAACACAACCTCGACGCGGGCGAAGGGATTCGCGATCAGCGTACGGTCCCAGGCTTTCCGAAAAATCCAGGCGGAACTCGCCGAGACGGTCACCGGCAGCACGAAGCCGCCGGTGCGCTGCGCCAGGGAAATGATGCCGCCCTGCACCTGCCCGCGCGGTCCCCGTGAACCGTCGACCGCGAGACAGGCGCCGGCGCCCGGGCGATCCCGTACGGAACGGATGATGTCGACGATGGCCTGGAGTCCGCCGGCTCCGCTCGAGCCGCGCACCACGTCGAAGCCGAGCTTTTCCTCGAGCTTCGTCATCGCGTCGCCGTCCAGGCTGGGCGAACACATCGAAAACCAGCACCGCCGCGGCCGGTCGCGAATCGTGTCGAGCAGCATGAACGCGCGCCCGTGCAGGAATGCGATCACCGGGGCCCGGCCGCTCGCCACCGCCGCGTCGTAGTGCGCGCGGCCGCTTTCGCGTATGCGCCAGCTCAGCCGGAGCGTGCGCAGCACCACGAAGGCCACCTCCGGGACGACGTGCCGCATCAGCGCGCGCTTGATCCAACCGGGCGGGCGGCGCACCCGGGTGCGGTTGCGCGCCGGGGCCGCGTTCGCGCCCGGTGCGGCCACCGCCGCATCCAGAGTTTCACTACGGCTGGTCTCCGCGCCGGCGTCCATGAGGTCAGCCGGCCAGCCGCGTCTCGAGATGGGATACGAGTTCGCCCATCACGCGCATCGCCGTGAGTTCCTCGGCCGCGAGCTTCACCCCGAACTCCTGTTCAATGTCGAAAATGAGGTCGATCAGGATGAGGGAATCGACGCCGAACGACTCGAGCGACGTGGCTTCGGTGACGCCGGCCGCGTCGGGCGGGGCGGTCGTGGAATCGGCGATGACTCTCGTGAGGCGCTGCAGGATTTCCGGACGGTGCATGGATCGGGTGGGAGCTGGAAGACGGACGCGGCAGTGCATCAGGAATACCGCCGCAGGACGAGCACGGCGTTGCCGCCGCCGAAACCGAAGCTGTTCTTCAACGCCAGGCCACGGGTGAGGGGCTGGGGCGCTGCGCCGACCAGGCTGACCGGGCACGCCGGGTCCGGATGCTCCAGGTTGAGGTTGCCCGGGGCGACGCCGTGCTCCAGCGCGAGCAGCGTGCCGATCGTCTCGATCGCACCCGAGGCGCCGAGGGTGTGGCCGAAGTAGGACTTCGTGGCCCCGACCGGTGCCGAGTCCGCCGCATCTCCGAGCGCGATGCGAATGGCCTGCGCCTCGGTCAAGTCGTTCGCATCGGTGCCGGTGCCGTGGGCGCTGATGTAGCCGATTTCGTGCGGGGCCACGTCGGCGCTCCGGAGCGCGGCGCGGATCGCGGCCGCCTGTCCGGTCGCCGAGGGGCCGGTGAGGTGCGTTGCATCTGACGATTCTCCGTACCCGACGATCTCGCCCCGGATGCGGACCCCGCGGCGACGCGCGCTGGCAAAGGACTCGAGCACGAGTGCCCCGGCCCCTTCGCCGAGCAGGGTTCCGGCGCGGTCGGCCGCGAAGGGCCGCACGGCTCGCTGCGGATCCGCGATCGGGGAAAACACGCCGAGATTATTCCACAGGGCGTAATAGAACGGATCGAAACTGTTGTCCGTCCCGCCGCACAGCACCGCGGCGGCGTGTCCCTCCCGCACCATGCGGAAGCCGATCCCGATCGCGTTGGTCGCCGAGGTGCAGGCCGACACGACGGTGTAGTTTGCGCCGGTGAGCCGGAACTCGATCGAAAGCGCGGCCGACACTGCGTTCGCCATGCCGTTGGGCACCGAACTGGGTCGCATGCCGGCGGGGCCCTTTTCGGCGAACCGGGTGTGGCTGGCGTGCAGCGTCTCCGTCGGTCCGCAGCCCGAACCAAAGATGGTCGCGATGTCCTCCGGCTTGTCCGCTTCGGCTGGCAGGCAGCGCGCCGCAGTCATGGCCTGGCGCGCCGCTTCCACGGCAAACCTCACCGTCCGGTCGGCCCGCCGCAACGTTGCCGGCACCCGCGCTTCGAACTCCGCGAGGTCGATCTCGCCTCCGCTGCACACCTTGTTGCCGGCGTAGTCGTGGTTCTTCAACGCTCGCAGCGGGCAGCGGCCCGCGAGGAGACTGCTCCACACTTCCGGTTCGGAGTGCCCCAGGGCGGTGACGAGTCCCAGACCCGTGACGGCGACCCGACGTTCGTCGTTCTTCATTCCCACTAGGAACTCATCCACAGCCCGCCGTCCACGTGGAGCACTTGGCCGGTGAGATACGACGCATCGGGCGACAGCAGGAATGCCACCACACCCGCGATTTCCGCCGGCTGGGCGAGCCGACCGAGCGGGATGCGCAGCCCCGCCCGATTTTCCTCGGTCAGCGCGGCGGTCATGTCGGTCTCGACGAGTCCGGGCGAAACCGCGTTGCAGCGAATCCCAAACCGCGCCGCCTCGAGCGCCAGGCTCTTGGTCAGGCTCACCAGCGCCGCCTTGGCGGCCGCATAGTCGGCACCCATCCAGCCGCCGGGGCCGTGGGCGGAAATCGAGGCGATGTTGACGATCCCGCCGGACTTTTGCTTCCGCATCACGACGTACGCCGCCTGGGCCGCGGTCAGTGCGGATTCCAGATTCAGCCGAAACGTCTCCCGCCAGCCGTCGAGGGTCAGGCCGCGAAACGCGACGGCCCGTCCGCCGCCGGCGTTGTTGACGAGCCCGTCGATCCGTCCGGTCCGGGCCACAAACGCGTCGACGAGGGTGCGCGCCGCGGACGGATCGCTGAGATCGGCGGCGAACGGGATCACCCCCGGGCCTCCGATCTCGCGAGCCACCCGCTCGGCCGCCTCCAGCGAACGGCCGTGGACGCCGACGGTGTCTCCGGTCGCGGCGAGACGCTGCGCGATGGCGCGTCCGATGCCGCGGGTGGAGCCCGTGACGAGAATGCAACGGGGGGAGGAAGGAGGCGGAGCGCTGGAACTCATGCAAAGGTGGATTTCGACGCGTCGCTCCCGCGACGCCAACAACGCCCCTCCTCGGAACGAGCGAGGTGGGTTATGGAGCTGGAGGGGACGGAAAGCGCCGGCACCCTAGTCGGCGCCCGGCGCGGGCGGCGATCGAAATTTTATGACCGCAGGCCGGTGTTCGGCCGGTCCGCCTCACACGGGAACGAGCGTACCAGCCAGGATCGCACGATGCAGGTCCTCCCGGAAGAGTCGGCGGGCGAGACCAGCGTCACGGGGCAATTGGGACGGCAGCAGCGCCGCGCTCACCAGGGCGGCCTGCAGCGCGTTCGCCTTCTCGACCGTGGGCACGGCGGTCTCGTCGCGGTGGAAGACGTGGAAATGCGGCGCGGTCTCGATCCGGCCGTGGCCGCAGTCGAAGCGTCCGAGCAGGGTGGGGCCGATGACCGTCGCGGGCTGATTCAGGTAGGCCGCGCCGGACAACATTTCCGCCAGCGGCTCGCGGTGTTGTGGCTCGTCGCACCATGCCGTGGCTTCCGCGAGGGCGCGGACGAGCCGGCCGTGGTCGTCCGCCCGCGATTCGGCGAAGCGGCGCGTCACGAGCAGCACGTTATCCAGATGTCCGGCTTGCTGGGCGGCACTCCAGGTCGGGCACCAGCCGAGTCCGTCCCGGACGGCGAGCGAGTTCCACGGTTCACCGGCATAGAAACCGTCGATTGTTCCGGCGTTGAGGTGGCGGAAGAGCTGGGCCGGCGGGACGACAACGATCCGGGCGTCGCGCTCGAGATGCAGCCGGGCGGCGCGGAGCCATTCCAACAGCAGGAGGTGTTGGGAAGAAAACGGAAAGGTGACGCCGAAGGCGAGGGGCAGCCGGGAGCGCTGCGCCGCAACGTGAGCGCGCAGGGTGACGGCGTCCCGGACGCCGGCGTCCCACAGGGCGCGCGACAACGTCAGGGCGCTCCCGTGGGCACCCAAAACCAGGGCGGTCAGGACATCGCACGGCGGGCACCCGAGTCCCAGTTGCATCGACCACAGCATCGGCGCGGGGGCCTGGGCGGCATCGAGTTCCCCGTAGACGACTTTTTCCCGCATGGTGGCCCAGCCGATCTCGCGGCAAAGCTCGACCCGGATGCCATGGCGGGCGAAAAAACCGCACTCCTGGGCGGCGACGAGGGGGGCGGCCGCGGTGAGGGCGACGTAGCCGACCCGGAGCGGTCGCAGGGCGCCCGGGGGGGCGGTGGCAGGGGCGGTCGACGGCGGCAAAGACATGTTCCGGCTGGCGGAGCGATCAACGTGCCACCGTGCACGGCTGGCCTGATTACTGCTCTTCAAACATTTCATCCGAGAAATGAAGCTGCCTCATCCATGAAGCCGACGCTCGACAGCCGTCAGCTCCACGCCTTCTCCGCGCTCGCGCGGCGGGGGAGTTTCACGCTGGCCGCCAAGGATTTGTTCCTCACGCAGTCGGCGGTGAGCCATGCGATCAAGGCGCTGGAGGACGACGTCGGCTGCCGCTTGTTCGATCGCATCGGGCGCCGCGTGCTGCTGACTCAGGCGGGTGAGCAGTTCCTGCGGCACACGGAAAAAATCCTGCGCGAGATGGAGGCGGCGCGGGCCGGGCTCGAAACGCTGACGAAATGGGGCCACGGCCGGCTGCGGGTGGGGGCGAGCACCACGGCGTGCCAGCACATCCTGCCCACGGTGCTGCGCGAATTTCGCCAGAGTTATCCGAAGTGCGTGATCCGGATCGAACCGGGCGATCACGGCCAGCAGCTCGAGTTGCTGCGGGGAGGTCACGTCGATCTCGCGCTGGTGCTTGAACCGCCGCCGGGGCCGTCGGAGTTCAACTTCGTGCCGATCTTCCAGGACGAGCTGCGCTTCGTCGTGGCGCCCCTGCATCCGTGGGCGCGCGCAGGCCGCGTCGCGCGCGAAAGCATCGAGGCCGAGACGCTCGTGCTCTACAACAAGACGAGCCACACGTTCCGCCTGGTGAGCGATTATTTCCGGGAGGACAAGATCACGCTGAGCAACTTCATCGAGCTCGGCAGCATGGAGGCGATCAAGGAGCTGGTGAAGATCGGCATCGGCGCCGGCGTGCTTGCACCGTGGATCGCGCGGTCCGAACTCGAAAGCGGCTCACTCGTCTCGCTCCCGCTCGGCCCGCGCAAGCTGCGGCGCCGCTGGGGTGTCGCCCACCTGCGCGGCCGGCGCCTCGCACTGGCCGAAGAAACATTCGTCGGCCTTTGCGTCAGCGCGTCGGAAGTGCTGGGCCTCAAGGTGCCCGATGTCGCCGCGTAAAGGGGTGCTGGTCGCACGTAACAAGGGACACGTGACAGGTCGCCGCTGACGCGTGACGCGTTCGGAACCTCACGCGCTCGCGCCGCCTCGCCCGCCTCCGGTACCTTTGCGCTTTGCGATGGGTACTTGGCACTCGCGACTGGTCACCGGTCCCTTCGCGCAGCCTCCGCCGCGCTAGATTTCCCAGTCGTGATCGGGCGCGAGCGCGGTCGCATTCCCGACCAGCGCCTCCTTCTGGCGTCGCGAGCGGACCACGAGGTTGTCGCCCTTGAAGTAGGCGACGGAATCGTCAGGGATCGACTTCATCAGCCAGACGTTGGAACCGATGATCGAATTCGCGCCGACCCGGGTGTCGCCGCCGAGGATGGTCGCGTGCGCGTAGATCGTCACGTGGTCGCCGATATCGGGATGGCGCTTTACGCCCTTGATCGGCCGGCCCTCGTTGTCGACCTCGAAGGACTTCGCGCCGAGCGTCACGCCCTGGTAGAGCTTCACGTGCGCCCCGACTGTCGCCGTCTCGCCGATCACGACGCCGGTGCCGTGGTCGATGAAGAAATGGCTGCCGAGCCGGGCGCCCGGATGAATGTCGCAGCCCGTGCGCTCATGGGCGAACTCGGTGATCATGCGCGGCAGGAGCGGGACCCGCAGTTCGTAGAGGACGTGGGCGAGCCGCTGCAGCGAAATC
>JAEUHA010000085.1 GCA_016793535.1 Opitutaceae bacterium | reverse complement strand
ATGCTGGCGGAATTTTACAACAGCTCCCACTACGTCCCGCTCGAAGTCGAATTGTGGCGCGAAGCCCAGGACGCGCTCGCGGAAGGCCGCAGTGATGTCTGGGGCGATGTCCGCCGGCTCGGACAACACGTCTACCGCCGGTTCGCCTACCGTCCGCACTCGACCGGCGTGAACACGCGCGCCACCGACGTGCTGAAGTTGCGCATGGGTGTCTGTCAGGACTTCGCGCACGTGCACCTCGGGCTCTGCCGCAGCGTCGGCATCCCGGCCCGCTACGTCAGCGGTTACTTCTTCAACACCACGCGCCGCCCCCGCGAGATCGAGGCCTCCCACGCCTGGGTCGAGGCCTGGATTCCGGATTTTGGCTGGGCGGCGTTCGACCCCACGCACGACCGCGTCGCCGACGACCGCTACGTCAAGGTGGCGGTCGGCCGCGACTACGCCGACATCCGCCCGGTCAACGGCACCTACCGCGGCGCCCCCACCCGCTCGCTCAAGGTCACGGTGACGGTGCGCGAGGCCGCGAAATAGGCTTCTGGGAGCGCGGACGTCTCCGTCCGCCCGATCGAACCATGCGGACGAGGACGTCCGCGCTCCCAGGGAAAGTTTCTCCGCTTCACACGCTTGCCGCGGGCGCACCTTCCTGATTCGGACTCGGTTCCTTTCAACGAACTCCTCCGTGCGACTTCTCCTTCTCTGGGACATTGACGGCACCCTGATCGCCTCCGGCGGGGCGGGCATGCGCGCGCTGCAGGCGGCCTTGAAGAACGTCTTCGGCGTCGACGGCTCGCTGGCCGACATCGATTTCGCCGGCCGGACCGACACCTGGATCATGCGGGCGGTGTTTCGCAAATTCGCGCTGCCAGCGACGCCGGACGCCTTCGAGCGTTTCTTCGCCGGGTACGTGGCGGCCCTGCCGGCGGAGCTCGACAACCCGGGCGCCCGTGTGCTCCCCGGCGTGCGGGAGCTGCTTGCCGCGGCGGCCGCGCGGGGCGACGTGGCGCAGGGGCTGCTGACCGGCAACCGGCGGCGTGGCGCCCAGGTGAAACTCGCGCATCACGGGCTGTGGGAGCATTTCGCCTTCGGCGCCTTTGCCGACGACAGCGAACAGCGCAACGACCTCGGACCGCACGCCGTGCGCCGCGCCAGCGAACACCACGGCATCACGTTTCCGGCGGACCGCACCTGGGTGATCGGCGACACCCCGCACGACATCGCCTGCGGCCGCGTGATCGGGGCGCGGACTCTGGCCGTCGGCACCGGCGGCTCCACCGTCGAGCAACTGCGCGCGCACGGGCCCGACGCGGTGCTCCCGGATCTTGCCGACGCCGCCGCTTTCTGGAAGCTCGTCACCTGATCGATCCCCTTCTGCTCCGCATGAAATCCTTCACCATCGCCATCGGTTCGGACCACGCCGGCTTCGCCTACAAGGAGGCGATCAAGGCCCTGTTGCTCGCGGAGGGCCATACGGTGCGCGACTTCGGCACCCACTCCGACGCCTCGTGCGACTACCCTGATTTCATCCGCCCCGTGGCCCAGGCTGTCGCCCGCGGCGAATATGAGCGCGGCATCGTGCTCGGCGGTTCGGGCAACGGCGAAGCGATCGTGGCCAACCGGGTGCGGGGCGTCCGGTGCGGCCTTTGCTGGAACGAGCAGGTCGCGATCTGGAACCGTTCCCACAATGACGGCAATGTGCTCTCGCTGGGCCAGCGCACCGTGACCGAAGCGGAAGCCCTCGCCATCACGAAGGTGTGGCTCGCGACCGAGTTCGAAGGCGGACGGCACGTAGCGCGGATTCGTAAGATCGACGCGGAGTAATTTCCCCCGGGAAGCGCGGCCGTGCCCGGCCGCAGGGGAGCAAAGGCGGACGAGGACGTCCGCGCTCCTACCCGCCCGCTTGCGCTTCGCGCGCGCACCCATTCATTGCGCCGCACGTCTCGCCCGCCACCGCAATGCCACGATCCACCGCACCGCAGTTCACCTACCAGCATGTCTTCGAGCCGGGCTCCAATCCTGCGGCGCCGCCCCTGCTCCTGCTGCATGGCACGGGCGGGAGCGAGCATGACCTGCTGCGGCTCGGGCGCACGCTGTCGCCGGGCGCGGCGCTGCTGAGTCCCCGCGGTGACGTCAGCGAAGGCGGCGCCCTGCGTTTCTTTGCCCGACTCGCCGAAGGCGTCTTCGATCCGGCGGAGATCACCCGCCGCACCCAGGCGCTGGGCGACTTCATCGCCGCCGCGACGGCGCACTACCGGATCGAACCGCAGCGGCTGATCGCCGTCGGCTTCTCCAACGGCGCCAACATCGCCGCCACCCTGCTGCTGCTCCGGCCGGAGACCCTCGGCGGGGCGATCCTCCTGCGGCCGATGGTGGTGCTCGATCAACCGGCCGCGCCCGGCTCGCTCGCCGGCCGACGCGTCCTGCTCTGCAACGGCACCACCGATCCGCTGGTGCCCGCGGATCATCCGCCACGGCTCGCCAGCCTGCTCCGCGCCGGCGGCGCCGACGTGAAGGTCGAACTGCTCCCGGCCAGCCACGCTCTCACGCCGCAGGATGTCGCCGCCGCCCAGTCCTGGCTGCAGCGCTGACCCGGCCCCTCGCCTCCGCCTGCCTTCATTCTTCCGACCCGCAGCATGAAACTGACGTACCTCGGACACTCCTGCTTCCTCGTCGAAACCAGCCAGGCGCGATTGATCATCGACCCCTTCCTGACCGGCAATCCGGTTGCCACCCTCAAGGCGGAGGACATCGCCTGCGACTACGTGTTGCTGTCACACGGGCACGACGATCATTCGGGCGACGCCCTGCCGATCGCCCAGCGCTGCGGCGCCACGATCGTGGCGAACTTCGAGATCGCCGAATACTTTGCGGCCAAGGGCGCAAAGACGCACGGCATGAATCCGGGCGGCGGATACAACTTTCCCTTCGGCCGCGTGAAGCTGACCCTCGCCCACCACTCGTCGAGCCTCGAGGTGGGACTGAGCCCCATCTACCTCGGCAGCCCGTGCGGCATCCTGCTGCAGGCCGACGGACGGACCCTCTACCACGCGGGTGATACCGCGCTGTTCCTGGACATGCAGCTCATCGGCCGCGCCGGCCTCGACGTCGCGCTGCTGCCGATCGGGGACAACTACACGATGGGACCCGACGATGCGCTCCTGGCGCTTGATTTTCTGAAGCCGAAAGTCGCCGTGCCCATGCACTACAACACCTGGCCGCCGATCGCGCAGGATGCCGACGCGTTTGCCGCCCGCGCGGCCACCGCGGGGCACACCGTGCGGGCGCTGCGGGCGGGGCAGGCGCTGGAGGTTTGATGGGCGGCTCGTTGATCTCTCCTGGGAGCGCGGGCCCCCCCCTCCGCCAGAAGGGCAAAATAGGTCGAGGGGGGGCGCGCGCCCCCGGCACGAACACCCACCCCAATACCATACCCCCCAGCCACCCCCCCCGGGGGTC
>JAEUHA010000082.1 GCA_016793535.1 Opitutaceae bacterium | reverse complement strand
TCGGCGACGGCGAACGACGTCTCGTGCTCGAGGAGCTGGAGCTCGTTGACGATCGTGCTGGCGGCGTGCGGATTCGCGGGCCAGTCGAGCGGGGCGGTGAGCGACCAGGCGTCGCGCTGGCGCACGAGCGTGAACGAACCGGTGGCCGCGGTGCTCTTCACCTGGAGGAAACGGATGTCGGCCGCCTCGGGTCCGAGCACGCGGCGCCGGGCCTCGCGTCCCGCCTCTTCCGTGCGCCACTTGCGCTCGAATTTGAAGATGAAGAAGAACAGCGCGACGTTCAGGAAAATCAGGACGAGCGTGACTTTGGTTCTCACAGGCCGGTCGAGTTGAGCGGGGATCGTCGCCCGGGGAAAGCCGGGAGTGCGCGGCCGCGCGGCGCGGCGGGGGCGGGCACGTAAAGCGGGACTGCGGGGGCGGCGTTCATGCGCGGCGGGTCCAGTAGACCAGCAAACCGAGCAAAAGAGCCGCGCCCGGCAGCGCCAGCAGCAGGGCGTAGCGCAGCCGGGTGAAGTCGGTGGCGGTCAGCGAGAGCTGGAAACGCTCGATCGGACGCGGCGCGATCGCGAGCTGGTGGTCGCGGTCGACGGCCCAGTTCACCGCGTTCAGCGCGATGAGCAGGCTCGCGTTGTCGAGCCGGCCGTTGGCGACCAGGTCGCCGGTGCCGAAGACGACCAGCTTGCCGCCCGGCACGCTGAACGGGAGATTGTCGCGCACCGCGAGCCGTTCGGAGGCCACGATCACGCCGAGCCGGTCCGGCGGGTCCATGCCCGCGATCGGGCGGGTGTCCACGCCTGGATCGTAGCGGGGCACTTCGCCGGCCCGGAAGCCGCGCTCGCCCCAGGCATTGGTGGAGGTCGCGGCGAGCGTGACGACGTTCAGGCCGGCGCCCAGCGACCGGCCCGGGTCGGGAATCACGGAGCGGGCCGCGCCCATTCGCAGGGGCTGGCTGCCGCTCTCGACCAGGCTCTTCGTGATCGGGTGCGTGGGCGCGAGCGCGCGCACCAGTAGTTCGAGGTTCTCGGTGAGATTGTCCGGATCGACGATGATGTCCTGGTTCACCAGCACGCCCCAATCGAGCAACAGGTCGTCGAGTCCGAGGGCGGTGGTGCTCCGGCCCGGATGGAGAAACAGCATCAGCCGGCCGGCGCTCGCGCTCAGGTATTGCCGGAGCATCTCCTGCTCCAGGCGTGAAAACGCGCTCTGCGGCGCCACCACGACCAGCAGCGAGGCGTCCGCGGGAATCTTCCGCGTCGCGGTGAAGTCGAGCGGCTCGACCTCGAAGTTGCGCACCTTGAGCTGCGCGCGCAGCGCGGAAAGCCCGATCTGCGCATCGGAGTTGTCGATACGCAGTTCGCCGTGGCCCGTGACGAAATAGACCTTTTCCCGCTTCAGCATCGACACGTCGAGGATCGCGGAGGTGAGCACCTGCTCGCCGCGGAACGTGTCGCGCTTCTTGTCCTTCATCGTGTAGAGCTCGTCGACCGTGACGATCCGGCGCTTGTCGCCCGACAGCAGCACGATGATGCCCGCCTGGTCGACGCCGAGCTCCTCGGAGCGGCGGCGATTCTGGTAGACGTCGAGGGACTCCTTGGTGATGCGGCCGGCCGTGCGCTCCTCGGTGGCGTAGACGTATTCGTCGATCAGGCCCTTGACCTCGGGATTGTCCTCATCGTTGGAGAGCGTCACGACGACGTGCACCGGCCGCGGCAGGTTCTTCACGTACGAGAGCGATTCCGGGGAAAGGGAGAACTTGCGCTGCTGCGTGAGATCGAAGCGCCACGCGTGGTTCTTGGCGACGTAGTTCAGCCCGCCGAAGAACGTGACGACCAGCACGGCCTGCAACACGAGGTTGAGCGTGCGGATCCAGCGGACGGCGCGGAAACTGTCGGTCAGGGCCATGCGAACGAGTTGAGAGCTTGGAGTTGAGAGTTGAGAGTTCGAGGCCGCCGGACGGATGGAGGTGAATGCGAGGTTGGGGATACTTCTCTCAACTCTCAGCTCTCAACTCTCAACTGCATCCTCACGAATGGAGCAGCTTCGCCTCCACGCTGAGAATGCTGAAGATCAGGGCCAGCGCCGTGCCGCTGAAGTAGAAGAGGAGGTGGCGGGTGTCGATGACTCCGCGGGTGAAATCGTCGCGGTGACCAAAGACGTGGGCGTACTCGATCACCGACTTCGCGGGCTTGAGCACGCCCTGTTCGAGCCAGGTGGAATCGGAGAGGGCGTTGCCGCCGAGGATCAGCGTCGCGAGCATGACGCAGCCGAGAATCCCCGCCACGGACTGGTTGCTCGTGACCGAGCTGGCGAAGACGCCGATCGCGACGAAAAAGAGTCCCGAGATCGCGATGAACAGGAAGCCGCCGAGCAGCGGTCCGGAGTCCAGGAACCGCGCGTCGCCGGAAAATTTCCGCAGGATGTAGAAGAACCCGACTGTCGAACCCCACAGCGCGGAATACAGGAAGTAGGCGGCGCCGAACTTCGCGAGCACGACCTCGGTGGTCGTCACGGGGGTGGTCAGCAGCGTCTCGATCGTGCCCAGCCGGCGCTCCTCGGCGATGCACTTCATCGTCAGCAGCGGCACCATCACGCAGGCCGGCAGCCAGAAGAGCTGGAAGTACACGCTGGCGGGCGAATGCTCCTGCGGCGTGCCGCTGTAGATCTCGAGGATCTTGGTGAAAATCAGCCCCATGAACGCGAGAAACAGCGTCGCCGCGATGTAGGTCGCCGGACTGACGAGCAGCATCCGCGTCTCGTGACTCAGGAGGGTGAGGAAGTGCCGCATGGCGGTGGTGAAAAACGTGGTGGCGGAGAAGGAGGGAGCAAGGAGCAGCGAGCGGGGAGCAAGGACAAGTTTCGGACGGAAGTTCGAACGCCCTTCAGGTTCCGGGCCCGTCTCCCTTCTCCCGGCTCCTGGTTGCGGCCGGCGCGGCCGGCCGCCCCGGCACCACCGCGTCCCAACTGCGGCGCGTCGCGGCGAGGAAGACGTCCTCGAGGCTCGGGTGGGCGCGGTTCAGCGCCCTGACCCGCAACTCCTGCGCCAGGAGCGTGCGAAGCAGCGGTTCGCCAATGTCGTCTTCGCGGCTGGTGGTGAGCGTGACGCGGCGGAACCCGTGGGCGTCCGGCATCGAGTCCTCGGTGATCTGCAGCGAGGGCTCCACAGCGGCGGCCGCGGTGGCGAGGACGGCAGAGTCTCCGGCCACTTCGAGCTTGTAGGTCGAGTGACCAAAAATCTCGCGGCGCAAGTCCGCCGGCGTCCCCTGGGCCACGACCCGGCCCTGGTTGATGATCAACACCCGGTCGCACGTCATTTCGATTTCCGGCAGGATGTGCGAGGAGATGATCACCGTCATCCGGCCGCGCAGGCTGGAAATCAGATCGCGCACGATCAGGATCTGGTGCGGATCGAGCCCGATGGTCGGTTCATCCATGATGATCACCGGCGGCTCCGCCAGGATCGCCTCCGCGATGCCGACGCGCTGCCGGTAGCCCTTGGAGAGCTGGCCGATGATCTTGTGCCGGACCCGCTTGAGGTCGCAGACTTCGAGCACCTCGTCGATGCGAGGCCCGAGTTTTCGGCGCGCAATCTCCTTCAGCCGGCCGCGGAAATAGAGGTACTCGGAAACGCGCATGTCCTCCGGCAGCGGATTGTTCTCCGGCATGTACCCGATCCGGCGCTTGATTTCATCCGGCTGCGTGGCCACCGAGATGCCGCAGATCTGGACGTTCCCGGACGTCGCCGGCAGATAGCCGGTCAGGATCCGCATGGTCGTGGACTTGCCGGCGCCGTTCGGGCCCAGAAAGCCGACGATCTCGCCCCGTGCGACCGTGAAACTGATGTCGCTGACCGCCGTGACTCCGCCATAGGCCTTGACCAGGTGGGAGACTTCGATGGCGGGAGGAGCTTCGGACATGTCGGTTGGCCGATAAATTGCGTGATTGTTTGCGGATGGCTAGCCCGGATCGTCGGCGGCGGTCGAAACGGGAAGGCCTCAGCGGATAGACTCCCCAAAGGGGCCGGCGGTCACGCGGACTTTTCCAGGGTGACTTCGCCCGCGCGAAAACGCTGCACTTTGCCGAGTTCGTCCCGCAGGAGCAGCGCACCTTCGTCGTCCAGCCCGCTGACGACCCCGTGGTGCCGCCGGCCGCCTTCGAGCAGGGTCACGGGTTTGCCCCGCAGCAGGTCGTAGCGGTGCCAGAGTTCGGCGAACGACTTCAGATGCTCGCCATCGACAAAGCTCTGGTACGCGAGCAGCACCCGCCCGATGAGCGCCGCCGCCAGGCGGTTCAAGTCGAGCGCGACGCCGGTGACGTCGGCCAGCGCGACCGCACCGCGCACCAGGTCCGCCGGCCACCCGCCGGCGGGGTGATTCACGTTCAACCCGAGTCCGAACACCAGATCCCGGATCTGATCGGCGTCGATCCTTGCTTCCGTGAGCATCCCGCCGGCCTTGCGTCCTTCAAACAGGATGTCGTTCGGCCACTTGATCCCGGGCGTGACGCCGGCGAAATTCGACAGGAGTTCGCAGACGTTGAGCCCCATCCAGAGCGTGAACGTCTGCATCCGCTCCGGTTCGACGCGGGGCCGGAAGGCGAAGCTCGCGTAGAGGCTCGTCCGTGAATCGCTGTGCCAGGTGCGGCCGAAGCGGCCGCGGCCGCGGGTCTGGCGGCGGGCCAGGACGGCGAACGGCGCGGGGCGACCGGCCGAAAGCTGACGGGCCGCCTCATCGTTGGTGCTGTCGACCTCGTCCAGCACCAGCAGTGAAAACGGGCGCGGCCGCACCTTCAGCAGCGTTTCGATCAGTGGGGCATAGAGCGTATCCGGCCGGGCGGCGACGCGGTAGCCGCGGGAGCGCTGCGCCTCGAAGGTGAAACCGGCGGCCCGGAGTTTCTCCATGTGCTGCCAGACCGCCACGCGGCTGATGCCCAGCTTGGCGGCGAGCGTCGAACCGGATACCCACGTTGTTTCCTGGGCGAGCAATTCGCGGAGAATCACGTGTTCGGCGGAGGGCATGCGAGGGGTCTGGGCGGAGGGCGGTGCAGTGTGAGTTTGAAATCAAGACTCGATCCTTCACCGTGGGCAAATGTCATTTGCCGATCTGCAACACTCCGTGGCGCGGGATTCCGCTCCACCAGCGGGTGCGTCCCCGGCGGTCCAGGCGCTCTGGCACGACGCCCGCGGCGATTGGGAGGCGGCGCACGCCTGTGCGCAGGACGACGAGAGTGCGGCGGGCTCGTGGGTGCACGCTTACCTGCATCGCAAGGAAGGCGACCTCGGCAACGCCGGCTATTGGTACGCGCGCGCCGGCCGGTCGCGGCCCGTGTCCGGAACTTCACTCGAAACCGAATGGGCGGAAATCGCCCGGGCGCTGC
The DNA here is from genome assembly GCA_016793535.1 of Opitutaceae bacterium. Classification (GTDB taxonomy): domain Bacteria; phylum Verrucomicrobiota; class Verrucomicrobiia; order Opitutales; family Opitutaceae; genus ER46. Next base: position 1,023 of record JAEUHA010000082.1, on the reverse strand, counting down.
TGGAGCTGGCGAAATAAGCTATCGAGGCCGCGTAGCAAGCGCGTGAGGCGCAAGATCAGCCCGGGATTCTCGCTCGATCCTGTGGCCCACGGAACACATGGACCACACGGAAGAATTCACGGTTTCCGTTTCCGTGTGATCCGTGTGTTCCGTGGGCAATCTTCTCCGTCGGGGCGACGGGTCTTACTTCGGCTCACCGCTCGACCAGCCGAAATCGCTGCTGCGGAGGAAGGTCTTCTGCGCTTCCTTGCGGATGTACGTGCCCGCGGCGGCGTCCGACTTGCTCGCGGCGATGGCGGCTTCCTCGAGATTGGTCATGTTCTTCAACCGCTCGTCCTCCGCGTACATCGCCATGGCGCGCGATTCCTTGGAGGTGCCGAACAGCGGGAGCGTCCAGCGGTTCAGCGCGCGATCCGCGTCGGAGATATAGCGCCGCATCGCGATGTCGGTGAGACCCTTTTCCGTGTGAATCGAGCGTTCGGTGAAGACCGGCGGCTTCGCCTCCCGCACGATGTACTTGGGCAGGCGGACAATCGTGTTCTTGGGCTTGTCGATCTCGCGCAGGTCGACCTGCTCGGTCTCGGGCTTGGGCGGCGGCGGCGGGGGCGGCGGCGTATACTTGGGCGCCGCGGCGGCCAGCGCCGCAGCGACTTCGCTCGAGATCGCGCGCGTGCGCTTGGGCGTGGCCCGGGCGGGCGCAGGGGACTCGGTTTTCTCGTTCGCGGACGGCGCAAGGACCGGCGAGGAGGCGGAGGCAGGCGGGGTCTGCGCGGTGGCAACCGGCAGCAGCGAGGCCACTCCGAACGTGGCAGTCACCAGCGTGAGCAGAATTGGGCGGGCCATGGCTTCAGGGGGTTATGGAAAGGTGGAACACGTCGAGGTTCCCCGCAAGCTCGCGCGGCGTAAAGCAGGGCATTTACCGGGCGTGATTAGGCCAACCATCCCTAGCCTCTGCTGTTAACCGCGGAGTACGCCTTTTCCGCGGATAAAGGAAGTATGCGCGCGAGCAGCGAAATCCGCGGT
>JAEUHA010000074.1 GCA_016793535.1 Opitutaceae bacterium | reverse complement strand
CGCGACCGGCACGGTCATCGGGGACACGACCGAAATCGAAAGCTGCGCCCGTGTCTTCCAGGGCCGGACCCGCGTCGCCCTCGGCTCGCTCAAGGCCAGCCTGGGCCACCTCCTGCCGGTGGCCGGGGTCGCGGGCCTGATCAAGGTGCTCAAGTCCATGGAGCACGGACTCCGGCCGGCGATTCCCCATCTCGACGCTCTCAACCCTGCCCTCGCCGGCACGCCGCTGGTCCCCGAGCTCGAAGCCACCGAGTGGCCGGCGGCCTCCGTGCGCCGCGCCGCGGTGAACGCGTTCGGTTTCGGCGGCAACAACGCGCACCTGCTGGTCGAACAGGCGCCCACCCCGGCCAGCGTGACCGTATCCGTCGCGGCACCACGCGCACCGTCGGGCCGCTGCGCCATCGTGGCCGTCGCCGCGCGCGTGGGCGACGGAGCCGACGCGGACGACTTCTGGCGGGTCGCCGTCGGAGAGAAGGGCGCGCCCGCAGCCGGCGCCATGCGCGAGGTGCGGGTTCCGCTCGCCGGACTGGTGTTCCCCCCGCAGGATCTCGAGCAGACGCTGGCCCAGCAGGTCGTCATGCTGGAGGTCACCCACCAGGCGCTCGCGCAGGTTGCGTCGCTCCCCTTCGAGCGCACCGCGGTCTTCGTCGGCATGGGCTGCGACGCGGAGGCCTGCCGGTTCGGACTCAACCTGCGGCTGGCGGAGTTCCTCGCCGCGCTGGGTCTCGGGCCGGTGCCGCCGGACCCGTTCGAGCGCGCGCGCCAGGCGCTGATCCCCGGACCCTTCGCGGCGACAACCCTCGGCCTCATGCCCAACGTCGTGGCGAACCGCCTCAACCGCCAGCACGGCTGCGGCGGGGCGAGCTGCGCCGTTTCAGCCGAGCAACTGTCGGGTCTGCGCGGACTCGAGCTCGCCACGCGGGCGCTCCGATCGGGGGAGATCGACGGAGCGATCGTCGGCGCCGTCGACATGGGTGCGGAGCCGGTGCACGCGGCCGCCCTTGCCGCGACGCGGCCGGACGGAGCGCGCATCGTCTCGGACGGCGCGTGTGTGCTGATTCTCAAACGCGAGGAGGACGCGATCCGGGATGGCGACACGATCTTCGCCCTCCTCGACGCCAACCAGGGACAGCCGTACGCGGGGGCCGTGGACTGGACCGGGATCGCCGAGGTGATCCAGCAGCGCGGAGGCTACTGCCACGCCGCCGATGCGCTCCTGCAGATCGCGACCGCGGCCCTTGCGCTCGAGCGGCAGCTCCTGCCGAACGCGGACGCCACCGGCGCCGAATCCTGGCCCGCGTCCGCCGTGGGCACGCGAGTCGCGCGGGTCGAGATCGCGGGCCTGCGCGATGAGATTGCCGAGTTCTTTCTCACCGGTCCGGAACGCCCGGCCGGAGCCGGGCGCGCACGCTCCCCCGCCCCGGCCAAGGGAAAATTCCTTACGTTCGCGGCCCACCGCCCGCCCGTCGCGAGCGTTCTCGCGTCCCTGTTCGCGGAGAGGTCCGCCAACGACGTCCCGACCGAAGCGATGCTGCGCCCACCGCCGCTGCGGCCGGTCCTGCCCGAGCCCGAGGACCTGAAGGGCGAATCCGCCGACATCGCAGCGCCCGCTGCCGTCGAAACCCACCCCGCCGCCGATCCCGCCGCGGACGTGGCTCAAGTGCACGAGGTCTTCCTGACGGAGCTTTCGGCCGCGCACGCCGCCTTCCTCGAATCGATCGCCGGCACCGCGGACGCGACAGAGGACGGCGCCGCACCGGCACCGGCCGCGACGGAGGCCAGCGAGGTCGCGTCCGTCCGCCTCGATCCCACGCCCGTGCCCGGCGACGCACCGCTGCAACCTGTCCCTTCCCCGGGCGGCACGCCCATCGGTCCAACCTTTTCGCGCGCCGATCTCGAACACCTCGCCTCCGGCCGGATTTCCGAGCGCTTCGGACCGGCGTTCGCGGGCCAGGACGGATTCCACCGCCAGGTGCGCATGCCGATGCCGCCCATGCTGCTCGCCGATCGCGTCACCGGCATCGACGCCATCCCGGGCGAACTCGGGCGCGGCACGATCTGGACGGAGACCGACGTCCTGCCCGACGCGTGGTACCTGCATCAGGGGCATGTGCCGCTGGGCATCACCATCGAGTCCGGCCAGGCCGACCTGCTGCTGATCTCGTGGATGGGCATCGACCTGCTCAACCGCAACGAGCGCGTGTATCGCCTCCTTGGATGCGAGGCGACGATCAAGGGCCCGCTGCCAAAGGTGGGCGACACGTTGAAGTTCGACATCCACATCGACGGCCACGCCCAGCTGGGCGGCATCCGGATGTTCTTCTTTCACTCGGATCTCCGGGTGAACGACGAGGTGCGACTGAGCGTCCGGCACGGGCAGGCCGGGTTCTTCACCGACGAGGAACTGGCCAACTCCGAGGGCGTGCTGTGGAACGCGGACCCCGCCGCGCCGCCGCCCCTGCAGCCGGGCGCCACCGCCGCCCCGCCGGCCCTGACGCAGCGACGGCAGTTCAGCGCCGCACAGGTCGCCGCCTTTGCGGCGGGCCGCGTGCTCGAGTGTTTTGGCCCCGGCTTCGAATGGACGGAGACGCACACCCGGACCCCGCGCATCCAGTCGGGCCGCGTGTGCTTTATCGATGAAGTCACGGCCTTCGAGGCAACGGGGGGACCGTGGCGTCGCGGCTATCTTCGCGCGGTGAAGGCGATTCGACCCGACGAGTGGTTTTTCGACGGGCACTTCAAGCATGACCCGTGCATGCCGGGCACCCTCATGCTCGAAGGAGCCGTGCAGGCGATGGAATTCTTCCTCACCGCCCTGGGCTGCACGCTGCGTCGGGACGGGTGGCGGTTCCAGGCGGCCGCCGATCGCACGATGCAGATGCGCTGCCGCGGGCAGTGCGTGCCGACCTCGCGCGAACTCGTGTATGAGGTGTACGTCGAGGAGTTCATCGACGGTGCCGCACCGCAGCTCCGCGCCTCGGTCATGGCGTCGGTCGACGGCCGCAAGGCGTTCCTCTGTCAGGGTCTCACGGTCGAACTGGTGCAGGACTGGCCGCTCGACGAGATGCTGCGGTCGGGCGAGGTGATAGTCACACGGCCGGGCGCCGGCTTCGCGCATCACGGCTTCGCCTTCGATCACCGCTCGCTGCTCGCGTGCGCACTGGGCCGGCCGAGCGAGGGCTTCGGACCGCAGTTCACGGTGGCCGACCGGCCGCTCCTGCTGCCGCGCTTGCCGCGGCCGCCGTATCATTTCATGACGCGCATCGCGTCCTGCACCGGCACGATGGGACAACCCGCGGCCGGCATGGTCGTGGAAAGCGAGTTTGATTTCCAGGCCCGCGACTGGTTCTTCGCCTGCAGCGGCGGCACGATGCCCGGCTGCGTATTCATGGAAGCGTTACTGCAGCCCTGCGGCTGGCTGGCGAGTTTCGCCCGCGATCCGGGTCCGCAGCAGGTCGACATCTATTTCCGCAATCTCGACGGCACGCTGACATGGCACGAGGAGATTCCCGCCCACGACGGCACGCTGAAGGTCCGGGCCGAGCTCACGCACTGGTCCGATCTCGGCACCACCATCATTGTCGGCTTCCGCGTCACCGCCACGCTGCGGGATCGCGCGCTCGCGCGGATGGACACCGTGTTCGGTTTCTTCCCGGGCGACGCCTTTGCGAACCAGGCCGGCCTCGCGCCCTCAGCCGTGGAGAAGGCGTTTCTGGCGCGCGCCGGCGAACTCCGGCTTGAACTGCGCGGGGCAACGGTGGACGCGTTTCCCCGGCCGGGAGCGCCCCTCGCCGGAGCCCCGCTCCTGATGCTCGACCGTGTCACAGGCTGGTGGCCGCAGGCCGGAGAGGCCGGCCTCGGCATCGCCAGCGCCGAAACCGACGTGCGGCCGGGCGAGTGGTTTTTCAAGGCGCACTTCATGCAGGATCCGGTGCAACCCGGCTCGCTCGGAATCGAGGCCCTGCTCCAGTTGCTGCAGGCGGCGATGCGACTCAGTGGCGTCGGCGCGGACTGGGGCGCAGCCGCCCGCTTCGAACCCGTCGCGCTGGGCGAACCGCTGGCCTGGAAGTACCGGGGCCAGGTCGTGCCCACCAACGGCCGGATCCAGACCTTCGTCGAGTTGCTCAAGATCGAGTCGCACGGGGAGGACGCCCTGACCGTCCGTGCCCGCGGCAGCCTCTGGGTCGACGGCAAGAAAATCTACGAGACCTCGGCGCTGGCGATGCGCGTGCGGCGCAACCGGCCGGCGGAGATTCCGACGCGCGGGATCGAACGGGAGTTCAGCCTCACCCTCACACCCTGGCTCGACGATCACCGGCCGAGTTTCACGTCCGCCGTCATCCCACTCACCGTCATGCTGGACGAACTGGCGGCCGCGACGGCGACACCCGGGCTGCACTTGACGCGCATCGGCGCATTCGCCCCGTCGCGCTGGCTGGTGTGCCCGGCGACGGCGTCGCTCCGGCTCCGGATCGAACCCGGTTCGCCGACCCGACTCAGCGTCTGGCGGGAATCCAACCGCGCCGCGCTGTCCCGCTACGACGAAGTCGGCTCCGCGACACTCGACTGGGCGGACGCGCATCCGGCGCCGCCGGAGCCGCTCCCTCCGCTGGCGGCGCCGCGGGTCGCATCGCCCTACGAA
>JAEUHA010000060.1 GCA_016793535.1 Opitutaceae bacterium | reverse complement strand
CGTCGTTTCTCTTTCTCGGCCAGGAACGCTGGCTCGGGTTGCCGACGCAGGCGTGGCTCTTTGTCGTCGTGGCCGCCGGCATCTGGCTGCTGGTGCACCGGACGACCTTCGGGCGTTCGTTCCGTGCCATCGGGTTCTCGCCGGACGGCGCCCGCTATGCCGGTCTGCCGGTGCCGCGCCGGCTTGCGCTGGTGTACGTCCTGGCGGGGATGATCGCGGCGCTGGCGGCGATCATTTACACGGCCCGGCTTGGCCAGGCGAAGGCGGATGCCGGCATGGGTTACGAACTGTTCGCGATCACGGCCGTGGTGCTCGGCGGGACGAGCATCTTCGGCGGCATCGGCACCGTGCACGGGACCCTGCTGGGCGTCGCGGCGATCGCCGTGCTGAACAACGGGCTCGTCCATGCCCGCCAGCCGCGCGAGGTCGCGGGCATGCTGACGGGCGCCTTGCTCCTGCTTGCGTTGTCGGGCAGCGTCCTGCCAAGACTTCGCTCCGCCTGGCGCAGCCGGCACCCCGTGACGTCCCCCCTTCCCCCTGTTTCAAAACCCACATGAAAAAGCTCCTCGTTGTCCTGATCGCCGCGGGCGTCCTGTTCGCCGGCTGCGGCAAATCGCCCGAACCCGCCTCCTCCGCCGGCAAGCCGGCGGCGGGAAAGAAGATCACCGTGGCGCTGCTGCCGAAATCGAAGGGCAACGCCTACTTCATCTCGTGCAAGGCCGGCGCCGAGAAGGCGGCCAAGGCGCTCGGGATCGACCTGCTGTTCGACGGACCGACCGAGAGCGATCCCGCGAAGCAGAACGAGATTGTGGAAAACTGGATCGCGCTCGGCGTGGACGTGATCGCGGCCGCCTGTGAGAACCGCGAGGGCATCTCCACCGCGCTGCGCAAGGCGCAGAGCAAGGGCATCAAGGTCATCACCTATGACGCCGATGCGCTGCCGGACGCGCGTTCGTTCTTCGTGAACCAGGCCACGCCGGAGGGCATTGGTCACGGGCTGATGGACGAGGCGGCGCGACTGCTCAACGCCGAGGGCGAGTTCGCCATGATCCTCGCCACGCTGACCGCCGCCAACCAGCAGGAGTGGCGCAAGCACATCGAGGCGCGGCTGGCCGACAAGTACCCGAAGATGAAGCTCGTGGCGGTCCGTCCGTGCGACGACCTCAAGGACAAGGCACAGTCGGAGGCGACGGCGCTGCTCAGCGCGCACCCCAATCTGAAAATGATCATGAACATCTGCTCGCCGGCCGTGCCCGGCGCGGCGGAGGCGGTGAAGCAGGCCGGCAAGACCGGCAAGGTGAAGGTTATCGGCCTCGGCCTGCCGAGCGAGAATCGCCGTTACGTGAAGGAAGGCGTGACCGACAGCGTGATCCTCTGGAAGACCGAGGACCTCGGCTACCTGACGGTCGAGGCCGCGGTCGCACTCGTGAAGGGTACGCTCAAACCCGGCGACAAGACCTTCAAGGCCGGCGCGCTCGGCGAATTCGAAATCAAGGGCGACAACATCCTCCTCGGAAAGCCCTTCGTCTTCAACAAGGACAACATCGACCAGTTCAACTTCTGAACGATGGAGGAAACCACGAAACACACGAAAGACACGAAAGCTCAGAGTGGTTTCGTGTGTTTCGTGTATTTCGTGGTTTCCCCGGCAATTCCTGTTCTTCGCTCCTTACTCATTTTCTCCATGAACCTCAAAACCGCCCTCCGTTTCTCCCTCGTTCCGTTGCTCGTCGCCTTTGCCGCGATCGACGCTGCCGCCAACACCGCCATCAAGCCCGAGCCGCGCGAGGCCAACTGGGTCAAGCGCCACGAGGGCTTCGTCGAAATCGCCAAGCAAGGGAACGTCGATGTGCTTTTCATCGGCGACTCGATCACCGACGCCTGGCGCCGCGAGGAAAAGGGCGGGAAGAAGGTCTGGGACGCCCACTTCGCCCCGCTCAAGGCGGCGAATTTCGGCATCAGCGGTGATCGCACGCAGCATGTGCTGTGGCGGCTGCAGAACGGCGAGCTCGACGGCATCAAGCCGAAGGCCGTGGTCATGATGATCGGCACGAACAACACCGGCTTCGAGCGCGACGGCAAGACGCCGCGCAACACGCCGGCGGAGATCGCCGAGGGCGTCGCCGCGATCATCAAGCACCTCCGCGCCAAGCAGCCGCAGGCGAAGATTCTCCTGCTGGCGGTGTTCCCGCGGGCGGAAAAGCCCGATCATCCCCAGCGCAAGCAGGTGAACGAGGTCAACGCGCTGATCAAGAACCTGCACGACGGAAAGAACGTCCACTTCCTCGACATCGGCGGCAAGTTCCTAGCCGCGGACGGCACGCTGCCGAAGGACATCATGCCCGACTTCCTTCACCCGCAGGAGAAGGGCTACGAGATCTGGGCCAACGCCATCAAGGAGCCGCTGGCGAAGCTGCTGAAGTAATACCAGACGCCCCAAGCTCTTGGGCTTAACTGCGGATCACGCGGATTACGCAGATATCAAAAGTATCAGCGCCATCAGCGACATCCGCGGTCAATAGGGTTGGGCGGCAGTCGGTGAAGGGTACAAAAGCAAAGTCCGCGTGGTATAAGCGCCAGACGCGCCACTTTGGCCGACGTCCGGAATGGGCAGAAAAACGAAACCGCCGAAGCAGTGCTGCTTCGGCGGTTTCGTTTTGGGAGATGCGAGATCGGCGGCTACTTGGCGCGCTTCGCGTTCCACTCGCGCTTCATCGTCTGGCCGTCACGACCGGGGCTCTCGGCTTCGCCGGTGATCGTGTCGCCGGCCAGCTTGCCGCTGTACTTGGTCACGAACTTGTTGCCGTTGAATTCACGCTCCACGGTGAACGAGATGACGTCGCCCTTGATCGCGGCCTGGGTGATCTCGGTCGAGGTCGGGTCGCCCCCGCGACCGGGCGTGGTCAGCTTACCGGTCAGCTTTCCGTCCTTCATCGCCAGCGTCAGCGTGGATTCGCGGGGAGTTCCGCCACCGCCACCACCGCCGCCGCCACCGCGGCCCTGCATGGTCCATTTCCAGGTTCCGGACGGATCGGCCGCGAAAACCGCGGCGGACAGGAGACAAGCGGCGAAGAAGGCCGCGACACAACGCGTACGTGATTTCATGGGTATCTAGGGGTTCGTTCTGACTGACGCTCGGACAGGGAATTGGTTCTGACCCGCGCAGACGGGAGCGGGTTTCAAAAGGACTGTCGTTCTGAGCGGAGCGAAGACTCCAGCGGCGGCCACGTGCCGAGGCAGAGGTAAGGAATTTCGATCGGATTCTTCGCTGCGCTCAGCATGAAAGGGAAAACGGATTGCGAAGACTCAGCCTAGCCGACGCGCAGGGGCGCCGGCAACGCTGCCCTGGGGGCTGGCACCGGCGAATACTCGGGCGCGGGCAGTTCGCCGAACAGGTCAGCCAGTTCCACGCGGGCTCCGGTCTTGAGGCTGTGGTTGGCCGCGATGCCAATCATCACCGAGCAGACGCCGGCGCGTTCGTCGGCCGCCCGCAGGTACTTGTCGGTCGGGCGTGCCGGCGGGAAGATATCCTCGAGCATGAGACGATCGCCGCCCCCGTGCGCTCCGGCCGCACTCCAGGGTTCCAGGTCGTACCCGGCACCGCGCAGCGGCACGAGACGCAGCTTCACGTCGCCGCCCGACGATTCCCCGCCCGGCACCGTTTCCCGGCCGTCGACGTACACGCTTTCGACAACGCTGTGCTCGAGCCGGCCCTTGGTCCCGTTGAAGGCCACGGTGTAGCCTTCCCACGCACTGAAGGCATTCAGCGAGTACGTGAGCGTCGCCCCCGTGTCGTAGGTGACGAGCGCCCCGAGGGTATCTTCGATGTCGATTTCCGGGCGGAACACGCACCCGTCGCGCCAGTAGCCGTCGTGGCTTTCGTGATCGAGGTACAGCGCCTTGAGCAGCGGGTTGGATTCGAGGTCGAGGAAGAAGCTGCAACGAGCGGTCTCGGGACAGGTCCGGCAGCGTTGATGCGGCCCGCCGAGTCCGCGCCGGCGCGCCATGTCGGGCGTATAAAAACTGCGCCGCCCGGTGGCGAGCACCGCCCGCGGCACCGCGCCGAGCCACCAGTTCACGAGGTCGAAATGATGCGTGGCCTTGTGCACGAAAAGCCCGCCGGAATGGCGTTTCTGCGCGTGCCAGCGCCGGAAATAGTCGGCGCCGTGATGGGTGTTGAGCAGCCAGTGAAAATCCACCGAGAGCACCTCGCCGATCTCGCCGTTCATCAGCAGTTCCTTCACCTGCGAGCGCGGGGGCGAATAGCGGTAGTTGAACGTCACGCGACAACTCCGGCCGGTCCGCCGCTGCGCCGCCACGATCTGGCGGCATTTCTCCGCGTCCGTGGTCATCGGCTTCTCCGTGATCACATCGCAGCCGGCTTCCATGGCGCGAATCAGGTAGTCATGATGGGTGGCGTCGGACGTCGTGACGATCACCACGTCCGGCCGCCGCTCCCGCAACATCCGGTCGAAGTCCGCCGCGAGGTAGCCGGCCGGCGCCGGCGCGCCGTTCTTCCCCGACCGCTGCCGGGCATGCTCGAGCCGGCCCGGGTTTGCATCGCACACCGCAACCAGTTCCGCCCAGGCGGCGTGCGTCGTTTCGATGCCGTCCTGATAAAGGACCCGGCGGGATCCGAGGCCGACGATCGCGTAGCGGCGCCGGGGGGTCGCGGACAGGAGAGAAGGTGGAGAAACGGACATGCTGGGGAGCCGGCGGACCGCGGGCTGCTCACGACATTCGGATGGGGAACCGAAGGGTGCGGCAAGCCGCCGTTCGTCGATCGATGGCGCAAACCGTGGCGAGCGACCCGGGCGGGCCGCAATCGCCCGCCTTGCCGGACAGTCGGGCGCCGAGGCGGTCACCCGGGCGGGGTGTGCACAGGAGGCTTGCGAATCTGAACGCGACGGATGAATTCGCCGGCAGCCCCCTCCCCCCAAAACGCCCCTCCGCTCCATGTCCCGTCTCCTCTCCCGCCTCCTCCACTCCGGCCGAGCTCTGTCGCTGGTCGTCTTCGGCGTCACCGCGCTGGCGGCGGCCGATCGCAAGGTCCTGCTGGTCGCCGGACCACCGAGCCATCCCCCCGGGATGCACGAGCACAACGCCGGTGTGATTCTGCTGCAGAAGTGCCTGGCGGGGGTGCCCGGGCTCAAGACCGACATCGTGCTCGGCGGCTGGCCCGCGGACCCCGCGAAACTCGAAGGCCTCGATGCCGTGATCTTCTATTGCGACGGACAGCAAAAGCACGTCGCGCTGCAGGATGACCGGAAGGCCGTGCTCGGTCGCGTCCTGGCGAAGGGCGCCGGCCTCGGGCTGCTGCATTACGCCGTGGAACCGACGCTGGAAAACGGCCACCAGGAATTCCTCGGCTGGGTGGGCGGGGCGTTCGAGATCCACTGGTCGGTCAACCCGCATTGGGACGCCGAGTTCAAATCGCTCCCGGTGCATCCGATCACCCGCGGGGTGAAGCCGTTCACGATTCGCGACGAGTGGTACTTCAACATGCGATTCGTGCCGGACCGGAAGGGTGTGACGCCCATTCTCGTCGCGGTGCCGGATGCGAGCACGACGAGCCGGCCGGACGGGCATCACTCCGGCAATCCGCATGTGCGTGCCGCAGTGGCGCGCGGCGACCCGCAGACCGTGGCGTGGGCGTTTGAACGCCCCGATGGCGGACGCGGCTTCGGGTTCACCGGGGCGCACTACCACCAGAACTGGGGCCACGAGTACTTCCGGCGGCTGGTGTTGAACGCGATTCTCTGGCTGGCGAAAGTGGAGGTGCCGGCGGACGGCGTGCAATCAACGATCACTGCGGCGGACCTGCTGGTGAACCTGGATCCCAAGCCGGTCAAGAAGGCCGCCCCCAAGGCGGACGTTAAAAAATAGTTTCGGTCGAGCCGGGGTTCATGCCCGGCAAGGCCGCCCTTGACACCCGGACGGAGCACGTGCTTCCTGCCGGCCTCCCATGAACCTTTCCGGCCCGACGATTCCCTCGCGCACCGCCCACGTCTCCGTGGTCGCCGCCTCCGTCGTTGCCGTAGTCGTCTCCGTCGTTACCGACGCGCCGCGAGGGTTCTAAACGTCCAAAAGACTTTGCCCCTCCGGTGCCACACCGGGGGGGCTTTTTTTTGGCCTCAGCGGTGACACTGCGAGCGGGCGCCTGATTCACCATGAACACGCCCACCGCCCAGATCCGCCTCCGCCACGCCGGCAGCACCGCCGCGAAACCCCTGCGTCACCGCAGCGAGCCGCCCGCCGCCCGCCCCCTGTTCCAGGCCCTCCACCCGACGCGGGCAGACCACGACTTCCTCGTGCCGAACCCGCGGCCGGATCTCACGATGGATCCACATACGCTGCGGATGCTCGAAGCCGGATAGGTCGGCGCCGTCGGCGGACGCTCACCGATCGAGGGACGACCTGCGTGGTCGGAGCGGCTTTACGCCGCGACCGACGACTGGTTTCACGACCCGTCGCAGCGTAACGTCACTCCCACCCCCGCAAACCGCCCCCCGCACCGCTTTCCAGTTGCTTCGCCTGCGGCGGAAAGGTTGCTTCCCGGCGCCGTGAGTTTTTTCCCGCGCCCGCTCCGCTGCCCAGCTCGCGGAGTACAAACTTGCCTGCTGCTGGCCGCACCTGCCGCGCTGCGGGCGGCGGACGGCGTCGGCCAGACTTCGAGCGTGGTCATCGCGGGAAGCCTCGGGCTGGCGGTGGCCGGTCTCGTCGGCTGGATCACGCTCGTATGGTGGATGCGGCAGAAACTGCTGTCGCGACTGAAGGGTCTCGCATTCGAACGCACCCGCGCCATCGCCTCGCCCCAGTTGCGCCGGGTGAGTCTTCGCCAGCTGCTGCAACTCACCGAGCTTGGGGTGCGGCTCGTGAGCCTGGGTCTGATGCTCGCCGGAGCGTTCGTGTTCGTTGTCGTCGCGCTCGAGGTGATTCCCGGCACGCGCTCATGGGCCGGCCGGATCGAGCATGTCGTGCTCGAGGAACTGATCCGACTCGGGGAATCCGCCGCCTCCGCCCTGCCCGGCATCGCGGTCGTCGCGGTGATCTTCTTCGTGACCCGGATCGTTCACGAGGTGCTGAACCATTATTTCCGCTCGATCACGGCGGGGGAGATTTCGAGCGGGCTCTTCGACGGCGTCACGGCCGAGACCACGCGCCGGCTGAGCGACGCGGGCCTCTGGATCTGCGCCATCATCATCGCGTTTCCCTATCTGCCGGGCAGCGAGTCGGCGGCGTTCCGCGGCGTGACCGTGCTCGCCGGCCTGATGATCTCGATCGGCTCCGCCAACCTCGTCACGCAGTTCACCAGCGGGCTCGCCCTGATCTACGGCCGGGCGCTCCGCCCCGGCGACTACGTGGAGATCGGAACGAACGAGGGCGTGGTCGAGCGCATCGGCCTGCTCGCGTGCACGCTCCGCACGCCCCGGGACGAGATCGTCGTCCTGCCCAACGCCACGGTCGCCGCCGGCCTCAAGAATTTCTCCCTCGGCCGGACTGGTATCCGTTTCGCGGTGACAGTCACGATCGGCTACGACGCCCCCTGGCGCCAGGTCCGCGAGCTGCTCCTCGCCGCCGCCACGGCCACGCCCGGCATCCGGGCCGAGCCCGCCCCCGCGGTCCGGCAGGCAGGGCTGGACGACTTCTACGTCCGCTACGAACTGCTCTTCACCCCGGAGGACGTGACGCAGCGGGTGCCGCTGCTCGGCCACCTGCACGAGGCGATCCAGGACCGCTTCCACGCCGCCGGCGTGCAGATCATGTCGCCGCACTACAACAGCGACCCGGCGCAACCGAAGCTGCCGCCGGCGGGCACGAGCTAGCGACTTCCCTTCCTCCTGTTCATCCTGATCGCCGGTCCAATTCCAGACAGGATGAACAGGAGTTACAGGATGACCATTCGGAGAACGTGGGCAGAGGGCGAAGACCGGTCAGGCCCGTTGCGTTCGCCTCACGGCAGCACGCGGCCCAGGTAAAAGTAGATCGTCGGTTCGCGGCGCTCGGCCTTGCCGAGAGCGAGGTGAATCGGACCGAGCAGCGTGTCGGTCGCGATGAAGGCGCTCGCGGACATGATCCAGTCACCGGGCAGCGAGCGGCCGAAGTCGTTCCACGCGTTGCCGGCCTCGACCGAGCCGCCGAGGTAATAGGCGGGTTTGCGCACGGTGCCGCCGATTCCCCGCCGCACGATCAAGGCTCCAACGACGCGGTTCAGCCCGTAGACCTCGTCGGTGGGAACACCCGAGAGGTTGAACAACCCGCCCACGCGAAACGGCAACCGGCCCGGGTTGTTGTCCTGCTCGAGGGTGTAGTCGGCGGCGACGCGCGGCTGCACCACCACCCGGCCGAACGCCCACGGCGCGGTTGCGGTGAGTCCCGCCGACGTCGAACCCTGCGCGCCGAATTCACGGTCGACACTGCCCTCCAGGAAATAGCCGTGGCGCGGAAAGAAAAGGTGGTCGAGCCGGTCGAGCGTGAGGGCGGCATAGCCGCGACTCGCCGAGTAATTCTTCAAGCCGGCCACGACATCGAGCGTCTCCAGCCGGCCGTCGGGACGGATGAGAATCAACGAAGGCGCCCGGATCTTCGAGTAGCGGATCGAACCCCGTTCCACGCCGACGCGCAGCTCGCCGTCGACGCCGAGGCGCACCCCGGTCGCGATCCCGGCAAACGCGGTCTGCCGCTGAAACCGGATGTCCAGGGGACGCACGCCGGGAACGACCCGACTGATGTCGGCGGAAAAAAACTCCGGCGTGCGCAGGAACTCGCCGCGGGGCGCGACGAACAGCAGGCCCGTGTGCCCCACCGGCTGGAAGAACTCCGCGTCGAGCCGGTCCACGGTGCCGAGCGACGTCTTGAGCCCCAGCTCCGCGCCGTACCGATTGAGCTGCGTGAAGCGCATCGACGCCTTCACGTTCAACTCGCTCGAGCCGTCGAGGTCGCTGCCAAGCCCGATGCCGAAAACGAGGAAGTTGGGCCCCCACGGCTTCGGCTCCGTCGAGATCACAAGCACGCGTCCACCCGGGCGATCGTCGATCCGGTAGTCGACGCGGCGGAAATAGCCGAGATCGTGCACGCGTCCCAGGCTCTGGCGCAGGCGTTCCGCATCGAGCTGCTCGCCCGGATGGATGTTCAAACGCTTCCGCACAGCCGCCTCGGCCACGCTCCCGCTGCCCTCGATTTCGATCGCGGCAATCACCGGCAGTTCGCGCCGCAGCCGCCGCCGTTCCGCCTCGCGGGCCGCATACACGTCGGGCGGCAACGCCAGGGCCGCGAGCGCCGCCCGCGCCTCGCCCGCTTCCTCGTAACCCCGCCGCGCGATCGTGAGCGCATCCCGGAACGAACCGGAATAGAAGCCCGGCAGCTTCAGGCGCACGAGCACGTCGCGCGATCCGAGCGTCTTGATCTGCTCGAGTGTGTCGCGCTGCGACAGGATCGAGAGCAACTGCTCGGCCATGCTGATCGGATTCGAGAGCTGGTCCGCCGGCAGCAGTTCCGCACGCACGTCGACGGCAATCACCACATCGACACCCATCTCCTGCACGACGCTCACCGGCAGGTTCCGCGACGCGAAGCCGTCGATCAGCAGCCGGCCGTCCACCGCATACGGAGCAAACGCGCCGGGCACCGCCATGCTGGCCCGCATCGCATCGGCCAGCCGTCCGCGGTCGAGCACCACCATCGCGCCGGTCTCGGCATCCGTCGCCACCGCCCGGAAGGGCACCGGGAGTTCGTCGAAACTGCGGCGCGCGCCGACGAACGCCGTCCGCTCGCGCAGCGCGACCAGCAGATTCTGGCCCGAGATGTAGGCGTTGGGCACCTTCAGGCCGGCGGCGCCGAGGCCGAACTCGAACCAGCGCGGGTTGTCCTGCTCCTCGGCCTTGACGCGGAAGCCGCGCTGCGGCCGCGGCAGGCCGTCACTCAGCAGCTGGTCCCAGTCGCACTGCTCGAGCCAGGCGAGCATCTCCTGCGAGGTGTAGCCGGCGCTGTACAAGCCGCCCACGATCGAACCCATGCTCGTCCCGGCGACGCAGTCGACCTGGATGTTGAGTTCCTCGAGCAGGCGGATCACACCCACGTGTCCGATGCCGCGCGCCCCGCCGCCGGCGAGCACGAGGCCGATGCGCGGGCGAGCGGAGCGAGTCTCACCGGACTCCGCGGCCCGAGCGGCACCGCCGCCGCAGCCCATCGCCACTGCCAACCACGCCAGGAGCCACCGGGCGAACCCGCCAAACCGTGAGCGCTTCATGCGCCCAACGACGTGCCGAGCCATCCGGAGGCTGGCAAGCGTGGTCCGACCTGCACGGCGTCACGCCCTCGCAGATTGGATGGCCATGCCTCGGCTGGCCGACATTGTTCGCCCCGCGCCCCCTCCTGTCCCATGTCGTTCCTCCCCTGCCCGGCCCTCTCGCCTGCGACGAAAACTGCCGCCCGCCGGGCCGTGGCCCGGTTGAGCCTGGCCTGCGCGCTCGGCGTTGGAAGCGCCGGCGTTCCCGCCCGCGCCGCCCAAGACGACGTCCGCCAGATCACGCAGTGGGCGGAGAACGAAGCCCTGGTCGAATGGCAGGTCGCGCGCCTCGCCGCCGGCTGCAACGCCATCGTGGACACCGCGACCTCCGCCGGTGCCCGGCGTGAGGCGCTGCGCCTCAAGGCCGCGCATGCGACGTCGAGCTACGCCATTCTCGCCGGCCGGAGCCCGCTGCTGCAGGTGATCGATCTGCTGGCGATGGCCGAGCTGACCCGGCAGGTCTGGGTGGACGAGGGCCGCGCGCGCCGGGAATTTCCGGGCGGTGAGCAGCCGCTCGTGACGGCGCTGGACGACATTCACCGCCGCGTGGGGGCGCACGCGGCGCGTCATTTTTCACCGGCGGAGCTGGCGCAGGTCGGCCGGGTGGTGCGCGCGTGGCGGGAGGCGCATCCGGGCGCGCTGCCGACGGAGTTCATCCGCTTCGAGGCGTTCGCCGGAGAACTGGCCCGCTCGCTCGCCGTGCCCGACCTCGGCGGCCTGCTCGGGCGGCTCGAGGGCGGCGCGTACAGCCTGGAGATGCTCGGCGAGCGCGCCCTTTTTCTCGCCAGCCGCACGCCGCGGCTCGCGCAGTGGCACGCCGAGGCCGCTGCCGCCAACATCGTCGGACAACGGGAACTGACGGACCTGCTGGGCTCCCTCCAGCGACTGGGTGAGCTGCGTTCCACGGTCGTCGAACAGATGGCCGGACTCGACCGGCGCCTGGCGGCGTTTCCGGCGGAGCTCGTGTCCGCCGCCGCGTCCCGACCGGAGCTCAAGACCGCCACGGCGCAGCTCGAGCAGGCCGGGCAACGCCTCGAACGCCTGGAGGCCACGGTCCAGAACCTCGAGAAGTCCGTGTCCGAACTGAACCGTCACGTCGCCCAACTCAGCACCGCGCTGCAACCGGCGACGCTGCGTCAACTTTCCCGTGACGCCACCGCCGACGCGGGAGCGCAGGCGCGCACCCTGCTCTGGCAGGCGGCGCTCGCCCTGGCCGGGCTCGTGGTGCTCCACGCGGCGCTGCGCCGCCGAACCGCGCGGCCGCCGGGCTCGCGCGGAGCCGACCCAACCGGCCGCTAGCGTCGGCTGGGAAAACGAGGCGTCGCACCTCGGAAGCCGCGGCGGCGTCACGGCCGCGGCTGCGCGTTTCTCATCCGGCGGTCGCCCGCGCGGGACTCAGAAGGTTCCTCGCAGACCGACCGCCATCTGGATGCCGTATTCCTGTTCCGCATACAGCTTCGCGTACGACGGCGTGAGGTCGCCGTAGCGGAGGAAGCGGTAGGGCTTGTTGAAGATGTTCGTCGCGCTGGCGACGAACGACAGGTCGCGCGTGAACTGATACGAGGCGTTCACGTCGAGCACCGTCCGGGCCTCGATGTACTCGTAGCCGTTGGGACCGTACGCCGCCTGCGGGAGCCGCTTGTCGAGGCCGCGGTAATTCCAGCGCGCGGTGAACGTGATGCGCTTCGGCGCGAACGTGAAGCCCCAGTTCGCGCTCTTCGGGATGAAGCTGCTGAACGACGCGCCCGGATTGCCTTCGAGCTCGAGCTTCGTGCCGTTGGCGAAGAGGGTGAAATAGCTGCCCCACTTGCCGAGCATGCGCAGGTTCTGCCGGAGGTTGATCTCGGCGCCGGTGATGCGGGCATCGCCGGAGTTGAACTTCGAATTGATGTTCCAGTCGACGTAGCGATCGGGCAGGCCCAGCTCGGCGAGGAGCTCGGGCGTCGCACGACGCGACGAATCGCCGAAGAAGTTCCTCAGCTCCTTCAGGAAGATGCCCGCGGTGATCAGGCCACCGTTGTCCGTGTAGTACTCGGCCGAGAGGTCGAAGTTGTCGGCCGTCCAGGGCATGAGGGCGGGATTGCGGATGGTGAGCGTGCCGCGGTACTGGTTCGGCTGCAGTTCGTCGTCCTCGTCGGGATCGGTCGCGCTAGTGTTGGCGACGGTGCGCGGAATGATGTCCGAGAAATTGGGCCGGCCGTAGGTCTTGGCCCACGCGGCGCGGAGGAGGAAATTCTCCGCGGCGTTGAACGTGAAGTGGAGGCTCGGGTAGTAGCCGTCGTATTCCTTGCGGGTGAACGAGGCCCGGTATTCGCGGATCAGCAGGCTCTCGGCGAGCGAGCCGGCGGCGCCGGCCTCGGGCCGGCGGACGCGCTGGCCGGCGGCGTTGCGGACGAAGGAACCGTCGGGATTGCGCTGCCAGACGCGCTCGCTGTCGACGAGGCCGCCGATGCCGTTGTCGATGGTCTTCTCGAAGCGGACGCCGCCGAGGATGCGCAGCCGGCTGTTGAAGAGGCGCGTGTCGGCCTGGACGTAGGCGGCCTGGACCTTCTCCTTGATGTTTTCGTTGTTATCGATGTGGGAGTTCCGGTCGGAAACGCGCTGCGCATCCGTCTGCTGATACAGCAGGGGGTTGAGCTGGTAGGCGCGGAACGCACGGCTCGGCGACATCCAGTTGATGCTCGGCATCCCGTAGCCAGTATCGACGCCCTTGTAGCGCTGCATCAGATACGGCTCGATCGGAGCGGTCGCGGCGGACACGCCGTCAGGCCCGGTGAACGTCCAGGTCTCGTTGCGCAGGTTGTTGTCGAGCATCACGCGTTTCTCCAGCACGCCGGTCTGGACCGCGGTCGGCACCGGCATGAAATC
This sequence comes from Opitutaceae bacterium, assembly GCA_016793535.1. Lineage (GTDB taxonomy): Bacteria > Verrucomicrobiota > Verrucomicrobiia > Opitutales > Opitutaceae > ER46. The sequence continues at coordinate 7,957 of JAEUHA010000060.1, read as the reverse complement.
GAGCGTGCGGCGGACGTTGACGTAGCCCTGGTTGGTGTAGCTGTGGTTGTGGAGATTGGCGTTGTTGGCGGTGTTGCCGCGGAGATTCGCCGGGTTGTTCCAGTCCACGGGCTGGTTGTTGTTGTCGAAGACCTCGATGCGGCCGGGCAGCGCGGCCCCGGGCGCGAGATCGAGGAAGTTGATGCGGACCGGGAAGCGCTGGATCGCGCTCGTCTGGAGGAAGAAGCCGGCGTCGAAGTACCGGCGCTTCGTCTGCGAGGCGGAGCGGCTCACGCCGGTCTCCACGCGCCAGCGGCCGTTGTCGTAGCGGTAGCTGACGTTGCTGGTGTCGGTGATCTGGTTGATGAGCTGGTTGGTGCCGTTGTTGTTGAGCGAGGCGCGGCCGGTGGCGCCGAGCGTCTGGGTGCCGTCCCAGGCCAGGGCCCGGCCGCCCGCGATCGAGGAGGTGGCGGTGGTGCTCGTGTTCCAGGTGTAGGAGAGTGAACCGATGCGCGTGTCGGTGCGGCTGGCGACGTGGCCGATGGAGAGGACGCCGTTGTCGGTGATCTTCCAGTCGGCTTTCACGCTGAGCGTGTTGCGCGTGAGGTCACGGGGGCCGTCGAGGAGCGCGAGCGAGTTGAGGATCGGGTTCGCGTAGTTGATCGGCGTGCCGGCGGGCGAACCCGGGGGCACGATCGAGGTCCACGTCTGCAGCGTGCGGTGTTGTTCGTTGAACGAGCGCGAGTGATTCGCGGCGATCACGACGCCGAACCGCTTCGTGACGGGCCAGGTGAAGTCGAGGCTGGCGCCGGGGAAGATCTTGTAGGTCATCTTGTCCCCGTGGGAATGCGGCGTCTTCTTGAGGTCGAGGTTCTCGTGATTGCCGATCAGGTTGAGCGAGTACCGCAGCTGCCGCCCGCTGCGTTCGAATGCGCTCTTGCTCACGAGATTGATCGAGCCGGCGAGGGAGTCGGACGGATTGGCGGGCGTCGGCACCTTGGAGACCTCCATGCGCGCGATGTCGTTCAGCGCCATCGAGCGCACGTCGACCGAGCGGGTGGCGCTCACCCAGATGTTGGAGGCGGGCGCGCCGTCGTTGGTGATCGAGGTCATGCCGCCGCCGATGCCGCGGATCGAGACCCCGGAGACGTCGGCGAGGTCGCTCTCGACCGTGACACCGGGGAGGAACTTCATGAACTCGCCGACCGAGCCGCCGAGCACGTCGCCGAGGGAGTCGGTCGACATGACGTTCTTGATGTTGGGGGCGAAGCGCTGCTCGTTGACCGCGATGGCCTGCGCGTCGGTTTCGCGCTCCTGCGCGACCACGAAGGCGTCGAGCTTCACGGTGCCGTCACTGGTCCGGCCATAGCGGGCGACGGAGGTCAGGTTCACGTCCTGCTGCGCGGTGCCGCCGGCCGGCACCACGACCTGCGCGGTGGCCAGGTCGAGGTCGGTGAAGAAGACCTCGAGCGTCACGGGGCCACTCGGGACGCCGGCGATGCGGTAGCTGCCGTCCTTGTCGGTGAAGACCGTGGTGTTGGTGCCCTTCACCGTGACCCGGGCGTTGGTCAGGTACTGCCCGGTGCCGACGTTGAGTACGCGGCCCGAGATGGAGCCGGTGGCTTGGGTGGAGGAGGCGACCGGGGCGGTGGACTGCGCCGTGGCCGTTGCTCCGGTCAAGAGCAGCGCCACGCTGGTGGTCAGTAGTGCAAGGGTGTGCTTGGTCATGATATTTATTCGCGAACGAACGCCATTGAATCAGAAGTCCGGGGATGGCGGCAACCCCGGGAAGTATCTTTTTGGTTACACGCCGCTCCCGGGCGCGACCAGGCGGTGGCGGGCGCGCCAGGCGTACGGGCTCTCGCCGGTTTCGCGGCGGAATGCCACGCTGAGATAACTGGCGTTGTCGAAACCGGCGAGCTCCGCCACGACGGCGATCGACACCTCGCTCTCCACCAGCAGGTGCTTCGCCCGGGCGATGCGCTGCCGCACGATCTCGCGGTGCGGCGAGTGGCCGAGCGCGGCCTTGAACTTCCGCTCGAGCAGCGTGCGCGAGAGCGGCACCGCGCGCAGCACGTCGCTGACATTGATGCGCTCGCCGGCCTGGGCCCGGATGAATCGCAGGGCCTGCGCGACGCGGGCATCCGCGACGGACACCGTGTCGGTCGACTGCCGTTCGACCACGCGCACGGGCGGCACGTAACGGGTCTGCCGGGTCTGCCGTTCGCCACGCATCATGCGGGCCAGCATCGCCGCCGCCTCGTAGCCGGTCCGCCGCGCATTGGGCAGCACGCTGCTGAGCGGCGGCGTGCACAGCTCGCAGAGGAGGTCATCGTTGTCGACGCCGACCACCGCGATCTCGTCCGGCACCGCCCAGTCGCGCAGCTGGCAGGCCTCGAGCACCTGCTGCGCCCGGCCGTCATAACACGCAAACACGCCCAGCGGCCGCGGCTGCCGCTCGAGCCAGTCGGCCAGCGCGCGGATGTCAGCGTCGGATCCGGGCGGTCGCGCCTTCGTCCCCGCCGGCTCGAAGCTCGCGCAGCGCGCGCCCGCCGCGCCGACCACCCGGCGGAAATCCCGGCCGCGCTGCGCCGCCCAGAGAAAGTGCGTGTCGCCGACGAAGGCGAGGTGCCGGAATCCCTTGCCGAGCAGGTGCTCGGCCGCGAGCCGGGCCACCGCGGCGTTGTCGACGCTGACGCGGGGGAACTCCGACGCGAACCGCTCCGCGCTCACGTCCACCACCGGCAGCCCGGTGCGCCGCAGCGCCGCCGCGATCCGCGGTGAATCCACGCGCGCGATGATGCCGTCGCCTTCCCAAGCCGGCAGCCACGAGGGCAGCGGCGCGAGCCGCGCCTGCTCCGTGAACCGGATCGCCCACCGCTCGCCGGTGCGCGTCCAGTCGCGCACCCCGTACAGCAGATCCCGCCCGTAGCGGTTCGAGGTCTCGATCAGGAGTGCGACCTTGAACGCCGGCGCCGCCCCCGCCCGCCGGCGCGGTGCCCGCGGCCCCGGGGATCCGGCCTGCTCCGTCCGCGTTTCCTGCTGTCGCGCCATGCCCGCAGCCAGCCGGCCGGGGTGCAAAAAATCAAAAGAAATATGGGGATCTTTGCTACCACCGGCGCCGGCCGTTCCGGTAGACTGTCCGCTCCCGCAACGCCGCCATGAAAAAATCCCGCATTCACTTCCCCGGCATCGCCACCGTCGCTTACGAGGGCCCCCGGACCGACAACGCCCTCGCCTTCCGGCACTATGATCCCACGGAGGTGATCGACGGCCGGACGATGGCCGAGCACCTGCGGTTCTCGATCGCCTACTGGCACGCGTTCCGCGGCACCGGCGCGGATCCGTTTGGACCGGGCACCATCGTGCGTCCATGGGAAAGCGGCCGGGACCCGGTCTCGGTTGCCCGGACCCGGATGGACGCCGCGTTCGAGTTCTTCCAGAAGATCCGCGCCCCCTTCTATTGCTTTCACGACCGCGACATCGCGCCCGAGGGCCGGACGCTGGCCGAGTCGAACAAGTTCCTCGATGCGATCGCGGCACACGCGTGGGACCTGCAGCAGGCCACGGGCGTCAAGCTGCTCTGGGGCACGGCCAACCTCTTCTCCCATCCCCGCTACCTGGCGGGCGCCTCGACCAATCCCGACGCCCACGTCTTCGCCTACGCCGCCGCGCAGGTGAAGAAGGCGCTCGAGATCACGAAGCAGCTCGGCGGCGAGAACTACGTTTTCTGGGGCGGCCGCGAAGGCTACGAGACGCTCCTCAACACGAACCTCAAGCGGGAGCAGGATCACCTCGCCGCCTTTCTGCACATGGCCGTCGACTACGCGAAGTCGATCGGGTTCAAGGGGCAGTTCCTGATCGAACCGAAGCCGAAGGAGCCGACCAAGCACCAGTACGACTTCGACGTGGCCAGCGGCATCGCCTTCCTGCGGACCTACGGGCTCGAGTCGCACTTCAAGTTCAACATCGAGACCAACCACGCCACGCTCGCCGGCCACACCTTCCAGCACGAAATCGAAGTCGCCGCGGCCGCGGGCATGCTGGGTTCGATCGACGCCAACGCCGGTGACCTGCTGCTCGGCTGGGACACCGACCAGTTCAACACCGACGTGCGCGAGCTGACCCTCGCCATGATCTCGATCCTGCGCGCGGGCGGGCTCGGCTCCGGCGGTTTCAACTTCGACGCCAAGCTGCGCCGGCCCTCGATCGATCCCGAGGACCTGTTCCATGCGCACATCGGCGGCATGGATGCCTACGCGCTCGCGTTCAAGCTGGCCCGCCGGATCCTGGCCGACGGGAAATTCGAACAGTTCGTGGCCGAGCGCTATGCGAGCTACGACTCCGGCTTCGGCCGCGCGATCGAGACCCGGCGGACCAACTTCCGCCAGCTCGAGAAGCTCGTGCTCACCCAGCTCGGGGAGCCCACGCCGCGTTCCGGCCGGCAGGAGTATCTGGAAAACTTGCTGATGAGCTACTTGCACGGCCGCTGAGGCTGCTTTTTCCGCGCTTTTCCCCGACCGGCTGCCGGCGATTATTCGCTGCAGCCGGTCATTTATTTTCCGATTGAAGGAACAGCCGCACCGCTCCTCCCTTCCTGCGAAATCCCAGGCACCACCCGTCGCCGAGACTGTCCGTGCCCTCTATGCCCCGCGTCCGCTTTCGCCTCCACGCCCACCTCCTCGTCGCGCTGCTTGCCATCGCGCGGGGCGGCAGCGCGGAGGCGGCCGAGCCGCTTTCCGCCACCAGCCGGGTGAAGGAGCAGATGCTGCGGATGACCGATTTCCTCGACACGATGCTGCCCGGCGTGCTCGAGGAGAACAATATCACGCTCCATTTTCGGCCCAAGTTCGGCGACCTGCGCGACGAGGAGTACATGCGCTTTCCGTTCGAGGTGCGGTACGGTCTCACCGACCGGACCGAACTGCAGGCGGGACTCGTCCCGTTCATTCCCAGCCCTTTCAACAGCGGCCGCGACCACCGCTGGGGACCCGGTGAGGCAAAGCTCGGCGCCCGCTACGACCTGGGGCATGCCGTCAAGTTCTTCACCGACACGACGGTCGGCTTCGAGACCCGCATTCCGCTCGGCAAGCCGCCGACCGACGTGAACGACCACTACACGCATGTGAAGCCGTTCGTCAGCGCGGCGCGCGAGCTGACCCGCTGGAAGGCGACGACGTTCTACGTGAACATCAGCTACGACCGCAGCGTGAAGCTCACCCGCCGCGATCCACCGCCGCCCGAGGTCATCCGCCGGCATGTGCTGACCATCGCGCAGGGCCTGCTCTACAAGCCCGGGGAGTTTGGTTATTTCACCGAATACCGGTTCCGGCACATCGCGGAACCCGGCGACCTGCGGCTGGGCCACGAGGTGCTCGTCGGCACCGTGTGGGATGTCCCCCTCGTCCGCAGCGAGCGCCTGAGGCTGCCCGGCAAGTGGCAGGTCGAACTCGCGCTCCGCGGCGAACACGAGGAAGGCCGCGGCACCGACCAGGGCGTCTACGCGCGGGTCAACTGGCGCACCACCCTGCGCGAGGTGCTCGAGCACACGCGAGTATCCGGATTCAAGTGACACCCCGCGCCCGAGCCTTGCGCCCGCGGCCCGGGCGCGTCGGAGTTGAAACCGGTTGAACCTCCGCCCGCTCGTCCTCCGTCTCCTGCTGCCGCTGCTCGCGCTCGCGCCGTCCGGCTGCACGACCTCGATCTCCGCCCGCAAGGTCGTGGCCCTCGACCGCTACCCGCGGGTCTACGTGGAGCGCCGGTTGAACGACAATCACCACATCGACGAGCTGTTCGTCGCGGAACTCCGGCGGCTGGGACGCGACGCGTCCTCGGGTCCGCTCACCATGCTGCCCGAGAAGACCGACCTGCTCCTCACCTACGACACGCGCTGGGAGTGGGATTTTCGCACCTATCTGATCGAGCTCACCCTCGAGGTGCACACCGTGCATCCGCGCAAGAAACTCGCCGACGCGCGCTACTACCAGCCGAACGTGCGGAACAAGCCCCCGCCCGAGGTGATTCGCGAGGTGCTCGACCGCCTGTTCGTGCAACCCTGACGGGCTGCACAGGTTGGACGCTGGGGGAGCGGCTTTACGCCGCGATCGAACGTTTCGCCGACCGCCCAGTCACGACGTAACGCCGCTCCTTCTGGCGGATCGCCCACCCCCAACCTACTTTCCCGGCGTCGCGTCGCCCGGCGCCAGGCCGAGCGCCCACAGGATGCCGTTGAGCACATGCTGCTGGAACTGGCGGGCCACCTCGGGTGAGTTCTTGCGCGACGCCGCATCACCGTAGGCCGGATCCCACATGTCTTCGCGGTGGCCGAGCGAGGTGTAGAACACGCGTCCCTTCCCGTGCAGGCGGCTCCATGCGACGGGATAATCACCGGGCGTCGATTTTTGCTGCGCGATGTCATCGGACGTGAGCATCAGCCGGTCGAGCGTGAGCAGGCCGTGGACGTTGGCCCGGTTGAAATGGTTGAGCTGATAAATCTCGTCGAACACCGTCCACCGGGCGGGCAGCGGCGCACACGCGGCATGGGCCGGATCCTGGTTGATGCACTCCACCGTGACCTGCGGACCGTGCGTCTTGAACGACCCGCCGATCATGCGGACATACGGCGCAAAGCTCTTCAGCGTGTCGGTCGCGGCATGCACGCCGATGAACGCCTTGCCGGACGCCACCCAGTCGACGAAGCCCTGCTTGTCCGGCAGCGGAAAATCGTCCCCGGTGGTGCTCGCAAACAACACCGCGTCGTAACGCCGCAGATTGGCGGGACTGAGCTGGGCCAGCGCGGCCGATGCCTTCGGCAACCACGCGGCGTACGCCTGCTTGAAGGCGGCCTCACCGGCTTCATACGCCTTCAACGCCGCCTGGTGCGCCGGATCGTCGGGTCCCTTGGGCCCTGGCCGCGGCCGGCCGGGGCGACGCGGCTCGCCTTCGGGCTGGCGCACGAAATCGACGGTGAACTTCCCGCTCTCCTGGGCGAGCTGGGCGAGCACTTTTTCCGCCACCGGAATCGACGAATGGCGGAAGCCGGTGGTCACGGTCACGACGAGCACTTTCTTGGGCGCACTCGCGGCCGCCGCCGGCAGCACCGGCAGCAGGGTCAGGACGAGGGCGAACAGGCGAACGGGGAGGCGGAACGGTTTCATGAAGGGGTGCGGCCCTGATCACGTCCGGCCGGTCGCCCTGACGCACGCCAAAAAACGCGCCGGAGCGCTGCATTGAGTCCGGGCGGAAAACCCGCCTCGCTGTCCCATCATGCCGATCCGCGCCTGGTTTCCGACCTTCATCTACTGTGAGCCGCTCCAGCCGTCGGGCCTCGACCGGCTGAACCTCGAACTCGCCGAGGAGTGCCGGCGCCTGCGCGACTTCGACACCGCGGGCCGGCGCTGGTCGGAAAAGAACTATCCCGGTGGCTACACGAGCTATGCCTCGATGAACGAACTGCACCGGTTCTCGAGCACGTTCGCCGACCTCGAGAAGAAGCTCACGAAACACGTCCGCACCTTCGCGCGCGCCCTCGACTTCAACCTCCGCGGCCGGTCGATCCGGCTGACCGACCTGTGGGTGAACATCATGCCGCCGACGGCCGCGCATTCTCTGCACCTGCATCCGCTCTCCTTCATCAGCGGCACCTACTACGTGGCGACGCCGCGCGGCTGTCCCGGCCTCAAGTTCGAGGATCCTCGGCTCGACCGCTTCATGGCCGCCCCGCCGCGCGTGCCCGCCGCGCGGCGCGAAAACCAGGTGCACGTGACCTACCCCGCCCAGGCCGGCAATGTGATCCTCTTCGAAAGCTGGCTCCGGCACGAGGTGCCGGCGAACCGCGTGGAGGCCGAGCGGATCAGCGTCAGCTTCAACTTCAACTGGTCCTGACCCCACCGCACCCGACGCGTCGCCGATCCCGCGGACCATGACCACCGAGCGGCTTTTCATCGCCCTCGCACTGCCGGATGCGGTGCGCGCCACG